>DRPG01000071.1 GCA_011376105.1 Deltaproteobacteria bacterium
CTCGGGCGCGATCAGCTGGGCGGCGAGCGCCTCGGGTGCGTCGGTGGTCCAGATCCGGGGTCGCCGGGGGTGCCTCCGGACGTCTCCGGTGGCCTCGAGCTGGAGCGCGCCGCTCCGATCTCTTAGCTCGGCCCGCCAGTACCGGGCTGCCCCCGGCCGCCAGCTCAGCGGCCCTTCGGGCCAGCGACGCACCACGTCGATCACCACCCGATCCCCCGACAGCAGCTCGGGCAGGTGCAGGGTGACCCGGATCGTGCCGTCGATGTGGGGCGCCCCGTGCTCCCAGCGCGCGCTCCCGAGGCGGGTGTGGGTGCCGTCCCCCAGCCGGGTCTTCGCCTGTGCCTCCTCGAGCCTCGCCCCCCGCGGCAGGGGCCAGACGATCCAGGGACAGGTTGGATCAGCGGCGACCTCGAGGTGGGTCTCCTCGATCCAGCCGCCCTCCGACGCGGACAGCTGGGTCTCGGCGATCTGCAGCAGGCAGCCTGCGGCCAGCGCGACGGTGGCCTCGCTCACGGAGACCCCGCGTGTCGCCGGCTCGTGCGCCGGACCTCGTCGGAGAGCATCCGGGGGAGCCCGCCCTTCACCTCGGCCGCCCAGCGCACCAGGGCCCCGGGATCATGAGCCCCCCAGGCCCGCAGGACCCTGCGCAGGCCCTTCTGGATCGCCGGAGCGGGGTCCCGGGCGAGGTGGCTGCACAGGGGGGCGAGGCGATCCGAGCGGGCGTGGTCGACGATCTGGACGTGGCGGATCCCGTGCTTGGCGCGGAGACCGGCCGCCGCCGGGCCCTCGACCGGGAGCGGGAGGAGGCCGAGCCCCATGGCGATCGCAGCCCTGCGGGCCTCGGGTCTGCACGGCTCCAGCCGGGCGAGGATCTCATCCTCGCAGCTCGACAGCAGGGCACAGGGGGCGAGGATCAGCCACCCCAGGGCGTCTGCGGTGAGCAGATCGTCGGTGCGCTCCGCCCAGTCGAGGCCGATCTGCAACGCCAGGGGCGGATCGTCGGCCAGCGCCGTGGCCAGCAGCGCGATCGCGATCAGGCCGTCCTCCCAGGCCGCGCCAAAGGCCGCGGCGAGCTCGGGGCCGTCCCTCGGTAGCTGGGGAGGATCCGAGCGCCACAGCTCGGCCGCGATCCGGGCGATCTCTCCCTGGGGGACCCCTCGGATGCCCCGGATACACCGCAGGTTCTTTGCGGTCCGTGCCCTCGTCTGTTCGCTAGCCAGCGCCGTCAGCAGCTCCGGGAGATCTTCCATCACGAGAGGTGCTCCTCGATCAGGGTGGCGAGTGCCTCGGGGGCGTCGTGGTGGATCAGGTGCCCTGCGTCGTCGACCACCGCCACCCGGGCGTCGGCCAGGGCCGCCAGCCGCTGGGCCTCGTCCGCGACGACGAAGCCGGAGCGCCTGCCCTTGATCACCAGCGTAGGTGCGGTGATCTCAGCGAGGAAGCGCCGGAACAGGGGCGCCTGGAACGGCACCGGCGATCGTGCCCGGTGCAGGGGATCCCAGGTCCACACCAGCCCCCCCGGGCTCGGGCGGGTGGTGCGCGCCACCAGGGCGCGGGCGATCTCGGTGGGGATGGAGGGGTTGTACAGCTGCACGCGCTCGATCCCCGCCTCCACGGAGGCCAGGGGGCTGTGGCTCGGGGGAGCGCGAAGATCGTCGAGGAACCGACGCGCACGATCGATCGCTGCGTGGGTGACGTCGGGGGGGCCGAGGCCCTCCACCAGGACCAGGCGCCGGACCGCGTCGGGACGAGCACCGGCGAACAGGGCCGCCACGGTGCTGCCCATGGAGTGCCCGACCAGATCCACCGGCGCGCCGAGGTGCTGCACCAGCGCATCGACGTCGGCGACATAGTCCCAAAAGTGGTAGAATCCGCCCCCTCCGACGTGCCCCGAGCGGCCATGCCCCCGCTGATCGGGGGCGATCACCCTCCGTGGTAGGCGCCGGGCCACCCGATCCCAGGCGGCCCCCTGCTCCAGGAAGCCATGGAGGATCACGATCGGGGGCTCGGCGCCGGGCCAGTCACAGAGCCGGATCAGGAGCCGTCGAGGCCCTGAAGACAGCGTCCACTCGTACATCGGGGCCTCGTATCGTAGTGGCGGTGACCTCGGCACCACGGTGGTGGCGATAGGTCACCCGGTGTCTATACAGCGCTGTAGAGGTAGCGGAGGTCGAGCGAGCCATCCAGATCCTTGCATGGTCGTCGGTCTTGTGTTGCCCTTCCATATGGATCAACGGAGGAGCCCTTGGAGTCCAACATCGCTGGTGCCGACATCCTCGTGGTGGAGGACGACAACACCATCGCCATGGGCCTGGTCGCTGCGCTGGAGCACGAGCGCTTCGAGGTCCGCCACGTCGACAACGGGGAGGATGCCGTCGCCGCGGTGCGCGAGCGCACGCCGGATCTGGTGATCAGCGACATCATGCTGCCGGGCATCGACGGGCTGCAGGTCATGCGCACGGTCAAGCAGGAGTTTCCCGGCGTCCCCGTGATCATGCTCACCGCCCGGACCGACGAGATCGATCGGGTGATGGGCCTGGAGATGGGTGCAGACGACTACGTCACCAAGCCGTTCTCGGTCCGGGAGGTGATCGCGAGGGTCAAGGCCCGGCTCCGGGAGCGCTCGTCCGAGCCCCGCACCCCCGACGTGTTCCACTTTGGGAACGTCAAGGTGGATCTACGCCGCCGGACCCTGTGGAAGGACGACAAGGAGTCCCACCTGACCACCCACGAGGCAGGCACCCTGGCCTACCTGATCACCCACCGGGGCCGGGACGTGAGCCGGGACGAGCTGCTGCAGGAGGTCTGGGGCTACACCGCGGCCCTGACCACCCGCACGGTCGACAACCAGATCCTCAAGCTGAGGAAGAAGATCGAGGACATCTCCGGGCAGCCCCGGCACATCCTCACGGTCCACGGCACGGGGTATCGCTTCGAGCCCTGAGGCCCAGGGCGCCCTCCGGGGGCTCCGGTGAGCCCCTGCGCCGACGCCGGGCCTCGCCCGGGCTGAGGCCTCTGCGATCCCCGCGCGCCGCAGGATCTGCTCAAGGATCAGCGCTAGATAGGGATCGGGTAGGCCCTCGGTGGTGAGCCTGGTGGCCAGCCTCCGGGCCTGTGGCGCGGCCGGCGAGGTGCCCAGCTCCAGCAGCTGGCTCGCCATGGCCGCGGCCCGGTGCCAGGCCCGACGGGCGTCGTCCGGCGCCCCAGCGGCCCTGGCGAGCTCCCCCCTGCGGATCCAGGCCGAGGCCAGGCGACCCCGCCACCCGGGGTGGGCCGGCTCCATCCACACGAGCTGCTCGATCAGCGCGATCGCCTGTTCGCTCGCTTCGATCGCCTCGCCCTGCTTGCCCTGGGCGCCGGTCGCGTCCGCCAGGCGATCCAAGCCGATCGCGAGCAGCTCCTGCCACCGGGCGTCCTCCGGATCTTCGGCCACCAGCTGCCGGCGCAGGGCCAGGGCCTCGCCGCCCGGCTGGGGCCCCCGTGCACCCGGATCCGCAGCCCGCTGTCGCACAGCGCCTCGAGCAGGTGACGCCGGGGGGTTGGATCGTCGCCCACCACCAGGACGTGTATACCCCCAGCGCCGGGGGGAGTCCACGGCCCGGGCCGCCGGCCCCCCGGCGCGCTACCTCGCTGCATGGCTGTCTCCCCCCCCCGCCCCCTGTTCCGGGCCGGGCCCCCCCCCGAGGCCCCGGATCCCGCCGCTGCAGCCCTGCTCAGCTCGCTGGTGGCTCTGCACGAGGCCGCGCTGCAGCGGGCCGCGGGCCTGGATCAGCTGGGCGCTGTCCGGTTCGAGGCCTACCGCCAGGCCTCCACCACCTGGGACGATCCCTGGCGGATCGCGCGGGTGGCCGACGTCGAGGAGATCTCGGCTGAGCTCGCGCTGCAGCGTGGCGATCTCCAGCGGGCCTGGGAGGACTGGCGGGCCGGGTGGTGGATCCGCCGCCTGCTCGACGGACCGGGGGAGGGGGGCGTGCTCCGGGTCCACGCCGATCAGGTGATGGAGCTGCTTAGGATCGCCATGGGTCGCGGCACCTGAGCCGTTGTGTGCTCGGATGGCTGTCCGTTTGTGGTCCCGTGGATACACTCAGGGTGGAGGGCCGGTGCTGTCGCCCACCATCACAGACCCATCCCCCACCATCTCCGACATCATGGAGCGCATCCAGGGCTACTCGCCGGATGCGGATCTGAAGCCGGTGATGAACGCCTACCTGCTGGCTGCCCGGGCCCACGCCGGCCAGACCCGCAAGTCCGGTGAGCCCTACCTCACCCACCCGCTGTCCGTCGCGATGATCCTCGCGGATCTCCGGATGGACGTGGAGACCATCGCGACGGCCCTGCTGCACGACGCGCTGGAGGACAACCCCATCACCAAGGAGGAGATGCAGGCCGAGATCGGCTCCACCGTCACCGATCTGGTCGACGGGGTCACCAAGATCGGCAAGCTCCGCTTCCGATCCCGCGAGGAGCTCGCCGCGGAGAACTTCCGCAAGATGATGCTGGCGATGAGCCGCGATCTGCGCGTCATCCTGGTGAAGCTCGCGGACCGCCTGCACAACATGAGCACGCTCGAGCACCACAACCCCAGCAAGCGCGCTCAGATCGCCACCGAGACGATGGAGATCTATGTCCCCATCGCCAACCGGCTGGGCCTGTCGCGGCTGAAGTCCCAGCTCGAGGGGCTCTGCTTCCGGTTCCTCC
>DRPG01000072.1 GCA_011376105.1 Deltaproteobacteria bacterium
GCGGTCAGCCGCCACTGCGGAGGTGCCCTGTCCCTCTCCGAGCAGGAGGAGGTCGTCGCAGACGTCCTGGTTCAGCTGCTGCAGGGGAGCCTCGCGTCCTTCCGGGGTGAGACGCTGCCCGAGCTGTTCGGCTTTGTGCGGACCATCTCGGATCGCACCACCTGGCGGATCGTGCGCAGGCGGGATCGGGAGCGCGCGCTGCTGCAGAGCGAGGCGGTGGAGCTGGTCGAGGACTGGAGCGCTCGGCTGCCCGCGCCCGACGCCAACAGCGAGCGGGTGGCCAGCAGTCCCCTGTCGGACGCGGATCAGACCTACCTGCTGTCGCTGCTCGAGGCTGGCTCCAAGGCTGAGCTCGCCCGCCGTGCCGGGGTCTCCCGGGCCGCGGTGACCCAGCGTGTACAGCGGATCCGGAGGCGGGTCTCAGAGCTGGCGACCAACGCCAAGCTCCAACACGAGGTGTGGCTCACCCAGGCCGCGCGCAGGGTCGTCGCCGGGGAGTCTGTGACCTGATCCGGATCCCGGTCCGCTGGATCGGAGCCTTAACAAGCACGACTGCACGACCACCTCACCGGATCGGAGGGTCCCTTGGACTACCGCAGGATCCTGGATCGGATCCGCTCGACCATCCGGGTTGGCTCGTACCTCGTCCCCCCCTCATCCGTGCCCGCCGCTCAGCGCGAGGCCCTGTCGGGGGTGGCCGCTGCGATCGCGGATCCAGACAACGATCCCGAGCAGATCCGCCTCCGGATCCTCCAGCTGTACGCAGCCGGGCGCATCGATCGGGTGATGAAGCTGTCGGCGCTGGGGGTCCTGGCCGCGAGCCCCAACGTGCGCGACTACGCCGAGGCGGCACGGCTGGCGGGCCAGCAGGAGATGGTCGCCCTCGACGAGGGCGGGCCCCACCGCGACGCCTACCTCGCGTCGGCGGATCGCCACCGGGGCGTGCTCGCCTACCTGCTCGGGCGGTACGAGGTCGCCCTGGACTGGTTCACCCGGGCCCTCGAGCGCGAGCGCACCAGCGAGAACCTGGGCAATGTGCTCTCGACCCTGATCCGCCTCGGCGAGCTGGACGAGGCGAGGACCCTGCTCGATCAAGCGTGCACCAGCGCCCCCGACACGGTGCGCCTCGAGCTGCTGTCCCGGATCGAGATCGACGACGACCTGTCCAGGCTCAGGCCGCGCAGCTGAGGTAGGCGTCACCCAGTGCCTCTGCGGCGCGATCGATCTGTGCCTCGGTGGTGCTGCGCCCTAGGGACAGCCGCACCGCCCCCAGCGCGTCCATGGGCTCGAGGCCCATGGCCAGGAGCACGGCGCTGGGGTGGGTCTCACCCGCGTGGCAGGCCGAGCCGGTGGAGGCCGCCAGCTGTGGGGTGCGGGCCAGGATCCGGGCGCCGACCACGCCGGGGAACCGGACGTGCAGGGTGTTGGCCAGGGCGAGCTGAGGGGCGATGGTGCGGCGCAGCCCAGGGATCCGGCGCTGCAGCGACGCCCACAGCCGCTCAGAGAGGGCGCGCTGGCGCGCGATCTCAGCCTCGAGATCGGCGGCGGCCAGCCGGGCCGCCACCCCCAGGGCCACGATGCTGGCCACGTTCTCGGTGCCGGGGCGGAGCCCGCCCTCGTGGCCGGCCCCCAGCAGCAGGGATCGGATCGGTGTGCCCGGGCGGATCACCAGGGCGCCGATCCCCTTGGGTGCATACAGCTTATGGCCGGCCACGGTCAGCAGATCGACCCCCAGGGCGTCGAACTGGATCGGCACCTTGCCAACAGCCTGGGCTGCGTCGGTGTGGATCAGGGCCCCGACCTGGCGGGCCAGCCCACACAGCTCCTCGACGGGCTGCAGCGCTCCGGTCTCGTTGTTGGCGAGCATCACCGTGGCCAGCGCGGTGTCGGCGGGGAGGGCGTCGGGCAGCTGGATCCGGCCATCGGAGCCAGCGGGCAGCCAGGTGAGCGGGTGCCCTCGCCCGGCGAGCGCTCGGCAGGGCTCGGCCACCGCGGGGTGCTCGAGGGTGGAGGTCACGACCCCGGGGCGCCCGGGGATCGCGGCGAGGGTGCCGAAGATCGCGAGGTTGTTCGACTCGGTACCCCCCGAGGTGAAGCACACAGAGGCTGGGGGAGCCCCCAGCAGCGCCCCCAGCGCCTCCCTCGCCTCGTCCAGCGCCCGGCGGGCGCGGCGCCCCCCTCGATGATCGCTGCTGGGGTTGGCGAACCCATCCCGCAGCCAGGGCAGCATCGCGTCGAGGACCTCCGGCAGCAGCGGCGTCGTCGCGTTGTGATCGAGATAGATCGGGTCTCCGTCCGTCACTCGGGGGCCCCCGACAGCCGGAGCTGATCGACGATCCCATCGGCGCGGGGACCTCCATCTTCGTCGAGCCAGTCCAGCACGATCAGGCCGTAGCGCTCATAGGTCATCTGGCTCACGAACAGGGCGCCGCCAACATCCTCGACGACGACCAGATCCGGGGTCCCCAGCTCCTCGATGAAGCAGCGGGGGGCGATGTCGGGGCCCAGCCCCTCGGCTGTGGCGCCGTCGTAGCCGCTCAGCAGGTGGATCTCGTCGGTGCGGGTGCCGTCGTCGGGGCGATCTCCGGAGCCCCGGAACCGGGCGGCCACCTCGCCCCTCCAGGTGCACTCGAGCAGATCGGTGCCGTCGAGGGGCTCACAGTCAGGATCTTCGCCCAGGGACAGATCGAGCTCCACGAACGTGTCGCCTGCGCAGGCATCCGCCGCGCAGCCCCGATCCAGATCGATCTCGGCGGCGGGCTTGTGGGGCACGCAGTCCGGGAGGTGCTCCAGCGCGTCGGTGAGGGAGGGGGCTGGATCGTCGGGGGGGGGAGGGTAGCAGTGCTTGTCGGGGCCCTGCACAAAGCCGGGGCGACAGATCCCCGTGACCCCACCACCACAGGCGAGCAAGGCGAGCCACCACGTCACGACCGCACCTCCGAGCTGACCGATAACGCGCGGGTGGCACGGCCGGGGCGACCGATCCCCCACGAGCACCCCCTGCAGAGGGCGCCCCCTGGCAGAGGCCCACCCGGATCGTCTGCTCGTGATCGCGCGGCTGCTCGGCCTCGATCCCCGCCCCCCCCGGATCGAGCCCGGGTCGCCGGAGGTGGGATGTGGGGCGGGCGTCCAGATCTCCGCGCTCCAGGTGAGCTACACGCCTGGCCCCGGCTCGAGATCCCCCGGAGGCTGGAGGGCGGTGCGGTCTCGGGGCCCCGGATCGCAGAACCATAGCTCGGTGCGCAGCGTCACCGGCAGCCACGGGCGTGCCTCCAGGGACACGGTGGTGGCTGGGATCTGCACCCCGTACCGTGGGCTGTGCCAGCCCGGGCCGGGCCGGGCCCCGCCCCGTACGATCCGTGCCCGGCAGCGGGGATCGACGACGAGGGTGGTCACGTGCTGGCCTGCGCTGAGCAGCTCGATCCCTCCGGGGCCCGGACGAGCCCGCAGCTCCGGCGCCAGCGGCAGCACGATCGCCACGTGCCGACGCCCGGAGCCCTCGAGGGTGTCGAGCAACACCAGGCGATCGTCGTGTAGCGCCACGCTGCGGCGGTGCACCACCCCCAGGCGCGCCAGGTAGCCGTCGTGCTCGGCGATCGCCTGCCCCGCCCCGGGATCGACGCTGAGCAGCCGAGCCCGGGCCCGGCTACGCCAGAGGAAGGGGTGGGTGTGGGGCTCGCTCTGATCGATGCCGTCGATCACCACCGTGGGGTGAGCCCTCGAGCCCCGGGCGAAGCGCCGCTGAGGGGGATCGGCGTTGTACTGGCCGGTGCCCCGCCCCACCACCAGGGGGCCGGAGCCGAGGTGGACCCAGACTGAGAGCGCGTCAGCGTGCCCGTGGGCGCCCAGATCGGGCTCCCCGAGGGGACCATGATCGAACACCACCACCCGATCCCGGTGTCGGAGCACGGTCAGCCCCCCCTGGGGGAAGGTCCTGCTCCCTGGATCGCGCCAGGGACGCGCGGCGGGGACCCTGAGGACGTGGTGCCTCGGATCGTCGGAGCGCTCGCCACCGGGGGCGGGCAGCCCCAGCACCGCCGCCGCCGCCGCGATCACCGAGCGGACGTAGCCGATCTCGGGGCCCACTGTGGTGGCCAGCACCCTGCCGTCGTCGCTGTCTCCGAGGGACACGACCTCGCCCGAGGCGTCCACCAGGTGGAGCAGGAAGCGGGTGGCCCGACGAAGCGCGGGATCCAGCCCCTCGATCCCGAGCGCCCGGGCGAGCAGCCCCCACTCGATGACGAAGGCCAGGTAGGCGGTGCTCTGCTCGATCCCCACTCCGTCGGGGTGGAGCTGGTGTGCCAGCGCTCCGGGCAGCTGAGCCGCCGCGCGCCGCCAACGTCGGGCCCCGGACGCGTCCGGCAGGGCCTCGGAGGCCAGGGCCAGCGCTCCGAGCTCTGCGATCCGGTGGTTGCGGGCGGACGAGCCCACCGACGGGTGCCGGATCAGCCAGGCGGCGTGGGCCGCGACCGAGCGCCACAGGGGCTCGCTGGGGAAGGCCCCGCCGATCTGGACCAGGGACACCAGCCGCAGGGCGACCTCCAGGGTGGAGGCCCAGCCGAGGCCACGGCCTGGAGGGTGCTGTGCGATCCAGCAGGACAGATCAGCCTCGATCGCCGGCCGTGCCTCCGGCCCCGCGGCGCTGAGCCACGCCAGGTGCTGGAGCCTCCCCAGCTCCCAGGTCCGCCTCGGATCCTGGGGAGATCCAAGCAGATCCAGCCGGTGACCAGAGCGATCGGGCCAGGGGGTGCGGGCCTGGGGATCGCGGTGGAAGCAGGCCCGGTGCCTGGGCTCGATCCAGCTCCCGAGCACCTCGTGGCCGTGCCGGAGGAAGGGCCCGAGCTCGGCCCGGGGGCCCTCCGGGGGCGGAGCTGGCAGGGGACAGCGGCGTCGGGGCCCCGGATCAGGCGCTGCGGGGGGCAGCCGCAGCCACAGCTGCTGCCCCAGCCGGGCGGGGATCTCCCCAGGGTGGATCCTCCGGAGCCGGGCGAGGCCCCAGGCCAGCCGGCTCACGATGGCTCCATGGGGACGCGCTCGCCCCGGGCGATGGCGGCGGCAAACCGGACGGTGTCGACCAGGGCACGCTGAAACCGCGCTCGTGGGGACAAGGCGAGGCGCCAGGCCCACTCGAGACCAGCGCGCTGAGCCAGCCGGGGAGCGCGCCTCGCCCCCCCCGCCCACACGTCGAGGGTGCCTCCCACGCCCAGCACCAGCGGGACCTGCATCCGGGCGAGGTGGCGCCCGATGAAGCGCTCAGCCCGGGGGGAGCCCAGCGCCACCAGCAGCAGCTCGGGCCGGGCCCCGGCGATGGCGTCGGCGATCGCGGCGGCGTCGTGGAAGTAGCCGTGGTGGGCGAAGACGAGATCGGCTCCGGCTGTAGACAGCTGCTCCACCACGCGCTGCAGCACCGGGGGACGGGCGCCGAGCAGCCCCACCCGCCAGCTCCGCACGATCCCCTGTCGGATCAGGGCCTCGGCCAGATCCGCGCCGGGCACCCGCTGGGGCAGGGGGGTGCCGGCGAGGCGTGCGGCCCACACGATCCCCACGCCGTCGGCTGCGACGCTGGTGGCGCTGTGGACGATGCGCCGGAGCTCGGGATCGGTGCGCAGGGCCACCCACTTTGCCGCGTTCAGCGACACGTGGTGGTGCGCTCCTCCCCTGGACACGCACGCACAGAGGTGATCCACCCAGCCCCCGGCGTCGAGGGCCCCCACCGCTACACCAGCGACATCCACCGTCTGCACCGTGACTCGTCACCCGCTCCGCCCTGCTGTACAACCCCACGGTGGCACGCCCCCCCACCGGATGGATCCTCGCCCTGGCCGTGCCGCTGCGGCTGGCGCTCGATCTGTCGTGGTGGGTACAGACCCCGGTGGGCTCCCTCGGGCGCCTCGGCTCCGGGATCTTGTCCCTGATCCTGGTGGCGATCGTCGCGTCCAGGTGGCGCCGGGCCGCTGCACACCCGCTGGCGCCCGTGCTGTGGCTGCTGATCGGCGTGATCGGCGTGGGCGTGCTCCGGGCCGGGCAGCCCCGGCTGGCCGTCGCCTATGGGCTGCACCTGCTGATCCCGGTGGCCTGGCTCCTCGCCCTGTGGGTGGCGCCGCCCCCCCGGGGGACCCTGGCGCTGTGGGTGGCGTCCGCGGGCCTGCCGGTGGGGATCAGCGTCCTCGCGCTGCTCGTCGGACAGCCCGCGGCTCACGTGCTCCATGGCTGGCCCCGGCTGCTGGGGGGCTATGGCAACGTGCACACCCACGCGGGCGTGATGGCGCTCGTGAGCGTGACCGCGTGGGGGCTGGCCCGGCGCCACCGCTGGGCGGGGATCGTCGCGCTGGGGGCCACGATCTGCCTGGGGGCCACGTTCGTGCGGACGGCCTGGCTGTGGGCTGCGTGTGCAGCGCTGGGGGCCGCCTGCGCGGCCCGGCGGTGGCGCTGGGCGGCTCTGGCCTCCGGGCTGGGGGCCGTCGCCGCGGTGGCCTCCGGGCGCCTGGGGGATGTGCTGTCGGTGCTCACCCTCCCCCCCCCGCCGGGGGGCTGGGGCGCCATCGGCTCCTCCCGGGGGCGGATCTGGGCCGACAGCCTGGCCCGCTTCCTCGACGAGGGGGCCTGGGTCCTGATCTGGGGCCGGGGCCTCGGAGGTCACCTGGGGCTCCATCGCCACCTGGATCCCCACAGCGATCTGCTCAGCCTCTGGTTCCAGCTGGGCCTCGTGGGGGTGGGGATCTATGGGCTGTGGCTGGGCTGGGCCGCCACCCTGCTGTGGCGCCGCGCCCGCGACGGGGCCGGGCCGGCGGCGCTTGCGTTTGGCCTGCTGGTGGGCAGCGCCCTCACCGCGCCCCTGTCCAACGACTGGCTCACCCGGGCGAGCGCGGTGCTCTGGGTGTGGGGCGTGGTCGGGCTCGCTTTGGTGGAGCGCTCCCCCGGGGAGGGGCTCGCCCCCGCTAGTCCTCGGGGGAGGACGCGGGCAGCTGCGGGGGGGGCTCGTGGCCCCGGAGCCTGCGCCACACCCCCACCACCGCCGGGGTGAGCACCAGGGTCACACCGATCCGCACCGGCTGAGTCAGCTTGGTCGCCAGGTAGGCGCCACCGATGGTGCCCGCGCTGCCCGCGGCCCCGCTGAGCTCGACGCCGGACTTGATCGCGAGCCAGAAGCTGAGCAGCGTGCCGAAGAAGATCGTGAAGTAGGTGGCGATGGCGGCCTTCCCATACTCCTCGATCAGCGCCTCGTGGCGTCGCTTGAGATCACCGAACCAGCCCACTGTCATCCTCCCAGGGTCCGCAGCAGCGCGCCCGCGGCCGCGGCCGCCAGCGGGATCGCCAGGTTGTCGTCGATCCGGCTGGCCAGCAGCTCTGCCATGGCCCCCGCGACGGCGGCCACCCCGGCGCGCAGCGCCATCACCCCGAGAGGGGCGGGGGGGGCGATGGCCAGC
>DRPG01000073.1 GCA_011376105.1 Deltaproteobacteria bacterium
CCTGGCGACCCACCACGATCCTGTCCCCCCCCGCCGAGGTCCAGCTGAGCGACCCGAGGTGCAGATCGAGCTGATCGGCGGAGAAGTCGAACAGCGTGTTCGTCTCCTCCCCCCAGATCCGGACGTCCTGCATCGCCACGGTGACCCCGATCGCGCCGGTCGAGATCTCTGCGCCGAGCCTGACGCGCTGGGTCACCGCCGCGACGGCCCCGCCCTCGGCTCCGTCTCGACCTGTGTGGGCCTCTATCCGGGGTCGAACCTGCGCGATCGGGACGATCTCCGGAGCCTCGCCCCCCGACGCGATCCCGAGCATCCACATCCACATCCACATCCACATGTGACGTCTCCTTGCCCCTCGCGCCCTGCGAAGGGCGTGCCTGCAGCCCCGGACGCTCCCCCCTGTCAGATGGAAGGGGGCCCTGTGTGTGTCTGGTGATTTCACCTACACCCATGGGTGATTTCACCCACCCCTGGATCCCCCGGAGAGCCCCAATCCAGCTGGGTCCAAGGCAATGGAGGGCGCGCTCTGGTGGCACAGCAGTTGCTGTCCCCCCCCTGACTGAGGAGGTCGACGTGCCGAGACTCTTGTTCGCCCTTGCGGGCCTCATGAGCGCCACCGCGGTGGCGTTCGAGCCCCGAGCGGATCAATCCCCCGGGACCCCTGAGCAGGTGTCCCACGGTAAGGAGAAGTTCGCGACCTGTGCCGGTTGCCACGGGGAGGCGGGCGAGGGGCGGGTGGGCATGGGGCCGCGCCTCAACAGCTCGTCCTACCTGGCCATCGTCTCCAACGACTTCATCAGCCGGACCATCCGGGAGGGGCGCCCCGGCACCAACATGATCAGCTGGGCCTCGATGATGAACGACGAGGACATCGCTGGGCTGGTCGCGTACATCCGATCGTGGCAGGCCGACGACGGGGTGCAGCTCAACGACGCACCCCTCACCGGCACGGCGGACGCTGGCCAGAAGCTCTACATGTCGATCTGTAGCCGCTGCCACGGTCGCTCCGGGGCCGGCTACTCAGAGGCGGGCTCGGGCACGGGCATCGGCCGCAAGGCCTTCCTGGATCAGGCCAGCGACGGAATGCTCCGCGCGGTCATCGCAAAAGGCAAGGACAACACCGCGATGCGCCCGTTCGACGAGAAGTCCCCGGTGGCCGTCGCCAACCTGAGTCCAGACGAGATCGACTCGATCATCAAGTACCTCCGCGCAAATGCCTGGTAGGCAGGGAGACCCCATGTCCGATCGCAGAGACGAGTCCATCTGGGCCGCACGCGACGAAGAGATCCTCACCCAGATGCCCGACGAGCCCCCCCCCAGCGGCCTCACCCGCCGCGGGATGCTCAGGGGCATGGGCGTCGGCAGCGCGGCCGTGGCTGCGGCCTGCCTCGGAGGCTCCAACGACGACACCCCGGGCACCGACGAGGCCCCCCCTGAGATGCCGGTCGCCGGTGGCTCTGCCACCGAGCCCCCCGAGCGGGACGTGCCCACCAACCTGTTGTCCGCGTGCCCGTACTGCGGGGTGGGCTGTGGCACGAAGATCCAGGTCGAGAAGGGCAAGATCGTCGGGATGATCCCCGACTCGGAGCACCCGACCAACAAGGGCCTGCAGTGTATCAAGGGCCTGTCGTCCAACGAGGCCATCTACGTCGATCGCCTCACCGTGCCCCTGATCCGCAAGGACATGAGCGATCCCCTGACCGATCATGTCTCCGCCACCAAGGGTAGGTTCGAAGACGATCTGTTCCGGGAGGCGACCTGGGAGGAGGCTGAGGAGCTGATCGTCGAGAGGGTCGCTCAGATCGCGGAGAAGTTCGGCGGCAACAGCGTCGCGCTGTATGGCTCGGGCCAGCTGCCCGTCGAGGGCCAGTACCTCGAGAACATGTTCATGAAGGGGGTGCTGGGGAGCAACACCATCGAGGCCAACGCGCGGATGTGCATGACGTCCGCGGTCACCGGGTACTTCAAGAGCCTCGGCAGCGACACCCCCCCCACCAGCTACGAAGACATCGAGCTGTCGGACATGATCACCCACTGGGGCCACAACGCTCGTGGCTCCCACCCCATCGTGTTCTGGCGCAACGCCGATCACAAGAAGAAGAAGGGCATCCCCACGGTGGTGGTCGATCCCCGGCGGACCGGCACGGTGCAGGGCTACGAGGAGATCGACTCGAGCAACTCGTACCACCTCTCCACGATCAACGGGGACATCTCGATCCACAACGCGCTCGCGTACTGCATGCTCACGAAGTTCAAGGACGCGGTCGCGTGGGACTTCCTGCGGGAGCACACCGCCGGCTGGGAGGCCTACGTCGAGGGGGTCAAGCGCTACGCCCCTGAGGCCGTCGCCGACAAGACGATGATCGACCCCCAGCTGATCTGGAAGGTGGCTGAGGTGTGGGCCGAGGCCTCAGTCAAGGGGCGTGAGCGCGGCCAAGGCGGCGTGTTGTCCTTCTGGGGCATCGGCTACAACCAGCACATCCACGGGCAGAACAACACCGTCAGCCTGATCAACCTCATGGCCCTGACGGGCAACATCGGGCGCCCGGGCTGTGGGCCGTTCTCGATGACCGGCCAGCCCAACGCGATGGGGGAGCGCCTGACGGGGGGCCTGACCGGCCGCCTGCCGTTCAACCAGGGCCTAAGCAACGTCGAGCACCGCAACTGGATCGCAGATCAGTGGCGGATCCCGCGGGAGCGCCTCGAGCAGGTCGCGGCGTCGGAGAACCCCGGGTACGCCGTCGGGATGATGGAACGCGCGATGAAGAAGGACGTCCACGCGATGTTCCTGATCTACGCGACCCACATCGATCTGCCCGATCTGAACACCCTGGTTCGCCCCGCCCTGACGCGCACCTTCAACGTGGCGCAGGAGATCTACCGCCACGCCCCCAACAACCTGTACGCCGACGTGATCCTGCCGGCCGCCACCTGGGGTGAGTGGGTCGGGGGCACCTACATCCAGTCCGAGCGCCGCTTCTACGTGTGTGACGGCACCGCCAACCCGATCCCCGGCACCCGCCCCGACATCGACATGGTGATCGACAAGGGCCGGATGCTGGCCAACCGCCTGGGCCTCGACGGCGACAAGATCTTCCCCTACCAGCGCAAGGCGAACGGCTACTACGATCCCGAGGAGGTCTTCCGGGACTTCGTCAGGGCGTCCAAGGGCAGCGACGCAGACATGACGGGCATGCTCGAGGTGGAGGAGCGGGACGGCATCGGGCTGTACGATCAGATCCGCCAGCACCGGGGCATCCAGTGGCCTGCCCCCACCTACGAGGTGGCCAAGGCAGGCGGCACCAAGCGGCGGTACATGAACCAGGAGGACGCGAACTGGGTCAGCAAGCCCTACGGCTCGTTCCGCCACGCCGACGGCAAGCTGCACATCCACCTGTGCGAGCAGGACTACTCCGACCGGGCTGAGATCACCGCCAAGCTGATGGAGTTCGGCGCGGTGGAGGGCAAGTACTGCATCGACAACCTGGACCTGCTCAAGGAGGCCCGCGACAAGGGGCTCACCCCTGAGCTGCCGGACTTCGAGCACCTGGGCAAGGCCTGGGATCAGGTCCCCGAGGGCAAGTACCCGTTCTGGGTCGGCCTCGGCGTGGTCTACGAGCACTTCCACACCGCGAAGACGATCCGCAGCGGCACCACGACCAAGCTCGTGCCCGAGCAGTACGTCGAGATGCACCCAGACGACGCGAAGGAGCTGGGGGTGGTCGACGGCGAGTGGGTGGAGATCGAGACCCGACGCGGCAGCTACCAGGCCCGGGTGTCCGTGGGGCTGGATTCGGTGGTCCGTCCGGCACGGAACCTCGTGCCCAAGGGCTACCTGTTCTCCCCCTGGAACCTGTCGGTGGCCGACTCCGCTGATCCCACCTCGAACCGGTGGCTGGTCAACGCGGTGAGCCACCGGGCGTTCGATCCCGTCAGCGGCCAGGTCGACTTCAAGAAGCTCGCGGGTCGGGTGAAGAAGCTGAGCCGAGCCTGACATGACAGACCCGAGCCGACGCGGAGTGCTGGGGATGCTGGGGGCGCTGGCTGCGGGGTGTGCGGGCGCGCCCGACACCGAGCGGGGTCGGGTGCTGCCCCCCACCGCGGGCGCGCTGTCCGACTTCCTGAGTCGGTGCGTGCGCTGCTTTCGGTGTGGTGAGGTCTGCACCGCGGGCTGCATCCAGTTCTACCCTCCCTGGGCCGGCCGGCTGGCGGGTTCCCCCTACCTCGAGCCCCGCACCGCGGCGTGCAACGTGTGCATGGAGTGCACCCAGGTGTGCCCCAGCGGTGCCCTGACCCCGATCGATGACGACGACGACGAGCGCATCCTGGCCGAGGTCCGGATGGGGCGCGCGAGGATCGACGAGGCGCTGTGCCTGTCCCACATGGGGCGTGTGTGCGGGGAGTGTCGGGACGCCTGTCCGTACCCGGGCCAGGCCATCCGCCTGCTGGGCCAGGCCAAGCCCGAGGTGCTGGACAACTGCGTGGGGTGTGGGCGCTGCGAGGAGCGCTGCCCCCAGGTCCCCGCGGCGATCCGGGTGTTCGAAGACGAGCCTGATCAGGCCCTGGCCCGCTGGAAGGGGGCGTCGTGAGTCTAAACCGGATCCTTAGGCGGATCCTCCAGTCTCTGTCGATCATCCTGGTGGGGGTGGCGCCGCTGCTGGGCCTGTGGGCCGTGTCGGTCGAGAACCGGTACGATCCCGAGGAGCTAGCCGTCCGCTACACCCCCCTGGGGGCCGAGGTCTCCGGGATGCTGCACGCGATCGTGGGCAGCCCACCGTCATGGCTCCCGGGGGCGGTGGTGGGGGGCACCTGGTCGCTGCGGGTGGGCCCGGTGGAGCTCACCGATCCCCTCGCGGCCTTCGGGATGATCGGGGCCGGCCACCTGCCGCCGGGGCCGATGGCGGTGGGGGTCCTCCTCGTCGGGGCGATCCACCTGCTGGGGGGGCGGCTGTTCTGTGGCTGGCTGTGTCCGTATGGGATCCTGTCGCGGGCCGCCGCCCGGGCCCGGCCGTGGCTCCACCGCAGGGGGCTGGCGGTGGATCTGCAGGTGCCACGGGCCCTGCGCTGGGTGCTCCTCGGCGGGATCGCCCTCGGACCCGCCCTCGGGGTGTGGATCGCCCCGATGGTGTTGCCCTACCTGGCCGTCACCCGCACCGCCCACAGCCTGCTGTTCGGGAGCAGCGGGGCGGTGGGGCTGCTCGCCGCGATGTTGCTGTCCGACGTGCTGCTGTGGGAGCACGGTGTCTGCCGTGGGATCTGTCCGTCCGGGGCGCTGCAGCGCCTGCTGGGCCGGTACCGGGTGATCCACCTGGTGGCCAAGCGCGGCACCCTGTGCCAGCGAGGCTGCACCAGCTGCCGCGAGGACTGCTGGCTGGGGCTGGATCCCCGCACGGGCCACGTGTCGGACGACTGCGACAGCTGCGGGCGGTGCGTGCCTGGCTGCCCCACCGCCCGCCTGGGGATCCGGCTGACCCACCCGAGGCGGGTGGCCCACGCCCTGGCGGTCGGGGCGCTCTGCGTCCTGGGATCCTGCCGGGGCCCCTCAGCCCCCGTGGTGGTGTCGGAGACCTCTCCATGGACGTCCCCGTTCGAGCAGACGCTGGAGGCCTCGTCGAAGGTGTACACGCGCGAGTGGACGATCGGAGATCGGGCGCTCGCCCTCGGGGCGGCGGGCCTCGGATCCGGGAAGATCGGGCTCCGGCTGTACCTCGAGGAGGCCTCGGGCACCCCGTGGACCGGTCCCCTCACCGTGCGGATCCTCCACCGGGGGGAGCACGCTGAGATCCGGTTCCCGGGAGCTAACGCCCCCCGCAGCGTGCCGCGGCCCGCGCTGTACGAGGCGACGATCCAGGCGCGGCCGGGCGCCCGGATCCAGCTGGTGGACGGTCCGCTGGCCGGCTTCGAGGCGCGCCTGCCGACCGGCCCCCGTCGCGGGGGCGCGTGGCCCGTGACGCTGCCGTTGATCGTGGTCGGGACGCTGTGGATCGGGGGGCTCGTGCTCCGGAAGGGGGCGCCGTGGGCGTGAGCCGTCGTCACCTGCTCGGGGCCGCCGTCGCGATCGTCGGCGGTGTCGCGGGGCGCTTCTGGGCGATGGTGCCCAGGACCGGCCGACGGCGTCCGATCCGGCCACCAGGGGCGCTGCCCGAGCCGGAGTTCCTCAAGACCTGCGTCCGCTGCTACCAGTGTGGCGATGTGTGTCCCAACCAGTGCATCGCCTTCCATGGCCTCGACGACGGGCTGGCGGAGGCGGGCACCCCGTTCATCGATCCCCGCACCCAGGGCTGCATCGCGTGCATGAAGTGCACCGAGGTGTGCCCCAGCGGCGCCCTGCAGCCCACAGATCCGGATCCCGAGACGGTGCCGGGTCGAGTGAAGATGGGGGTCGCCCGGCTGAACCGGGACATGTGCTACAGCTACGCCGAGCCTGCGCGCACCTGCGGCGTGTGCTACCGCGCCTGCCCGTTCCCCGGCAAGGCCATGCGCATCGAGGTGTTCGAGCGGCCGGTGGTGGACCGGGATCTGTGCATCGGGTGTGGGCTGTGCGAGGCGTCGTGCATCCACCTGCCCCAGGCGATCCGCATCGTGCCCGTCGATCGGGAGGTCACCGCATGAGCCTCGACCGCAACCTCGCCTTTCAGATCTTCCGCAAGGGGATCCAGTGCGGCGTCCTGGTCCTGGTGATCTACGCTGCGGTGGGCGCGCACTGGCGCAACTTCAAGGTGGCCCACAACTCCTCGCGGATGGTGTCCCTGCACACCAACGAGGCCATCGGAGAGCTGTACTGGCGCAACGAGCAGCTGCTGTCATTGCTCGGCGAGCCCCTGGCCGTGTCCGAGGGGCTGCTCGGGGGTCCCTGGGCGATGACCGTGGGGGCACCGGTGATCGATCCCTGGGCGATCGCCGTGCTGCTGGTGCAGGGCGTGCCCCCCACCGGCGCCATGCTCGCGGGGGCGCTCCTGCCGATCGGGCTGGCGGTGGTGCTGGGGCGCGTGTTCTGCAGCTTCCTCTGCCCCGCCAGGCTGCTGTTCGAGGCGGGCAACGCCGTGCGTCGGGGGCTGCAGTTCCTCGGGCTGACGCTGCCCGCCGCCCGGCTGCCCCGCGTCGGGCTGTGGGTGGGCCTCGGGGCGCTGGCCTTCGCCGCCAGCGCCGGGCCCGCGATCTTCTCCCTGGTGCTCCCCTACGCGTCGATCTCCACCGGGATCCTCGCCTCGATCCTCACCGGCTCCGTGGCGACGGTGATGATCTGGGCGGCGGTGCTGGTGGCTGTGGACGCCCTGATCGCCCCAGGGCAGATCTGCCACGCCCTGTGCCCCACCGGGGCGCTGCTGGAGCAGCTTGGGCGCGGCTCCATCTGGGGCATAGCGCGCAGCGGGGGGAGCTGCCCGCCCAGCTGTGATGTGTGTCAGCGGGTCTGTCCCTACGGGCTGTTCCCCGGCCGCCGGACCCACCGCCCCAGCTGCGACAGCTGCGGCCGATGCGCGGTGGCTTGCCCCCAGCACAAGCTCGGGCACAAGCTCCGCTGGGGCGTGGCCGCCCTGGCCGCGGCGCTGATCGCCGCGGGGCAGCCCGCCCACGCCCACCACAACAAGGGCCTGCCCCACTACGGCTACTTCGACAACTACCCCCAGGTCCCCACCGAGGAGTTCATCGACGAGGTGGGGGACTGGGAGGTAGGGGCGGTGTTCTTCAACTTCCAGGGCATGCAGCGGCGCACCTCGGACACCCCCAACGACGTGCGCGTGTTCGCCTACGCCTACGATCTCGAGAGCGAGCGGGGCTACCGGGGTGAGGCCACCCTGCACATCGACGACGCGTCGGGGCAGCGCCTCGCGACCTTCGCCCGCCTCCAGACCGATCAGGAGGGGGTGTATGTCCTGCGCCAGGAGCTGCCCTCGTCCGGGGACTACACCTTGGTGTTCGAGCTCGAGGACGACGGCGGGACGGTCGCGGTGCCCCTGGCCTTCACCATCGATCTCGAGGCGGATCGGGTGCCCTGGGGGCTGCTGGGGGCCGCAGCCGGCGCGGTGGCGCTCCTGTTCCTGATCGCGTCCGTCAGCGGGCGCGCCAGGGGGGCCCGCCGGGCGCCTCCTGCGTCCGCGTGAGCCTCGGAGGGCAACAGTGGATCACAGCCAGATGAAGCACATCATGACCGACGAGGGCATGGTGATGGTGATGCAGGGTGTACCGGGGTGGATGTTCGCCCTGGCGGTGGGGCTGGTGATCACCCTGACCTTCGTGTTGGTGGAGCGAGCGGGCCTGGCGGACACGGATCGCTTCAGGATCGATCTGACCTCCCGGGGCCCCCTGCGGGGTCTGCTGCGGAAGCGATGGTTCCAGCCTGCGATCCAGCTCCCGATCCTCGTGCTGTTCCTCCTGACGGTGGTGGCGGGGCTGTTCGGCTCGTCGGGGCGCAACATCGCGCCGGTGCTGGTGTGGACCGTGTGGTGGGCGGGTCTGATCTTCGGGGTCGCCCTGGCGGGCAACATCTGGTGCGCGGTCTGTCCCTGGGACGCGCTGGCGAACCTGGTCTCCAGGGCGGTCCCGTGGCGGCGGGGAGCCGTGCGTAGCCTGGGCCTGCCGTGGCCGGCCTGGGGATCTACGGTGTACCCGGCCCTGATCTTGTTTGTGGGGGTCACCTGGGCCGAGCTGGGGTGGGGGATCACCAACGATCCTCGCACCACCGCGGTGCTCGGGGCCCTGATGGCCCTCGGCGCGATGGGCATGGCCCTGCTGTACGATCGCAAGGTGTTCTGCCGCAGCGTGTGCCTCGTGGGGCGAACCAGCGGCATGTACGCCATGTTCGCCCCCTTCGAGATCCGGCCGGCCGACACGGACGCGTGCGACGTCTGCCAGACCCGAGCGTGCCTGAACGGGAACAACCGAGGGTATGCGTGCCCCACCGGCCTCGATCTGGGGCAGACCAACGAGAACACCTACTGCACCCTGTGCACCGAGTGCTTCAAGTCCTGTAAGGTGCCCGCGCTCCGGGTCCGCCCGTTCGGCCGGGATCTGTCCCGGGTGAAGCGCTGGCGCACCGACGAGGCCCTCCTCGCCCTGACTCTGCTCGCCCTGACCGGTTTCCACGGCCTATCCATGACCCCGGTGTGGGAGAACTTCGAGCCGGGCACCACCGATCTGGTGGGGTTGATCCGGCAGTCCCTGTCGATCAGCTCCCTGTCGGCGTTCACCGTCGGCATGGCCGGTGTCATGGCCCTGCCGTTCGCCGCGTACGCCGCCCTCACCTGGGTCGCGTGGCGGTGGGTGCGTGACGCCACGGGGGCCTCGTACCGGGAGCTGCTGGTGGGCTATGCCTACGCCGTGCTGCCCGTCGCGCTGTTCTATCACCTGGCCCACAACGCGATGCACCTGTTCATGGAGGGCCAGGAGGTGATCCCCCTGCTGTCCGATCCCCTCGGCACCGGCGCGAACTGGTTCGGGACGGCTGGTTGGCACCCGGGGCCGCTGCTGTCGATGCAGTCCGTGTGGCTGCTGCAGGTGCTCCTCGTGGTGGTGGGGCATGTGTTCGGCGTGATCGTCTCCCACCGGATCAG
>DRPG01000074.1 GCA_011376105.1 Deltaproteobacteria bacterium
GAGGCCGCGCTCGGGCCTCTGAGGCCGCGCTCGGGCCCTGAGGCCGCGCTTGCTGAGGCCGCGCTCGGGCCCTGAGGCCGCGCTCGGGCCCTGAGGCCGCGCTTGCTGAGGCCGCGCTCGGGCCTCTGAGGCCGCGCTCGGGCCCTGAGGCCGCGCTCGCCCCGTGGAGCGCTCAGGCGCTGAGCGCCTCAGGCGCTCCATGGGGCGATCAGCCACAGCAGCCCCAGCCCCAGCCCCAGCCCCAGCCCCATGGCGGTGAGGCCGACGAGGCTGGCGAGGCCGATCCAGCGCTTGTGGATCCTGCGCCGGGGCTCAGCCCCGGCCCGGGCCAGCTGCTGGAGCAGGGCGCTGTCGAGGTGAGCCGGCGTGGAGGGGGTCTCCCAGCCCGCCGTGGGGAACAGCTCCTGGATCCAGTCGGAGAGCTGCGCAGGCTCCATCCCCATGCGCGTGAGCTCCACCTCGAGATCCCCAGCGAGCTGGGCGGCGGTCTGGTAGCGCTGCGCGGGATCGGGGTGGAGCGCCCGGGTGATGATCGCCTCGAGGGTCCTCGGGAGATCGGTGACGCTCGAGGGGGGGGGATAGCGGCCTGCGATCACGTCCTCGCGCATCGTCTTGCCTCGAAAGGGCATGACCTGGGTGATCGCCCGGTACAGCAGGACTCCGACCGAGAACACGTCGGCGCGGCGATCGGGCCGGGCCCCCAGGAGCAGCTCGGGTGCGATGTAGGGCAGCTTGCCCTTGAGGAGCCCGACCTGGGTCTCGCTCCGATCGCCGTCGAAGCGGGCGATGCCAAAGTCGATCAGCTTGGCCACGCCGGTCTGGGCGTCGATCAGGATGTTGTTGCTCGACACGTCCCGGTGGACCAGCCCCGCCGGCGCTCCCTGCAGCCGGAGATCGTGGGCATAGTCCAGCCCCCAGCACACCTGCAGCAGGATCTGTAGCAGGTGCTCGGGCTCGTACCGTGCGCGCTGCTGTGCCCTGGCCTGCAGCAGCTCGAGGGTGGGCCCGTGCACGTACTCCATGAACATGTAGGGCACCTCTCCACAGGTCTGGACCTCGAACACCTGGACGATGTTGGGGTGCTGTAGCTGGGCGAGGAGCTTGGCCTCGTCGAGGAACATCTGCTGGAAGACCGGGTTTCCCATCAGCTTGCTGTGGAGGCCCTTGAGCACCATGGGGCGCTCAAACCCGTGGGAGCCGTGCTGGATGCAGCGGTAGACCTCCGCCATGCCTCCCTCACCGATCATCCCGATGATCTCGTAGGAGCCAAGCTGGATGCTTGCGCTTGCCCGTCTAGGGGGTTGTCGACCGGAGCGGCTCGTCACGGATCCGATGGTACCCTGGAGGAGGTGGCGACAGGGGCCCGGGGCAGCGCGCCGCCTCCGGGCCGTGGGGCGGTGGGCGGCGGCGCTTCAGCGGCGCTCCAGCAGCGCCCTGGACAGCACGAGGTGCCCCAGCAGCGCACCGGCGACACACACCGGCACGATCAGGGCGTAGGGCAGGTGGGCCGCGAGGGTCAGCGGAGGCTCGACCTCCCAGGCGAAGGGCAGGGGGGACGACATCACCGACACCCGGGCGACGTTGAGCAGCAGCACCAGGCCCACCCCGTTGGCGATCCAGGCCGCGCTGTGCCAGCGGACCGACGCCGGAGCCAGGGCCAGGGCCACGATCCCCGAGATCACGTCGAAGTTCGAGCCCTCCCAGGTCATGGTCATGGGGATGGTGCCTGCCTCGCCCCAGGCGTGCAACACCAGCTCCAGCGGGAGCCGGAAGCCCTGGAAGCCCACCAGGGCCCACAGCGGCAGCTCCCGGGCCAGGAGGCCGCCCAGGGGGGAGAGCGCCGCTGCGATCGCGGCGAGGTTGCTGGTGAGCAGGAACAGCATCACCCAGGGCACGGGCTGCTGCATCACCCCGGACGCGACGTAGCCCGACAGCAGCAGCAGCCACACCGCGAGCCCCAGGGCGAACGCGCCGGCCCTCCGGGTGCTGCCGGTGGCCACCCCCACCGCAGCGATCAGCGAGGCGAGGACGGAGGACACGATGCACAAAAACGCCGCGGTGCTCGCGGACCCAGGGGGGTGGAGCGTCATCTCGTCCCTGGTATCCGGTGCCGCTGAGGCCCGGCCAGCCGATCGCTGGGCGGGTGGCCCCGGTGAGCGGCTGGCCCCGGTGCGGTCGCGTCTCGAGAGGAGATCGTCTACGATCGTCTACGGCGTGGGGGGGGCTCGGCTATCCGCCCTGGCCCCGCTGGGAGGGCTGCTTCTTCAGGGACTGCAGCATCACCCAGCCGGGCCCCACCAGCTCGGTCATGAAGGCTCCCTCTCCGCCGAACAACATCTTGCGGCAGCCGCCGACGCCCTTGACCCCGTAGCTGAGATCGGCGCTGAACAGGGCGAGGTTTCCGGTGGAGACCAGCAGCTGCTCTCCGGCCTCGAGGTGGTGCTCGACGAAGTCCCCCGAGCCATGTACGATGGCGATCCCGCTGCCGGAGAGGCGCTGCAGGAACAGGCCGGCCCCACCAAAGAGGGCTGCGCCGGCGGAGCGGGCCACCGTGACGTCGATGTCGACGTCGCCCAGGGCCGCCACGAAGCTCCCGGGGGTGCACACGATGGGGCCCCGGGACAGATCCCAGGTGGCGAGCCGGCCGGGCTGGTTGGCGGACAGCACCAGGATCGCACCCTGCTTCGTGCTGGTGACGTGGGTCAGCGACGCGCCCTCGCCGCTCATCATCCGCCCCAGCGCCTTGCCCGCGCCGCCGGGGACCCGCAGGGTCCACTCGATGCCGCTGTCGTAGGCGAGCAGTGAGCCTCTGCTGGCCCACAGGCTCTGGCCCCGATCCAGGGACAGGCGGACGGTCTGGGCGATCACCCCCTCGATCTGGATCGAGCGACAGTACCTGGAGAGCTCCTCGGCCTCCAGCGTGACCAGGGCCTCGAGCACGTCGTGTCTGTCGGGCATCATCCCTCCTGGGGTTTGGGTACGTCGGGGGGCTGTGGGGTGGTTTCGAGGGGGCTCCGCGCCTCGAGCAGCAGCCACCCTACCTGGATCAGGATGTAGGCTGCGATCAGCCAGGACAGGGTCCCGATCAAGAACAAGCGGTGATCGCTGTGGACGGTCTGGGCCCAGTTGCAGAACAGCTCCATCCCAAACAACGACGCCAGCCCGACGCGGTTGCGTAGCCGGTGGAGATCTGCGGCATGGACCACGATCAGGGTGACCCGGGCCACGTAGTAGTAGTAGCTGGCGGTGGTGAGCAGGTAGAAGGGGAAGAACCCAAAGGCGTAGGCCTCATCGTCGCGGCTGCGGCGCAGCCCCCAGGCCAGGGCCACGAGGATCAGCGCCGCCAGGCCATACCGCAGGGGTTTCTGGGCCTCGATCCGCTTCTTCTGCTCTACGGCGATGATCTTGTTGACCCGGGTGCCCCGCCACGGGGTGCTGGACAGCGCCAGGGCCAGCCCGATCCGCCGCGACGACAGCTGCATGGGATCATTGTGATCGAGCATGTTGTGGAAGTGGGTCTCGACCTGATCCGCCCCCACCGACAGGGTGGCCCCGCCCTGGAGGATCGTCGCCGAGAGCAGGAAGCCTCCGGCGAACACCAGCAGGCGCCGGTGGACGGTGCCCTCGACCAGGCCCGAGAGCCCCTTGCCCAGCGGACCCCACATCCACATCGCGGGGAACATCCGCAGCACCGCGGTCCAGCCAGCGAACAAGCCCGCGAGCAGCGGCTTGCCCCGCTTGAGCATCGCGGTGGCCAGCAGCAGCCCGGCCACCCAGTCATAGCGCAGGAACACCCAGCTGAAGTAGGGCCATCGGGTGGAGTAGCTGGTGAGCAGGAACAGGGCGGTCCACAGGGCGGGGACCGTGCCATAGGCCCACACCACGGCGGCGATCGCCGCCGAGAGCAGCAGCACGTCGAGGTAGCCCAGCAGCTTGATGGACTCGACCGGGACCATCGAGGCGATGGGCCTAGCGATCGCGGTCCAGGCGGTGGTGCCGTTGAAGCCGTGATCGTTGATCAGCTGCCGCCACAGCCGATCGTTGATCTCCTGGACACAGCGCCCCTTGGAGTTGCGCCGGCGACAGCCGACGGTGCGCTGCAGGTACAGCACGTCGTGCTCGAACTGATCCCAGCGGTCCTCGGTGAACCGCTCCCTGCGGACAAGCTCCCCCCGTGACAGAGCGTGGCCGATGCTCTCGAGGTGGTGGCCGTCTTCGTCCTGGGCCAGGTACTGGTTGCCCTGATCGAAGAACGGGCCGCTGTTGTCGTGATCGACGAGCAGCACCGCTGGGTACAGATCCAGGTAGCCCAGCTCGTCGAAGTACTTTGCGTTGACGTAGTAGTGGAGGAGGTCGTAGGCATCCAGGCGCCGGGTGGCGGCCTCGGTCCCCCAGCGCGCATAGTTCATCGCGGAGATCGCGAGCAGCACCACGAGGAGCTGGACCGACCACTTCCGGGGGATCCGGATCCAGGCCAGGGCGAGCACGGTCGCTCCGCCCGCGAGCCAGATCTTGTAGCCCTCGGTGACGGTCCTCGAGACATCCGCTGAGAATGAGAAGTCCATGGCCCGCGGGCATAGCCCAGGCACCCGGCTTCGACCACAGCGCTCGCCGCGGCGCCCTCCGGGCCTGTGTGGGCCTCTGTGGTGTGGCCTCCGGTGATCCCGACAGGGCTGGCGGCGATCTCCTCGGTGATCCCGGCGGGGCCGCGGCGCTCTCCACAGCGCTCCTGTGGGGATCGTGGGTTCGCCTTTTAGGCGGTGGGGTTCTCGAACACCGCGGCGGCGCCCATGCCGCCTCCGATGCACATCGAGACCACCCCATAGCGGACGGAGCGCCTGCGCATCTCGTACAGCAGGGTGGCGGTCAGCTTGGCCCCGGTGCAGCCCAGGGGGTGCCCCAGCGCGATGGCGCCGCCGTTGACGTTGACCTTCTCCCCGTCGATGCCCAGCTCCCGGACGCAGTACACCGCCTGGGAGGCGAACGCCTCGTTGATCTCGAACAGCCCGATGTCGTCCAGGGACAGCCCCGCGGCCTCTAGGGCCTTCGGGATCGCCACGGCTGGGCCGATCCCCATGATCTCGGGGGGGACCCCCACGACCTGGTAGGCGCGCAGCAACCCTAGGATCGGCCAACCGCGGGCCTCCGCCACATCCTTCGCGGCGATCAGGGTGGCGGCGGCGCCGTCTGAGACCTGGCTGCTGTTCCCGGCGGTCACCGTGCCCTGGGCCCGAAACGCGGGCCGGAGCTTGCCGAGGCCCTCGATCGTCGAGGCCCGGGGGCCCTCGTCGATCTCGAAGGTGATGTCGTGCCAGGCGCCGTCCCGGTACACCCGGGTCTTCACCGGCACGATCTCCTCGCGGAAGCGCCCGGCCTCGATCGCGGCCAGGGCCCGCTGCTGGGAGGTCAGGGCGAAGGTGTCCTGGGAGGCCCGATCCACCTCGAACCGGGTCGCGACGTTCTCTGCGGTGATGCCCATGGGGGTGTAGGCCTGGGGTCGCTCGGCCATCAGCCCTGGGTTGGGGGCCGGCTTCTCGCCGCCCATGTCGATCAGGGTCATCGACTCGACCCCGGCGGTCAGCACCACGTCCTGCCAACCGGCGAGGATCGCGGACGCTCCTTGGGCGAGGGACTGCAGCCCTGAGCTACAGAACCGGTTGATCGTGATCGCGGGGACCTCGTCGGGGATCCCAGCGATCATCGCGCCGATCCGGGCCACGTTCATGCCCTGCTCGGCCTCGGGCATCGCGGTGCCGACCACCACGTCCTCGATCAGGGCAGGATCGGCCCCTGCCCGCTCCACCGCTGCCCGCAGGACGGTGGCGAGTAGATCGTCGGGCCGGGTGTCCTTCAACGATCCCCTGTTGGCTCTCCCGACCGCGGTCCTCACGGCCGAGACCACTGCAACTTCACGCATGGTAACTCCGATACCGGGTGATAGGCGTCAGTTCCGGAGAACCTTGCCGGTCTGTGCGAAGTGGGCGATGCGCGCCTGGGTCAGCGGCTCGCCGGCGAGGGACAGGAAGGCCTCCCGCTCCAGATCGAGCAGATCCTGCTCGGTGCGGACCGTGCCCCAGGGGATGTCTCCGCCGGTGAGCACGTACGCGAGCTTGCGGCCCACCACCGCGTCGTGGGCGCTGATGAAGCCCCCCTGCTGCCTGTCGTAGAGGAACAGCTCGATGGCGGCGGCGCCGGTGGGGCCGGGCAGCTTCACCGTGCGCTGCTGTGGCGCCACCCAGTCGGACGCAGCCAGCCCCACCGCGGCGGCCTTGGCGTCGAACAGCTGGCGATCGATGTTCATCGACACCCGATCGCTGCTGCGGAGGAAGCCCATGTCCCGGCAGCCTCCGGCGCTGGTGGCGGGGGTGGCCAGGCCGATGCGCTCGAAGGCCTTCTGCACGAACGGGTTTGGGTCGTAGTCGATGTCCTGAGGGATGTCGCCGAGGTAGCGGACGATGAGCTCCTTGCACCCGCCTGCGCCCGGGATCAGGCCCATGCCAGCCTCGACCAGGCCCATGTAGGTCTCCGCCGTGGCCACCGCCATCGCCGAGTGCATCGCCACCTCGCAGCCTCCCCCCAGGGTCAGGCCGTGGGGGGTGGTGATCACCGGGCGGGGTGCGTACTTGGCCCGCATCACCAGCCTTTGGAGGTGGGCGATCTGGGCCTCGAGCTGATCCCAGGCCCCCATACCGATCGCCATGCCGATGCTGGCCAGATCTGCACCGGCGGAGAACGCACGGGGGTGCTGGTTGCCGATCACCAGCGCCTCCCACTCCCCGGCCTCCAACTCGTCCAGCGCCTTGCCGTACATCTCGATGATGTCGGCGTTGAGCGCGTTGAGGAACTGCCCGTTGCGGAACTCGAGCCCCAGCACGCCGTCGCCTAGATCCAGCAGCGCCGCGCCGCTGTTCTTGGCGATCTCTCCGCGCTTGGCGATCACGTCGGAGAGGAACAGCTGCCCGTCGGGGACGGGGAGCTCCGCCGCCCCACCCGTGCGCTGGTGGTAGGTGCGCCGCCCGTGCTCATCGCGGGCGTAGAACGTGGTGCGCCCTGCGGCCAACATCTCCTTGATCCAGGCGGGCACGATCCGGCCCTCGGCCTCCATCCGGGCCACGCTCGCGGGCACACCGATCGCGTCCCACATCTGGAACGGCCCCAGCTCCCAGCCAAACCCCCAGCGCATCGCCCGATCGACGTTCACGATGTCGTCGGCGATCTCGGGGATGCGGTTGGCGGTGTAGATCAGGGTGTCGGCGGTGACGCGCCAGGCGGCCTTCGCGGCGTCGTCGTCGCCTTGGATCGCCAGGGCCAGCCCTGCGGCGGGGCCGATCTCCCGGCGGGCCTTGCGCGCGGCTCCGGTCGAGGGGTACCGCACCTTCTCCGTGGGCTTGTACTCGAGGGAGTCGAAGTCCAGCGAGAGGATCACGGACTTGCCGCCTTCCTTGATCTTCTTGTAGAAGCCCGCGCCGGACTTGGCCCCGGCGCGTCCGTCGGCCAGCAGCCGATCGACGATCGGGGGGAGCTTGAAGATCTCCCGCTCCTCGTCGTGCTCGAGGTACTCGTACAGGTTGGTGAAGACGTGCTTGAGGGTGTCGAGCCCCACCATGTCGGCGGTGCGGAACACCGCTGAGCTCGGCCGAGCCATCGCCTCGCCGAAGATGGCGTCGACCTGCTCGACGGTCAGGCCCGACTCGGCCATGTGGCGGAACACCGCGGCCATCCCGTAGGTGCCGATCCGGTTGGCGATGAAGTTCGGGGTGTCCTTGGCCCACACGACGCCCTTGCCCAGCACCCGATCCCCGAAGCGGGCCATCTGCTCGGCCACGGCCGGGGAGGTGTCGGGACCCACCACCAGCTCGAGCAGGCGCATGTAGCGCACCGGGTTGAAGAAGTGGGTGATCAGGAAGTGGCTGCGCATGTCCTCGGGCATGCCCGCGGCCATGTCGGCGAGCTTGATCCCCGAGGTGTTGCTGGTGACGATGCTGTCGGCGCTGCGGTGCTCAGCGACCCAGGCATACACATCCTGCTTGATGTCGAGGCGCTCGACCACGACCTCGACGATCCAGTCGCAGCTCTCGAGCAGATCTGCATGATCTTCATAGTTGCAGGGCGTGATCCGAGCCGCGTCTGTCGGGCGGAACAGGGGGGCGGGGGAGGCTCTGCGGGCCGCCGCGATCGCACGGAGCGCGAGCGCGTTCCTGGCATCGGACGACGGAGGCTCGCCGCCTGCGCCCTCGGGCACGATGTCGTACAGCAGGGACTCGATGCCGGCGTTGGCCAGGTGGCATGCGATGCCTGTGCCCATGACCCCGGCGCCGAGGACGGCGACACGTCGGAACTCACTCATCGACCGACCTCACAGGTGAAGGTGGGGGAGGTGATAGCTGATTAGGGGCCACCCCACCATGGAGCTGTCGTGATTGTGTCCGCCATCCTGGCTAACTCCGTTGTGTCTGCCCAGCAGCCACGTCCCACCGGCGACGATCGGTTCGAGGTGCGGGCGGGCGGCGCCCGGGCGGTGATCACGGAGGTTGGGATGCCCCGATCTATGGGGATCCCCGCCGAGTTCCGATCCTGCCGGCTGTCGTTCTACACCCGCGGCGGCGAGCTGGCGCACCGGGTGGGGCGGGACTGTCACCCGAACCTAGCGCCCGAGGTTGACGAGGCCGCGGCTCTGTGGGAGATCGAGGTCACCCCCACGGGCCGGGATCGCGAGCTGTTCGAGATCTGGTACATCTTTCCGGAGAGGCGGGGGGGGGAGATCCGCTTGTTCGTGCGCCAGGGTTGGGACACCGAGCTACGGATCGAGCCTCCGTGGATCTCGACCCTGAACTTCGGGCTCAAAGGGATCGTCTCCCCACGCTACCCTGAGGCTGCGCGGGAGATGGACACCGACATCACCCAGTGCGACGTCCGGGTGGAGATCTCGGACGCTGGCTCGCCCACCTGGGTCGAGGCGTCGCGCTGTGATGAGGTCTTCCGGGCTGCAGCCGAAGACGCGCTGCGGATGTGGTTGTTCGAGCCACCTGTCCTCGATGGATCGCCCACCCGCACCGCGGTCACCGTCGGGGTCCGCTTCTCCGAGTCGATCGACGCCCCCGACGAGGACGCGCCGGCCTGGGACATGCTCACGATGAGCGCCCTGCCCAGGGCGCTCCCCGGCCAGGCCCGGATCCAGCTGCCGCCTGAGCCCGATCTTGGAGGGCGCAGGATCTCGGACGTCCCTCCGCCCCCCAAGCCCCGCCCCCCCGGCCCGCTGCCGCCCCACCGGGATCCGGATCTCGTGGTGGATCATCGCAGCTTTGCCGAGGTCCAGATCTATGGTCGGGAGTGGCCCCCGGGCCTGGCCGGGGAGCAGGAGCGCACCTGCGACATGTTGTTTCAGGTCGACAGCGAGCGCAGGGTGTGGGCCTGGGCTGAGGAGTGCGATCCGGAGGTGCGGGGGCGCAGCGAGGCCGCCGCCAACCAGTGGCGCCTGGTCCATGGGCGGATCGAGCCCGGGGAGGTGTTTGCGCGTTTTCGGGGCACCTTCGTGTTCCCTGCCTCGGGCGACCACCCGGTGCTGCGGATCCCCGAGGCGGATCTCGTCGCCCCCGAGCGCGACGAGCTGCCCCCATACCTCGAGACCTACGCCCCGGCCAGGGCCTACCACCGGATCCCACCCCGCCTGCCGCGGGCGTTCGCGACCGACGTGCTCGAGGATCAGGTCGTCTGTGAGTACGGGGTCCGGGTGAGCGTCCGGGGACGTCCCGATGGCTTCACCTTCGTGAGCTGCCCCGGAGCCTATGCTCCCTACGCCGAGCGCGCGATCGGGCGCTGGCGCTGGACCCCGGCCACCGCCAACGGGGAGGCGATCGCCTCGACCACGGTGGTGCGGGTCCGCTTCGATCAGGACGAGGTGGCGTCCGCCTCGGATCCTGACTGACCCTCGGGGCCCCGGCGGAGGTTAGGGGGACGCCCATGCTGTACGCCCTCGGAATCTCCGCTCTCCTCTCTGCCCACGCCACCGAGCCCGCGAGCTGGCGCTCCACCCTCGACGAGGTCGTCAAGGGGGTGGTGTCGATCCGGGTCACCGCCACCCGCGACTTCGACACGGAGGACGCCGGGGTCAGCCAGGGCACCGGCTTCGTGGTCGACGCCGAGCGGGGCCTGATCCTGACCAACCGCCACATGGTCCACGCCGGCCCCGTCGTCGCTGAGGCGATGTTCCTCAACGACGAGGAGGTGGAGCTCCACGCGGTGTACCGCGATCCGGTCCACGACTTCGGTCTGTACCGCTTCGATCCCGGAGAGGTGCGACACACCGAGATCGTTGAGCTGAAGCTGGCGCCGGAGGCGGCGCAGGTGGGCGCTGAGATCCGGGTGGTGGGCAACGACGCAGGCGAGAAGATCTCGATCCTCGACGGCACCTTGTCTCGTCTCGATCGCAACGCGCCGAGCTACGGCACCAACAGCTTCAACGACTTCAACACCTTCTACATCCAGGCCGCCTCGAACACCTCCGGTGGCTCGTCGGGCAGCCCGGTGGTGGATCTCCAGGGGCGCGTGGTGGCGCTCAACGCCGGCGGGAGCGTCCAGGCCGCCAGC
>DRPG01000075.1 GCA_011376105.1 Deltaproteobacteria bacterium
CTCGGTGAGGAGGCCCGCGGCTCCGGGGCTGGCTGTCCCGATCATCGATCAGTAGGTGTCTGCCCAGACGGTGATGAAGTCGAAGGACTCGTACTGATCGTAGACCACGATGTCGACGGTGTAGCCGCTGTAGAAGGGATCGAGGAACGTGGTCGAGCCGAGCCAGTCCGAGTACCAGAAGTAGGGATCGTCGGTGGGATACAGCTCGAAGCTCTCCACCAGCACCCCACCACGGTACTCGTCGTACACGTCAGCCCACACCCCGAGGATGTCAAAGGCGCCGTCTGGATCGTCGACGGTGGCCTCGAAGGTCCAGACATCGTCACCGTAGGTGGTGTCGAAGAAGACGCCTGCGTAGCCATCGATCAGGATCGGGGCGTAGTTGTCCACATAGACCGGTGGATGGTCCTGGACGTCGTAGCTATAGACGACGCAGCCCGGAGCCAACAACATCAGCGCGATGGCGTTCTTCATGATGGGTCTCCTCACATCCTGGATGTCTTCCTTGACGTATCCCTGACCGGAGTATTCGAGCCCTCCATGAGCACGGCTGTCGTGATTCGTCTCGCCCCGGGCGCGGTGTCCTCCGTTCGTGCGGGGCATCCTTGGGTATTCCGTGGGCCAGGCCCAGCGCCCGGGCCGGGGACGATCGTCTCGCTGGTGGATCCAGGGGGATCTGCGGTGGGCTGGGGGCTGGCGGACGAGGGCGCGATCTCGGTGCGGGTCCTCGGCCGGGGGCGTCCCGAGTCGGTCCCGAGGCTGATCGCCGATCGGATCGGCCAGGCGGATCGAGTCCGGGTGCGGATGACAGGCCCCGACACAGACGCCTACCGGGTGGTGTCGGGGGCCGGCGACGGCCTGCCGGGGGTGATCGTCGATCGCTACGCAGATCTGGCGGTCCTGCGGGTCTACGCCGCGGCCTGGGGCCCCTACCTCGAGGCGATCGTGGCCGCGATCGCCTCGCTGGGTTGGGTCAGCACGGTGTTTCGCCGCTACGGTGTGCAGCGGGTCGACGCCCGCTCCGGGGGGGAGACCCTGTCGGGGCCCGAGCCCGCCGAGGCCCTCGTGGTCCACGAGGACGGGGTCGCGGTCCTGGTCCGTCCCAGGGAGGGCCAGAAGACAGGGTTGTTTCTCGATCAACGGGAGCATCGGGGCCTGGTCCGTCGCTGGGCCGCGGGCCGCACCACGGTCAACCTGTTTGCCTACACCGGTGGGTTCTCGGTGTGTGCGGCCCTGGGGGGCGCTGCCCACGTCACCACGGTGGATCTCGCACCGGAGGCGATCGCAGACGCCAGGGAGAACTTCCGACTCAACGGGATCGATCCTGATCTCCACGCGTTCGAGGTGGCGGATGCGTTTGCGTTCACCCCCCGCCAGCGGCCGGATCTGCTGGTGGTGGATCCGCCGTCGCTGGCCCGGAGCAAGGGGGCGGTCTCAGCTGCTCGCTCGGCCTACCGCAGGCTGCACCGTCGCTGTGGGCCCTGGGTCCCACGGGGCGGGATCCTCGCGACCAGCAGCTGCACCGCCCGGCTCGGGGCTGAGGTCTGGGCCAGCGCGGTGTCCGAGGGACTGCTGTCGTCGGGGGACTGGTCGTGGCACTGGCGCAGCGCCATGGCCCCCGATCACCCCGTCGCGGTGGGGCACCCCGAGGGGGACTACCTCAAGTTCGCGCTCCTGCGGCGTCGCTGAGTGAGGTATGCCCACGCAGCCGGTCGGCCAAGCTGGTGTTCCGATCGTCGCCCCCCACGGTCTTCACCGCGCGGTACCAGGCCTTGGGGCTGCCGACCACACAGAGGAACTGCTTGGCGCGGGTGACCGCGGTGTAGAACAGGTTGCGCCTGAGCATGATCCCATGGCTGCCGTGGAGCGCCAGGACCACCACCGGGTACTCGCTGCCCTGGCTCTTGTGGACCGTCATCGCATACGCCAGATCGAGCATGTTGAGATCGTCTCGATCCCAATCGACGATCCGGCCGTCGAAGTCGATCTGCAGTGAACCCTTCGCCAGATCCCGGATCCGGCCGACGTCACCGTTGAAGACCTCGAGATCGTAGCGGTTCTTGGTGCACAGCACCCGATCCCCGATCCGGAACGTGCGCTCGCCCCGCTGCAGGGCGGGGCCCTCGGGGTTGAGGCTCCCCTGCAGCAGGCGGTTGAGCTCTCCGGTGCCCAGGGGGCCCCGGCGGGTGGGGGTAAGCACCTGCACGTCCCGCATGGGATCGAAGCCCCGGGCGGGGAGCCGCTCAGACACCACCCGGACCAGGGTCCGTCGGGCGGCCTCAGGCGCCTCCCGGGCGATCAGGAACACGTCCGAGACCCCGCTGTGCTCCCCCGAGGTCGGGATCCGACCCGCATGGATCGCCTCAGCGGCGTCGAGGATCCCCGAGCCTTTGGCCTGCCGGTGTACGATGGACAGGCGGGCCACGCCGATGGCCTCGCTCTCGACGATGTCGCGCAGCACCTGGCCGGGGCCCACGCTGGGCAGCTGATCCGCGTCGCCCACCAGCACCAGGGAGAAGCGCTCCCGGTGGATCGGGCAGGCCTCGAGCAGGGCGGACATCAGGCGCAGATCCACCATGGACGCCTCGTCGATCACGACCACGTCCGTGTCCAGCGGGTTGGTCAGGGTGCGCTGGAAGCCGCCCTCGCCCGGCTTGTACTCGAGCAGCCGGTGCAGGGTGCAGGCCGAGACCCCGGTGGCCTCCTCGAGGCGCCGGGCGGCCCGGCCGGTGGGGGACGCGAGGCTGACCTCGACGCCGCGCTCCCGCAGGGCCCGCAGCAGCACCCGCAGCAGGGTGGTCTTGCCCGTGCCCGGCCCCCCGGTCACCACCACCACGCCCCCCTGAAGCCCCAGAGACACCGCCGCCCGCTGGCTGGGATCGAGGGTGACCCCCTC
>DRPG01000076.1 GCA_011376105.1 Deltaproteobacteria bacterium
GAGCCGGCTGCACCTGCTGCACCCGCTGCACCCGCTGCACCCGCTGCACCTGCTGCGTCAGCAGGGCATCGTTGTCGCGATCTGATCTCCTCTCGGAGGGCGTGCTCCGTGCTGGTGCGGATCCACGGCTGGCATAGAGGATGCATTCCCCCCGAGGGTGGAGGTCTTGATGACTCGCTGGATCGTGTCGCTGCTGCTGCCTGCCTGTATCTTCGATCCGGTGGGGGTCCCCGACGAGCACCGGAGCGAGGCGGAGGAGTGTGTCGCAGGCCGAGCGACGTGGGAGGTCGAGCTCCCCATCACCACCAGCTACTACGGCTACGGGGACGGCTGTACCGCCCACGAGGACTGCACCGACGGCGACGAGGGTCGCTGCTCGAGCTTCAGCGGGCGGGGTGGGCCCTATCTGCAGTGTACCTACACCGAGTGCCTGACGGACGCGGACTGTGGTGGAGGCGTCTGTCGCTGTGCCGGGGACGGCGAGCAGGACCACAACACCTGCTTGCCCGCGGGCGACTGCCAGACCGACGCGGACTGTGGCGACGACTACTGCAGCCCCTCGGTCACCAGCTGTGGCCCAGGCTGGGGCCTGCTGGGCTACTTCTGCCACACCCGGGGCGACGAGTGCCGCAGCGACAGCGACTGTGGCAGTGACTACGACTACTGCGCCTACGACGAGATCGAGGGCCGCTGGACCTGCAGGGACAGCATCTGCGTCGGCTGATCCCGATCGCCGCGGGCGCTGCGCTCGTTGCGGGCTGTGCGCCGGACCTCGGCGCGCTGCTGGCGTCCGACGATCCCATGCGGGTCGCTGAGGCCTTCGTCGGATCCCGTAGGTTCCGGGAGGCAGCGCTGCAGGCCTCCCTCGTCGATCCCGTCCGGGGCTATGGGCAGGATCGGCTGGATCACTACACCCAGAGCTGGGATCGGCTCGAGGTGTACAACCCCGCCTCGCTGCCCGAGGAGCTGCCCGACGACGTTGACACGCTGATCGCCCTGGGACGAGAAGCCTTCCTGAGCCACCCGCTGGCTCCGAGTCAGCGTTGGCAGCCGATCCTCGACGGGGAGCTGGGCAGCGGTGTCGATCCGACGACCCTGGTCGAGCTCGAGGTGGGGGACAAGGTGCTGCCCGCCCAGACCTGTGCCACCTGCCACAGCGCAGGGGCGGTGCTGGGCCTGGGCAACCCAGAGCTCGCGCTGTCGCCGGACGGCTCCTGGCCCCGGGGCACGGTGGATCCAACGCCCGATGATCGCGACAACCCCACGGTGGTGCCCGATCTCCGCCCGATCCGCCACCAGGCGGCGCTGCATGCGGCGGGCACGCTGCACAACAGCCTCGCTGGCCTGTCCGTCCGGATCGACACCCTGCTGATCACCAGCGCTGAGGAGGCCCACCGCCCCCCCCGGATCGTGCCGGTGGCGATCGCGGCCTGGCTGTGGTCCCTGGGGGACACCCTCACCGAGCCCGATCTCAGCCTGCCCGGGGCTTCGATCTTCGAGGAGGCCTGTGCGGCCTGCCACGCGCTCGACGGGGTCGCAGCTCCGATCGCGGTCGAGCTCGTGGGCACCGATCCGGAGGCCACCCGCTCACAGACCCGGGGCACCGGCCGGTACCGGATCCCGTCCCTGCGCGGGGTCAGCGATCGGCCTCTGCTGCTGCACGACGCCAGCGTCGGGGATCTGCGGGTCCTGCTGGATCCAGCCCGGGTGCAGGGGGGACCCACGCCCGGGCCCCACCCGTTCGGCCTGGAGCTGTCGCCCGGAGAGCGCGACGCGCTGCTGCGCTTCCTGTGGACGCTGTAGGGTGTGGTGGAGCACCGCCCTCAGCCCCGGGGCACGCCCACGGCGAGCAGCCAACCGCGCAGGTCCTCGTCCGCAGGTCCTCGTCCGCAGGTCCTCGTCCGCAGGTCCTCGTCCGCAGGTCCTCGTCCGCAGGCCCCCGACGACGGGGCCCTCTGCGCTGGAGCAGGGCGATCCGGGCGGCCCCGAACCGGGGACACACCGTGTTGTCGACGGTGGCCGGGCGCCTCGAGCCCGCCCCATGTGACGGAGACGATGATCTCGATCGGCCATGGCTCGTCGGGCCCGCCCTGCTCCGGTCCGGGGCCTGCTCCCCGGCTCACTCCTCGGCGAGGACCGTGCTGGCAGGGAGCGTGCCGGTGACCTCGGCTGTGTCCGCGTTGGTCTGCTCGATCCGATCGAGCCGGAGCTGAGGGTTGTCGCCCTGGACGGAGAGCATCTTCGGGGCCTCGATGGCGGCGGGCTGGACCGCGGCGAGATCGATCTCCACGATCTCGTCGGCGACCACGATGTTGGTCTTGACCTCGAC
>DRPG01000077.1 GCA_011376105.1 Deltaproteobacteria bacterium
AGGCGCTGGACGAGCTCGCCGAGACGGTCACCGATCTGTATCGACGGATGGGGGCGCCGCAGCCATAGCCTGGGCTATCCCGGCCCCGGGGGGCGGAGCCGCCGGGCGGCGAGGTGATCGTAGGCGGGCCTCAGCGCCCGGGCGAGCTCGGCGAGCCGGGGCGGCAGCGTCGTGGGCTGGGGCCCGGGGGCGGTGAACCCGGTGGAGGCTGCGACCCGGGCATACCAGTGGGGCGCCCAGACCCCGTCGGTGGCGCGGATCCCCGGCGCCCAGCTCAGCATCTGTGGGATGAAGGGGATCTGCAGGCCGGCGCACAGGGCCTGTAGCATCGCCGCAGGGGCCGTGCGCAGCTCGTCGCCGTCAAGGACCACCGGATCGTGGCCTCGCCTCGTCAGGGCGCCGTGCAGGCGCACCTGCTGGAGCAGGCCCAGGTCCTCGAGGGTAGGCCGGCCCCGCACCCGGGCGTAGCTTGCGACCACCGACACCGGATCCCGGATCAGCAGCGCGTGACGGATCCGGGGCCCCACCGGGATCAGCTCCAGGGGCCAGCGGGGCAGCCAGTGCTGGGCCATGTGCTTCTCGTACTGCAGCGCGCACCGGTGGTGGGGCTCCAGCGCGGCCAGCGCGTCCCCGACGGCGACCGGGGCTGCGGCCAGGATCGCGTCGCGGCCAGGGTGATCCAGCCCGGTGGCCTGTAGGTAGGCCGCATACAGGGGCTCGTCGATCACCCGGCAGTCGCCCCGTGCCTCGAAGGCGCGCATCAGGGCGGTGGAGACGTTGCGGGGGCCCGACCACATCGCGATCCGGATCGTCACCGGGCCGCCAGCCTCCGGGCGACGTCGGACTCGATCGCTGCGTCGTACAGCCCCTGCAGGCGCTCGGTGAGCGGCCCGGGGTGCCCGGTGCCGATCGTGCGCCCGTCCACCTCGCCCACCGGCATCAGGCCCCCGAAGGTGCCGGTGCAGAATGCCTCGTCGGCGCTGTAGACCTTGCGCAGGGTGAAGTCGGCCTGGTGGGCGACGAGGCCGTGCTGCTGTGCGAGCTGGAGGACCTTGCCCCGGGTGATCCCCTCGAGGATATACCGAGGCGTGCTGGTCCACAGCTCTCCGCGGCGGACCAGGAAGAAGTGGGTGCTGTTGCAGGTCGCGACGAACCCGTGGGGATCGAGCATCAGGGCCTCGTCGACGCCGAGCTTCTCCGCCTGGATCGCCGCTGAGACGCAGTTGAGCTTGGAGTGGCTGTTCCAGCCTGGATCCTGCACGTCGGGTCGGCCCCGGCGGACGTGCACCGTGGCCAGGCGCAGGCAGCGGGTGCGCAGCTCGGGGGCCGGGGCCTTGTGCTCAGCCAGGATCACGACCGTGGCGCTCCCCGCGTCGGCGCTCCGGCCCTGGAACGGCGTGGCCTTCAGCCCCCGGGTGATCATCAGCCGGACGTGCACGCCGTCGGTCATGTCGTTGGCGGTGAGGGTGCGCTCGATCGCCTCGGCGAGCTCAGCTCGATCGAGGCCCGGATCGAGATCCAGGGCGGCGAGGCCCTCCGCCAGGCGATCGAGGTGATCATCGAGGAAGACGGGCTGGCCCCGATGGATCCGGAAGCTCTCCCAGACGCCGTCGCCCAGGAGGAAGCCCGCATCGAGCACGCTGACCCGCGCCTCGTCGCGGGGCACCAGCACGCCGTTGAGGTACACCAGCACGCTCGCGTTGCGTGGATCAGTCTGGGTGGTGTGGGTGCCGCTGGCCATGGGCCCTGGTATCGCGGGCCCGTGGCGTGGGCACCCAGGGCTGTGGCCCGATCAGGCACCGGGTGAGCCGGGGCTCACCATCCGACCACCGGGGCCCCGGCGGCCCGCCCCGCACGGCCTGCACAGCCTGCACGGCCCGCAGCCCGCACAGCCCGCACAGCCCGCACAGCCCGCACAGCCCGCACGGCCCGCACGGCCCGCACGGCCCGCACGGCCCGCACGGCCCGCACGGCCCGCACGGCCCGGATCGGGGTGCGCCGGCGCCATCGATGGGGCCCGGGCGGATCGCGTTCCCTGGGGCTGCTCGTTGGCCCGCGTCCCCTCCCGGGGGGGCGGGGGGGCGGGGGTGGGATCGCCGTGTCGGAGGCTGGGGGCGCTATGCTACCCAGGCTCCCCCTCCTCGGGCCAGGGTTCCTCGATCAGCTCGAGCCGACCGAAGTCGTAGGGGACGCCGGGGGGGGCCTGGGCCGGGATCAGCCGCTCCCGCAGCCCCTGCTCCTTGAGCTTCGAGGCTCGGTGGTAGCACCACGGCATGTTCCCGCGGCGCCCCAGGGTGGTGTGGCTGGTCCAGGAGCAGCCTGCCTTGCAGATCTCCGCGTAGTAGCAGCCTGCACAGAAGCCCCACAGCTCCTCGGTGGTTCGATCCCGGGCGAAGGTGAGCTCGGGCGCCTGCCAGATCTCCTCGAGGGGGATATCGCGGAGGTTGCCGCCGGTGTAGGGGTGGGTGGGCAGGCTGGGGCAGGCCTTGACCGTGCCGTCGCTCTCGATCCCGATGGTGAATCGCCCCGCGCTACAGCCCGACCAGTGGGCGCTGTCTCCCCCTGGGTGGCTGCGGAGCAGCTCCTCGTGGGGGCCGAAGTAGCCCAGGTTGTTCCCCAGCGCGATGTTCATCGCGGCCTCCAGCGGGCGCCCGGCGGCCCGGGCCCGCTCCACCGCGTCGCGCTGGAGCTCAGCCAGGGTGTCGATCACCTCGATGATCCGCCAGGGCTCGAGCAGCCAGTGGGGACGATCGGCCGCACGGCCCATCGGCACGGTCAGCTGGCCGCGCCAGGCGCGGACCCCGCGGGCCTGCAGGGCCTCGTAGACGTCGGGGAGGAAGCGCCACGAGAGCCGGTTGATCTGGGTGTTGACGCTGGTGACAAGCCCCGCGGCTCGGGCGTTGTCGAGGGCGGCCAGGGCCGCGGTGTGGCTGCCTCGGTTGTCCCGCAGCACGTCGTGGACCTCGGCGGGGCCGTCGACGGACACACCGATCGCGTCGAGGCCGGCCCCCACCAAGCGCTCGCAGCGGTGGAGATCGAGGCCCTTGCCCCCGGTCTGCATCGTGACCCGGACCCCCTGCCGGTGCAGGTAGGCGATCAGCTCGTAGACGTCCTCTCGCAGGTAGGCCTCTCCACCGATCAGGGTGACCTCGCGGCTGCCCATGGCGACGAGCTTTGCCGCCACCTCCAGCAGCTCGGCGGTGCTCAGCTCGTCGGGGCGGGCCCTCACCGCGCGGGAGCCACAGTGGGCGCACGCCTGATCGCACCGGAGGGTGATCTCCCACACGGCATAGATCGGGGTGCCCTCGTCGGCCGGGGTGACGGAGCGGGCGGGTCTGCGGCGGGTCATCGGGGCTCCCGCGCTGGCCCGGTGGGGCCTCCAGCCAGCGCAGGTCCCAGGAGGAGCGCGGCCGCGGCCCTAGAGCGTCGGATCGCTCGGCCGCCGCAGTGGGGACAGGCTGCCCCGGGATCGATCCCGGGGCAGCCACAGTCGATACATGGGATCAGCGGCATGGGCTCTCCTTCCGTGCCTAGCTCGACGGTAGCTGATCCCGAGCCCACCCACCCGGGCTAGGCCGAGCACCTGGGCTGGGCCAAGCTGAGTCGGGCCGGGCTCGGGCTCGGGCTCAGGGTCCGGTGGGGGCCGTGCCGGAGCCGGAGCCGGAGCCGGAGCCGGAGCCGGAGCCGGAGCCGGAGCCGGTGGGGGCCGTGTCGGTGTCGGTGTCCGCGTCGGTGTCCGCGTCGGTGTCCGCGTCGGTGTCCGCGTCGGATCCGGTGGGGATGTCGGTGGGGGTGGTGTCGGTGCTGGTGGGGGTGGTGTCGGTGCTGGTGGGCCCGGTGTCGGTGCTGGTGGGCCCGGTGTCGGTGGTGCCGGTACCTCCGGTACCCCCGGTGGTGTCGGTGTCTGCGTCGGTGTCTGTGTCTGCGTCGGTGTCTGCGTCGGTGTCTGCGTCGGTGTCTGCGTCGGGGTCGGGGTAGTCCGTCACGGGGACCCCATACAGGGCCTGGACATCAGCCACGTCCTTGTCACCGGTGCAACCCGCCAGGGCGAGGCCGAGGAGGATCGCGGCGGTGGTGCGGCTCCGCCGGCTCGGTGGATCACCGCAGTGCGGGCAGTCTCCCTCGGGATCGAGGACATGACAGCCACAAGCTTCACAGGGGGTCAGCAGCATCTGCTCTCCTTCCGTGCCTGGCTGATGGTATCCGACCCGTGCCCCGCCAGCCGCAGAGATCGCGGCTGGGCATGGGGGCGGTGTCGGGGGTTTGCTCGCTTCGGTGGGGTGCTCGTCCAGCCCGTCGGGTGTGGAGCGGGCTCGGGCCTGGTGGGCCCGCGGTCTCACGGGCGATCTAGAGGCAGCGGCATCCATCCGGCGCGCATGATCTTCGCCTCCGCCCGTCGAGGGGCTCGCCTCCGGGCCTCCGGTGCACGCACGAGCGGCGCCGGGCTATCGGAGGATCGAGATGGGGGGCAGCGATGTTCGTCTGGGGGGCCTTGTGGGCCGCATGCACCTCGGGCCCTCAGCCCTCGGGTCCGCCCCTGCCGCTGGCGTTCGAGGGCGGGGAAGTCCCGACCAACCTGCTGATGATCTCGCTGGACACCACGCGCCGGGATCGGATCGGCCACCTGGCGCAGCTGCCCACCACCCCGTTCCTCGACGCGAGGATGGCCGAGGGCGTGGTGCTCGGCGATCACCGGAGCTGCAGCAACTGGACCGCCCCCTCCATGATCTGTGCCACCACGGGGCTCACCCCCCTGGAGCAGGGGTTCTGGCCTGGATCGGGGGATCCCGAGGTGGAGGATATCCCCGCGGAGCTCCCGTCCCTGGCCCGGATCCTGTCCGGGGCCGGCTGGCAGACCCGGCTGGTCACCGCCAACCCCGTGTTCTCCGATCGGCTGGGCGCCGGTGATGGGTTCGAGCACGCGACGGTGCTGGACTTCGCCGACGCCGGCGAGGTGCTCTCGCGCAGCCTGCCCGAGGCCGCCCAGCTGATCGGTGCTGGCCCCTGGTACCTGCACCTGCACTTTGTCGATCCCCACCGCCCCTACTGCCCACCGCCGGCCTACCGGGGGGCGGCTGAGGCCCTGCCTCCCCTGGGGTTCGACGTCTGCGGTGCGCTGCCGGAGGCGCTGGAGGCGCTGGAGGCGGGGGACGAGGCCTACCGGGCGCTGCTGGTCCAGCACGTCGACGCGATCTACCGGGGCGCGGTGCGCTACCTCGACGACGTGCTGGCGCAGCTGTGGAGTGAGCTAGACGCGATGGGGCTGCTCGACGATGTGCTGGTGGTGTTCCTGACCGATCACGGGGAGCAGCTGATGGAGCGGGGCGTGTTCGATCACGGCTATGCGCTGTATGCAGAGGAGAGCCGGGCAGCGGCTGGGCTGTGGGCCCGGACGCTGGCCCCGGGGAGCTGGTGGGGGCCCACTCTGCATCAGGATCTCGCCGCGACCCTGTTCGAGCTGTACGACGTCGATCCCGGGGGGCCGGTCAGCGGGATCCCCCTGGGCTCGGCGCCCGACGATCGAGCGGTGGGGGTGATGGCCTACAGCTGGCACGACGCCGGGGCGGTCCAGCTGTCCGTGGTGCACGGGGATCGTCAGCTGCACACGACCTGGGACGGAGGTCACGAGCTGTACGAGCTCGACACCGATCCGGGGGAGCTGCACGACGTCTATCGCCCCGATCATCCGGACCTGGAGGGGCTGTGGGCGCAGCTCCGGCCGCTGATGGAGCAGGTGGAGGCCCGCTGGCCCCACCTCGGCCCCCCCGCCGGCCCATGAGCTGCAGCTTTGGGGCTCAGGGGCGCCACCGCAGCTCCACCCGGGTGACGCCGGCGTCGACCATCCCGAGCCTCCGGGCTGCTGCCTCGGACAGATCCAGGATCCGCCCTTGGATCGAAGGATCCCGGTCGTCGATCGCCACCCGGACCGGCGGGCCAGCGATCCCCGGGCGGGATCAGGTGAGCGGGGCGTGGTCAGGCTAGAGCTGCCGTGTGACGGGGAGCGGTGGGAGGTCCTGCGTGAGCCCAAGCCAACACAAGCTCGCCCTCGCCAGCTGGCGCGCACCCCGGACCGGTCACCTCTACGGCAAGCTGGTCGTCGATGTGTCCGAGGCGGCCCGGTACCTGGAGTGGCTGAGCCATGGCTCGGGGGAGACGATCACCCTGGTCCACCTGGTGGGCAAGGCGGTGGCGCTGGCGCTGGCCGCTGCCCCGGGCCTGAACGGCACGGTGCGGCTGTGGTGGTTCCGCCAGAGGCCCACCGTCGATGCCTCGTTCGTGGTGCCCGGGGAGCAGGGGCAGCTGGTCCGGATCAAGGTCGATCGGATCGACACGCTGACCCCGGTGGAGATCGCCGAGACCTTGGCTGCGGGGGTGCGGCAGGCGGATCGCGACGGCCGGTCCCTCAGCACCCCGCTGCGGGCTGCGCGCTGGCTCCCCACGCCGATCCTCCGGCGTGGGCTGTGGCTCAAGGGGGTGATCCAGGGGGCGTTTGGTCTCGGCCTGCCGCTGCGGGGGCTGCGCGCCGATCCCTTTGGTTCGTGCATCATCACCGATGTCGGGGCCTATGGCCTCGACGAGGCATACGTGCCTCCGGTGCCCTGGGCGCACGCGCCGCTGGCGATCCAGCTCGGGGCGGTGCGGGACGTGCCCGCGGTGAACGAGGGCCGGCTGGTGCTGCGGCGCGAGCTCACCCTCACCGCGACCCTCGATCCCCGGTTCGCTGCGAGCGAGGAGAGCCTGTCCTTTGTCCGGGTGCTGCGCGGCGTGCTCGAGCAGCCCTGGCAGCTCGAGGGCCGCCCCGGCCCCCCGATCCAGCTCGGGGAGCGTGGTGTGGGGCGGCTGCCCCTCGACGACGGGGTGGCGCTCGAGGGGAGCGGCCCCGGCCCCCGCTGAGACAGCGTCTTGGGCCCCGCTCGGGGGAGGGCCGCTGCTCAGATCAGGGGATGCCCACCGAGAGGCGGTAGCCCGAGGGCAGCTCATCGCTGGCCTCGACGCTGAAGATCAGGCCATCGTTGGTGACCCAGGGGTGGGCGCCCAGCAGGGCCGGCAGGAGGACGTCGATCCTGGACAGGGCTGGACAGGTGCCCAGATCCGCGGACCAGCTCGCGGTCTCCCAGCGCCCGTCGATGAAGCGTTGGTGGTAGTGGCCACGAGCTCCCTCGTACCACCGGTGGTGGTCTCCGTCGGAGGTGCGGCTCATCCCGCCGATGATCCCCCGGGCCTCGGAGGGGGTGGCGGGCACGTCGCAGGGGAAGGTGTCCAGGGGCTCCCCGAGGTTGCCCTCCCGGGAGGCGAGCAGGGCCTCGGCGCTCCCCGCGGCGTCCCAGGCCTCCTGGAACGCCGCGAAGGGGACGTTGGGCGTGGCTTGGTGTGGGACCCGGCTCCAGGGGCCAGGGAGGAACGGGGCGAACAGCCCGGGCTGAGCCACCCCGGCGGCCCACGCCCAGGCCAGCATCATCTCCCGTCGCTCTTGGAACCGGGTGCTGACCGCCAGCACGTCCTCGGTGAAGTGCCAGTCCCGGAGGTGATCCTCGAGCTTGAGGGTGGGCTCGAAGGGATCGAGGTTGCCCGAGCGCAGCAGGGCGCGGACCACCTCCTTACTGCGGGCTGAGAACAGGGGCACGAGCCCGCAGCCAAACCGGGGGGAGGCCCCGGCCCGCAGCAGCAGCTCCACCGAGGCCGCCTGATCTGCGGTGATTGCGGCGCTCAGCGCGCAGGCATCTGCGGTCGCGTCGGCGTCGAGGAGCCGGGCCAGGATCCCGGGGTGGGGGGCTGCGAGGACGGTCGCTCCCTGATCGCCACAGCTCGACGGGATCTCACTCCGCTCGAGGGCCTCGGACACCAGCCAGGCGTCGCCGGCCTGGAGACCGGCACACAGCAGCGGCTGATCGGTCTTGGCCAGGAGCTGGGTGTCGAGCCAGGACAGCTCGGCGTCGGCGCTGCGGCCCGGGACCGCGAGCTGATCCGGGCGGACCACCACCGCCTCGATCAGCGGGGCGATGGTCGAGCGCAGCCCTGGCCGGAGCTGGGGATCCTGGCGAAGCCTCGCCAGGGGGGGCCAGGGATCGGCGCCCTGGTCCAGCAGGGCCTGGATCTTCCCCCGGCTGCCGGCCTCGATCGCCTCCTGCAGGGTCGCTGGGGTCTGGGCAGAGGCGAGGACGCTCCACAGGCTCACAACGATCGAGATCACCCACACCCCACGCGGGACCGATCGGGCTGGATCGGCCGATAGAGGCTGGTTGTTACCCGTTGGCGGCGACCTCGCAACCGCTGGAGTGGACCCCAGCCCCGCCGGGGAGCAGCGCTCGCTGGGGAGCAGCGCCCGCTGGGGTGGGTCGGACTCTCCGGGGTGAGTCATCTCTCTGGAGGTAACGATCGAATTGCTTACAATCTCCGAATCGTGAGAGAAACACAAGCCCCCGTGACATCAAGTTACGAAAGCTGGGCTCGCCGAGACCGTATACGGTGTATCCTCTGTGGGTCCGCGTGGCCGGGGGCAGCCACGCGCAAACAATGTCGAGCGGGGTAGAGATGGATTACGGCGTCGATGACCTTGTCGTCGTGCCCGGGTGTGGCGTGGGCCGGATCGAAGCCATCGAGAAGATGGCGGTCGAGGACGAGGAGGTCGAGCTGTATCGCATCGACCTGGGTGATGGAAACGGTCGGATGTGGGTCCCGACCCACCTCGTGGGAGCTCAGGGGGTCCGGCCGGTCATGTCATCCGAGCGGGCCGAGCAGACCTGGCAGGTGATCAAGGATCAAGAAGCACCGGAGAAGCGACAGAACTGGAACCGGCGCCAGCGCCGGTACAATGAGAAGCTCATGAGCAACGAGCCGCTCGAGATGGCGGAGCTGCTGGGTGAGTTGGCCGCGGTGCGGGCTCAGAAGGAGCTCTCCTTCGGGGAGCGCAAGATCTTCGAGCGTGTGCGGGAGCTGCTGATCTCCGAGATCGCCGCGGCCCTCGGCGAGCCGCGGCCCAAGGTCGAGGAGCGGATGACCGCGACCCTGGCTGCGTAGTAGCGTCCAGAGCGCTGTCCGCAGGGCCCCTGGGCCTGGGCTCTGGTGGGGCCATCACCTGTGCCCGGGACTATCGCCTCCGCCTGGGCCAGAAGCGGCTGTCCATCAGCGGCTTGGCGATCCGATCCAGGATCCACAGGAGCAGTCCGAGGGTGGACAGGGTGGCGAGGCTGGGCAGAGGCCAGACGATCACGCTGCCCCCGACGACACCGAGGACGCCCCCCAGCAGGGTGATGAACGACAGCTTGTCGTCGGAGAACTGCTTGAAGCCCTTCTCGAGCTGCTCGGTGGTGACCGTCGACAGCTGCTCGTGCACGATCTGGCGTACATCCACCTCCCGGACCAGCCCCACCAGCATCCGGGAGAGGACCTTGTCGATCTCGTCCTGGTGGCCCTCCATGTAGTGGGGCACCTTCACCAAGACCTCGTCGAGGTGCTGCAGACCGTCGTCCACCGTGCGCTCGAGATCCTCGATCTCCCGGTTGAGCAGCCGCACCAGCGGCCCACGCCAGGCCGACTTCAGGCGCTGCACCACCCAGCGCTGCATCCCCTCGCCGGCGACCTCCACCAGGCTGTGCTCGGCCCTCGCCCCGAGCCGGTCGCGGAACTCCGGGTTGCTGGTGAGCTCGGCGACCCAGGTGAGGATCACACGCCGGAGATCCGCCTTGAACTCTGGATCGTGCATCACCGCCCCGAGCTTGTCGATCGCGGAGCCGGAGAGGCGCTGGACGATCTGCATCTGCTCGATCTTCTCGAGGATCAGCTCTTCGTTGATCAGGTTCTGCAGGACCTCGTCGGCGACCTTCTCGATGAGCTGATCCCGCTGGGACGGGATCAGCCCCTGGCCGAAGATGGGTCGGCTCTCCCTCGGCCAGAACAGCATCTTGATCGCGACCCAGTTGGTCGCGAACCCGATCATGCCGGCCACGGAGCAGGATCGGATCAGCCCGTGGAAGTCCCAGGCGAAGGAGCCGAGGAAGCACGCCCCGCAGATCGGCATGAAGACCCTCAGCGCGAGCTGCATCCCCCAGCCGGTCTCGAACGCCAGGCCCTCGATGGTGTAGGCCGAGGGCTGTCGCTCGGCGGGCTCGAACGGCAGCTGGGTCTCGCGGTGGACCATGCGCCGGCGATACTTCTCGAGCAGCTCGATGGGTCGGAGTCGCCGGACGTGGGTCGCCCAGCTGGGACGCTTGAGTTCGGGATCGGCCATGCCGCCTGGGTATCGTGGTAGGGGGGAGCGCTTCAGCTCGGGGGGGTGGATGCTCGTCGTCTACGGTGATCGTCGGATGGTATGCCACGAGCCTGGAGGGGGAGAGCGATCGTCGCGGCCGCTGGTGGCGGTGCGGGGGGGGACGATCCCGGCGCGCCGGTGGCCTGTGTCGTGGCCGTGACCGAGCTCCCTGGTGGCTGATCGCTGCAGAGGATCGATGGCTGGATCGGGGCCCTGCAGGCGCTGTGCCGGATCCTCTGCTGTGAACGCCGAGGTGACGCTGGGCAGTGGCGATCTCCCCACGGATCCACGACAGCACACGCGCCCTCGAGCGATAGGGGGGGCGTACAGAAGAGTGAACGACGGCTCAGGGCCCCCCCGTCTCCAGGACGGAGACCTCGCCGGCAGGTCTGGGGTCCGACGAGGCTTATGCCGGACACGAACGCCCACCAAGAGGTATCGATGAGCACAGCGAAGCTGATCTATGAGGGACAAGAGATCGAGCTGCCCGTGGTCGAGGGGAGCGAGGGGGAGATCGGGATCGACATCTCCAGGCTCCGTAGAGACACCGGGCTGATCACCCTCGATCCCGGCTATGGCAACACCGGCTCGTGTCGGAGCGCGATCACCTTCATCGACGGTGAGAAGGGGATCCTGCGCTACCGTGGCTACCCCATCGAGCAGGTGGCCAACAACGCCTCGTTCACCGAGGTCTGCCACCTGCTCATCCACGGCGAGCGGCCCAACGCGGGCCAGCTCGATCGGTACCGCAGCGAGCTGACGCGACACACCCTGCTGCACGAGGACATGAAGAAGTTCTTCGAGGGGTACCCTCCGTCGGCCCATCCTATGGCGATCCTGGCCGCGATGGTGGCCTCGCTGTCGACGTTTTACCCTGACACCCCCGAGGAGATGGATCTCAACATCATCCGTATCTTGGCGAAGTCAAAGACGCTGGCGGCTTTTGCCTACAAGAAGTCCATCGGGCAGCCGTTCATCTACCCCCGCAACGATCTGTCCTGGACCGCGAACTTCCTGCGGATGATGTTCGCTGTCCCCTCCGAGACCTACGAGGTCTCGCCGGTGCTGGAGGAGGCGCTCAACCTGCTGCTGATCCTCCATGCGGATCACGAGCAGAACTGCTCGACCTCGACCATGCGCATGGTCGGTAGCTCAGAGGCCAACCTCTACGCGTCGATCTCCGCCGCGATCTGTGCCCTGTGGGGGCCCCGGCACGGGGGCGCCAACCAGCGCGTGATCGAGATGCTTGAGGGCATCGCCGCCGAGGGCGGGGATCTCGAGCGGTTCCTGAGCCGGGTGCGCTCCCGCGAGGTGCTCCTGATGGGCTTTGGGCACCGGGTCTACAAGAACTTCGATCCCCGGGCCCGGCTGCTCAAGGCCGCGGCCGATCGGATCTTCGATGAGCTGGGGATCCATGATCCCCTGCTGGATCTGGCCAAACGCCTCGAGGAGGCCGCGCTGCGCGACGAGTTCTTTATCGACAAGAAGCTGTACCCCAACGTCGACTTCTACAGCGGCATCATCTACCGAGCGATGGGCATCCCCACTGAGATGTTCACCGTGATGTTCGCCCTAGGCCGCCTCCCGGGCTGGATCGCCCACTGGAAGGAGATGCGCGAGGACAGCAGCGGCTACCGGATCCACCGCCCCCGACAGATCTACACGGGCGAGAACCTCCGCAAGTTCGAGTAGCTCCCTGGTGGATCCCCGCCATGGCGGGGGTCGGGGGCCCGGGCGCTCACACGGTCAGGATCTGGCTCGCCAGCACCGATCCATCGTCGCCGATGAAGTCGACGACCAGCGTACGGGACAGGGGATCGGCGGTGAACACGCAGCAGCTATGCTCCGCCAGCATCATCGGGTACTGCTCCCGCGCGAGCGCCAGCTCCGCGAGGAGGTTCAGGGTGGAGCCCGAGGGTCCCACGGCGATCTCCCAGATCCCGGCGCCGGGCTGACCGGGTGGGGCTAGGTGGTGCACCGAGCCATAGTGCATGTCGCCGGTGAGCACCACCACCCCCTCGACGCCCTCGAGCGCCTCGACCAGGCGGCTGCGCTGCTCGGGGAAGCCCTGCCAGCGATCGTCGGCCTCCACCGCCCCCCACAGCTCGGTGTGATCGGCCAGGTGCACGCTGCACAGCAGCAGCTTGAAGGTCGCCGTGCTCTGCTGGAGGGTCTCGATCGCCCAGTCCAGCTGCTCCTCGCTGACGATCTGATCCGGAGGGATCCGCTCCCCCCTCGAGTCGAGGACCACCACCTCGATCACGTCCCCCCAGCGGATCGAGCGCCAAAGCCCTCCGCTGGGCCCCTGGCGCTGGGGGATGGCCTCCCGGAAGGCGGTGGTGGCGGCGAGCAGCTGATCGGGGCCGACGGTCTCACCCAGGATCCAGTTGTTGGCGACCTCGTGATCATCCCAGGTGGCGATCAGCGAGGTGGACGCACACAGATCACGCACGCTGTCGGTGGCCAGGACCTGTCGCCAGTCGGCGCGGTACTCCTCGAGGGTGGTCGCGTGGGCGTAGACCGTGTCGCCCAGCAGCAAGAAGAAGTCGAGATCGAGCTTCGCGGCCCAGGCGAGGTTCTCGAAGTCTGGAGCCTCGTCTCCGAGGCAGCTGGTGGCACCGAACACGATCCTGCGGATCCGATCGGGCCCCAGGGCGGTCCGCAGCCTCCCGGTGTGGCTGCGGCGGGCACCGTCGGGGGTGCGCGCCACGAACTGGTAGGCCGTGTCAGGATCCAGCTGATCGAGGGTGACCTGGACGAACCCGTCGGTGACCTCCAGGCCGGTGCGGGCACCCACCTCGACCCAGGTCTCGTCGCGCTGGCGGACGATGGCGAGATCGATGGTGGGCTCGGTGGTCTGCACCGACAGCAGGGCGCTGTCGCTGGTGACGTCGCCAACCTGCACGCCCCAGGCGAACGCCTCGAGATCCAACATGCCGTCGGGCTCCCACGGGGGCGGCTCAGGAGCGCGATCGAGGCCAAGGGTGGTGTTCGACGGGGCGGGGGAGACGCCCCTGCAGGCGGTCAGGCCCGCCGACAGCGCCGTGATCCCGGTGATGAAGCGACGACGGCTCGAGCGCATGATCCCTGCTCCCCTGGGCGATCTCCCCAGGGAGAATATCTCGGGTGTCGTCGGGTGTCGGGTGCTTCGGGTGTCGTCGGGTGTCGGGTGCTGGTCGAGTGCTGGCTCGACGCGGCGTCCTCATAGATCTCCCGGGCCCCAGCGTAGGCCATGTTAGCAAATAACAAGTTTATTGCTACTTTATCCTTGGATTCCAGTGTTTGTTTAGAGTTATTCTATCTATAAGATGTTATCCACGCCCCCTGGAGCATGAACCCGAGGTAGCCATGACTTTATCCCTTGTCCTGTCGGCCCTGTTCGCCTGTGGTGAGACCGCCCCTGAGCTCGAGAGCCCCGAGGGGGCCGAGCCCGTCGCCGAGGGCGGGGCGCCCGCTGAGGTGCCCGCTGAGGCTGAGGCCAACAAGCTAAGGAGCTCTGCCTCCGCGGTGTTCGCGGCGCTGCCCAAGGAGGTCCCCAACCCCGACAACCCGATCAGCGACGCCAAGATCGAGCTGGGTCGGATGCTGTACTACGAGAGGCGCCTGTCCCGGGCCGACGATCTCTCCTGCAACTCCTGCCACAAGCTCGATGGCTACGGGGTCGACAACGAGCCCACCTCCCCGGGCCACGAGGGCCAGCGGGGCGCCCGCAACTCCCCCACGGTCTACAACGCGGCTCTGCACGCCACCCAGTTCTGGGATGGCCGGGCGAAGGATGTCGAGGCGCAGGCCATGGGGCCGATCCTCAACCCCGTCGAGATGGCGATGGAGGGTCCTGAGGCGGTGATGGAGAAGCTCAGCAAGATCGAGGGCTACCGAGAGCTGTTCGCCACAGCCTTCCCCGGAGAGGAGGAGCCGATGACCTACGACAACGTGGGCAAGGCGATCGGAGCCTTCGAGCGCCGCCTGCTCACCCCCAGCCCCTTCGACGCCTGGCTCGGGGGCGACGACACCGCGATGAGCGAGGCGCAGCTCGCTGGCCTGCAGCTGTTCATGGACACCGGCTGCACCACCTGTCACTCGGGCCCCGCGCTCGGGGGGCAGCTGTTCATGAAGCTCGGCCAGGTCCGCCCCTACGAGACCAAGGATGCGGGTCGCTTCGAGGTCACCAACGACGAGGCGGACCGTCACCTGTTCAAGGTCCCCTCGCTTCGAAACGTCGCAAAGACAGCCCCATACCTGCATGATGGCTCGATATCTAGCCTCGAGGAGATGGTCCGCCTGATGGCCGCACACCAGCTAGGCAAGGACCTCAAGGAGCCCGAGATCGAGAGCCTGGTGGCCTTCCTCGAGGCGCTGACCGGCGAGCTGCCGACCGAGTACATCAAGGAGCCCGAGCTGCCCGGTCAGGGCTGATCCTGGGCGATGATCACGGGCGCTGATGGCGGTGGCGAGCCCCTGGGCGCTGATGGCGGTGGCGAGCCCCTGGGCGCTGATGGCGGTGGCGAGCCCCTGGGCGCTGATGGCGGTTGGCTCGGTGGGTCCCGGGGCGGGCCTGGGCTCCAGGGCCCTCCGATCGGCGGGCCTCCACCGATCTAGCAGGGCTAAGCTAGCCCGTGGCCGCTCCCGGCCTGCCGGGCCACACCCTCGAGCTGCTCCGGGCCGTCGACGCGCCCAGCCCCCCGGGGGCGGATAGCCAGGGGAACAAGCAGCGGTGCTCGGGGTTTGAGTCCGGGTCTCGGGCGGCAGCCTCCGTGGGCACGTCAGGGGGCTACGTTGGGTCACCTTTGCGGAGTGGAGGACAGATGACGACGAGGGATCTGGCGACCGGCGCGGTCGCGGTGGTGGTCGTGGGGATCGTGTGGCTACAGGGCCAGGCCATGACGGAGCAGGGTCGAGCTGTCGCCGCCACCCAGGAGCACGTGCGGCTCACCCTGCACGGCAGCACCCCCACGATGGCCTGGTCCCCCGACGGGCGCCGGGTCGCGGTGAGCGCCTCGTACACCTACTTCGGTCACGAGGCCGCGATCTCGAGCCACCGCAGCGAGCTGGGGATCTGGGTGGTGGACGCGACCAGCGGCGAGAAGCGCCGGATCAGCAACGAGCAGGGCTACCACCCGATCTGGCTCGACGACGCCACCGTGGCCTGGGGCCACTCCCCCTACGAGGACGGCGATGACGGCCTGTTCGTGGGCATGGCCGACGAGCTCTCCGTCCGGAGGATCGGCACCATGGAGGGCGTGTACCACACGCTCCCTGCTAAGGAGGGTGGGGTGCTGTACTGGTCGGGCTGGCCCGAGGAGCAGGGCTGGATGATCGCGGATCCCGCCACCGGTCTCCTGTCCTCAGCGGGGGTTGGCGCTGGGGTCACCTCGTGGCAGGTGCCCCGGAACAAGGTGAAGAGCCAGTGTCTGCAGCAGGTCGGCAAGACCCGGCTGATGGCCAGCCGCTCCGGTGACGAGCCCCACTGGGTCATCCAGAGCGGCGGGGAGCGCCACCCCCTGTCGATGAAGCCCTACGTCTTTGGCGAGGACGAGTTTGCGCCCGATGAGCATAAGGGCATGGTCCGTCCCTGCCTGTCGCCCGACGGGAAGAAGGTCGCGTTCTTTGTCGCGGGAGAGGGCGAGACCTTCGGCCTCCGGATCGGCGCCGTCCCCTAGGACACCGCAGCGTGCAGACCCGAGGGGCCGACGACGCCACGAGCCAGCGCAGGGGCGGATCTGTGCCGGGGCCCGGATCTGTGCCGGGGCCCGGATCTGTGCCGGGGCCCGGATCTGTGCCGGGGCCCGGATCTGTGCCGCCGGTGGCCTCGGTCGTCGGCTGGATCCTCGCCGCGGTGGTGCTCTCCTGGTGGCCCCTGACCGATCGCCTCGATCTGCCCAAGCAGCTCCTGCTGGCCTCCGGCGCGTCGGTGGCCCTGCTGGTCGCGGTGATCCGTGGGCGACACCGGGCGGATCCGGTCCTGGCGGGCCTCGGGGGCTTGTTCCTGCTGGGGGTGATCGTCCTGCCCGGGGAGGTGGGGGCCCGGATCGAGGGGAGCCTGGGCTGGCTCGCGGCCCTGGGGCTGGGCTGGCGGGTCCACCGGGCCCCTGAGGGCGCACGGGGCGAGCGCGTGCTGGCGATCAGCGGGGCCGTGGTGGGGGCCCTGGCGCTGCTACAGGCCGCGGGGCTGCCGTGGCTGGCGGGCACCCGGCCGGTCAGCGGTACCCTTGGGGGGCCGGGGCACCTGGGCTGGACCCTGGCGGCGCTGCTGCCCCTGAGCGCCACGGTGCCCGGGCGGGCGGGGCTGTCGAGCGCGGCCCTGATCGCGGCGGGGGTCGTGGTCAGCGGTAGCCGGACGGCCTGGGTCATGGTCGCGCTCGCCCTACCTCTGTGGGCAGCGACCGCGCCGGGCCGGGGGCGGCTGCGGGCGGCGCTGCTGCTGGGGCTGCTGCTGGGCGTCGGGATCGACGCCGCCACCGGGCGGGCGGGGCTGCCGGGCCGGATCGCGGACGTGGTGGACGCCGACGGGACGGCCCGGGGGCGTACCTACCTGTGGCGCCTGGCGCTGCACCGGCCCGGGCTCTGGCTCGGGGCCGGGGCCGGCCCCGAGGCGTTCCAGCGTAGATTTCCCGCCTGGCAGGGGGGGTTCCTTGAGGAGCACCCAGAGCTGGAGCGGTTCCGCTCGGATCTACGCCATGCCCACATCGATGTGGTGGAGCTAGGCACCGACTTCGGGCTGATCGGGATCGTGCTGGTCGGCTTTGCCTCGCTGCGGGCCGTGGCGGTGGGCCCGGCGCGGGATCCAGCGCTGGCGGTGCTGGTGTCGGTGGCGGTGGGGGGGCTCGCCTCGCCGGTGTTGGCGTCCGCGCCCACCCTTGGGCTGGCGGCGTGGGCGGTCGGCGTCCGGGCCCCCGGGCGACCCACCGTCGCGCTCGGGGTGCTGCCCCTGCTGGCGGCGCTGTGGATCGGGCAGGGGCTGGCGGCCCGCCGCCTGGCGTCGGAGCTGGCCCGTAGCGAGGCGACCTGGGCCCGGATCACCGGTCACCCCGACGTGGGGAGTCCCCGGGCGGAGCAGGCCGCACGGCTCGATCCCCGCAACCCCCGGGCCTGGATCGAGCTCGCCCTGTGCTGTCGGGCGCTGGCCGACGAGGGCTGTGTGCAGCAGGCGCTGCCCCGGGCCGCGCGGGATCTGCCGACGGATGGGGTGATCGGGGCGATGGGGGCCGGGCGGTGAGCCCGGAGGGCAGACAGGGTTACGCGACCACATGGACACAGCCCAAGGCGCCCCCGAGCGCATCCTCGAGCCCCACACGGTGCAGACCCCCGACGGCTGGCGGCTGTCGCTGATCCGTGTCGTCCGGCCCGGGGTCGCGCCGGGTCCGCCGGTGCTGTTCGTCCCCGGCTACGGGATGAACGCCTGGATCGTCCAGTATCATCCCTCGGGCCGCAGCTTTGCAGACGTGCTGCTGGAGCATGGCTTCGATCCCTGGGGCATCGATCTGCGGGGCACGGCCACCTCCC
>DRPG01000078.1 GCA_011376105.1 Deltaproteobacteria bacterium
GAGGTGAGCCCAAACGAGGTGAGCCCGGGCCGGAGACCGGAGCACCCCACCCACAAGCTGAACGGCACAGTCACCCCGCCAGCCTAGCTCGGTTGGCAGCCGGGGCACCAGTAGGTGGTCCGCCCAGCCAGCTCCTCAGCCACCACGACGACGCCACAGTCGGGGCAGGGCCGACCGGCGCGCCTGTACACCGAGAACGGGTTCTCCCCGCCCTCGCTCACGTACACGCTCTCCTTGCCCACGTCGATGTCGTCGACCGAGGTCTGCAGCTGGGTCACGATCCCCTGGGCGAGGCGATCCCAATCTCCGGAGGACAGCGCGTTGGCCGGCCGCTTTGGCCAGATCCGTGCCCGGAAGCAGGCCTCGGCGGCGTGGATGTTGCCCAGGCCAGCGATCCGCTTCTGCTCCATCAGCACCACCTTGATCGGGCGCTTGGTCTGGAACGCAGCGGCCAGCTGGCTGCCCCCCATCGGCTCCAGCAGCGCGTCGGGGCCGTGGCCCCGGCGCACGGCCTGATCCAGCTCGCCCAGGGGGATCGGCACCACGCACGCAAAGCGCCGGGTATCGATCATCCACAGCACCTCGTCGCCAAACACCAGCCCGATCCGGGTGCTCTTCGGGTGGGGATCAGACGCGGGGCGACGCACCCAGCGCCCCGTCATGCCCAGGTGGATCAGCAGCCCGTTGTCGTCGAACGACCAGCCCAGGCGCTTGCCGTGGCGGATGGGGGCCCCGGCGGTGCAGCCCACCCAGCCCTCGAGCACCCCGCCCCCGCCCTCGAGCTTGTCGGAGGGTCGGGTGGACACCTTGTGCCGCACCACGGCCTCGTCGATCACGCGGACCCCGGTCAGGGTCCGCCCCTCAGCCCAGCTGGCGAGCTGGCGGCGACACATCTCAGCCTCGGGAAGCTCCGGCAAAATGACCTCCAGAGCCCGTGATACCGTGCCTGACCACCCTGTGCACACGGAGGATCCGAATGCACCTACGCAGCGACTCCTTTCGCCCCTACGACGTCCTGGACGCACGCCTCGCCCTCGGCGAGCACGATCCAGAGAGCCACGTCCGGCTGGCCGGGAACCGCAACCCCCACCTCGCGTGGTCGAACGCGCCGGAGGGGACCCGATCCTTCGCCCTGCTCGTCGTCGACGTCGACGTGCCGAGCACGGGCGACAGCGTCAACCAGGAGGGGGTGACCGTCCCCCTGGATCTGCCCCGGGTGGACTTCTTCCACTGGGTGATCGTGGATCTGCCCGCGGAGCTGCGTGAGATCCCCGAGGGCAGCCACGCGTCCGGGGTGATCCCCAGGGGCAAGGACGCGGGCAGCACCCCCCACGGGGGCGTGCACGGGCTCAACGACTACACCGGCTGGTTCGCCGGTGATGCAGAGATGGCCGGTGACTACTACGGCTATGACGGCCCCTGCCCTCCCTGGAACGACGAGCGGGTGCATGGCTATCACTTCGTGATCTACGCCCTGGACGTGCCCACCCTGGGGCTGTCCGGGCGGTTCACCGGGGCTGAGGCCCTCGCCGCGATGGAGGGCCACGTCCTGGCCAGCGCACGGCTCGTCGGCCTGTACGCGATCCGCCCCGGCACACTGCAGCGCTCCTGAGCGGGCGCTCCTGCGCGGGCGCTCCCGCGCGGGCGCTCCTGCGCGGGCGCTGGGCCTGCCCGGGCGAGGTCCCGGCCCGCTCGCCCCCGGGCCGGGGCAGGCCGAGCACCGTCAGGGGGTGCAGACCACAGCGAGATCGTCGATGAAGAAGTCATCGGAGCCCGGCGACGAGCCCTCGCTGACGAAGCGGATCCGGAAGCTGGACCACAGCGCCCCCGGGACCGTCAGGGTCCCGCTCCTCAGGCTGAAGCCCGCGTCGTTCGAGCCATCTCCGACGACGAGATCCATCGGGATCCAGGTGATCCCGTCGTGGTACTCGAGGCTCAGGTACTCACCCGATCCCGGCGCGAGCGGACCCCGCTTGACCTCGTAGGCCCAGTCGATCCCGGCGCAGGTGGAGGTGTCCATCGGGACGCTCTGGACGACGCTGTCGCCGCCACCGAGGTTCAGGCTGTAGCCGCCCGACGCGGTGTAGGTGCTGTCGTAGGTGAAGTCTCCGGCCATGCTCGCCCACCAGGGCCCGGGCGCACCCAGCTCGAAGTCGTCGAACAGGCCCACCCCGTCCACTCCCGAGCAGTCGGTGTCGAGCCCGTCCCCGGGCGTGTCGCCCGCCCCGGGGTAGGTGGCGCCGTCGTTGTCGTCACAGTCCGGGCCTAGATCGCAGCCGCTCCCAAAGCCGTCGCCGTCGACGTCGACACACAGCCCACAGTCAGCCCAGTGGGCGGGATCGGCGTCGTCGCAGTCGAGCCCGCCGTCGACCCCGTCACCGTCTGCGTCGCCCAGGCCACAGTCCACCCAGAGATCGTCGACGTAGAAGTCGTCGGTGCCCGGGCCCGAACCATTGCTCTGCAGCCGGATCTGCAGCGCAGCGTGCAGCGCCGCCGGATCGGTGATCGTGCCCTGCCGGAGCTGGAAGGAGGCGTCGGTGCTGCGGTTGCCCTCGAGCACGTCCGCGACGATCCAGGTGGCCCCGTTGGTCCACGACAGCACCAGATCGTCGCCTGTGTCCGGGGCCTCGGGGCCCCGCCGGCCCTCGTAGGCCCACACGATCGAGGCACAGGTGGACGCGTCGATCGGCACCGACAGCGCCGTCGCACCACCACCGCCGAGGTTCAGGCTGTAGCCGGCCGACGTGGTGTAGGACGGGCTATAGCTGTAGTCCCCCACCAGCGAGGCCCAGATCCCCGGGGCCCGGAGCCCCAGCCCGAAGTCATCGAAGATCCCTGGCCCGTCGAGGCCCGAGCAGTCGGCGTCGAGCCCGTCGCCCACCGGATCGGGGGCCCGGGGGGACACCGTGCCGTCGAGATCGTCACAGTCGAGGCCCAGATCACAGCCACCGCCGAACCCATCCCCGTCGGCGTCGACACAGGCGCCGCAGTCGGCCCAGTGGGCCGCGTCGCCCTCGTCGCAGTCCAGCAAGGGGGGGACCCCATCGCCGTCGAGATCGGGCTCGGTGCAGGAGATCAGGAAGTCGTCGATGTAGAAGTCGTCGGAGGTGAACGCCGAGGTGGTCTCGAGGCGCATCCGGAAGCCGGGCCACAGGCCAGCGCGGCCCTCGATGACCCCAAGGCGGCGCTCGAAGCCAGGATCTGACAATCCACCGGGCAACACGTCGACCCCCCGCCACCCCAGCCCGTCGAAGAAGGAGAGCACGAGATCGTCTGACTGCTCCGGGAGATCGGGGCCCCGCCTGCCCTGGTAGCTCCACAACACGGCTGGACAGCCGGTGGTGTCGATCGACACCGTCTCCGCCACGATCGATCCGTCGAGGTTCAGGCTGTAGCCGCCCGAGGCCGCATGGCTGGACACGACCGCCCAGCTCCCGCCTCCGTCGATGTCGCTCCACACGGCTGGATCGGGGATCCCCAGCTCGAAGTCGTCGAACAAAGCCTCCCCGTCGAACCCGTCGCAGTCGGTGTCGAGCCCGTCGCCGTAGGGATCACCCGCGTCGGGGGACACCGCCCCGTCGAGATCGTCGCAGTCGTCGCCCAGATCGCAGCCGCTCCCGAACCCGTCCCCGTCGACGTCGACACACACCCCACAGTCGGCCCAGTGGGCGGGATCGCTGTCGTCGCAGTCGAGATCCACCGGGAAGCCGTCGCCGTCCCCGTCGCCGCTTGAGCACCAGACCGCGAGATCGTCGACATAGAAGTCGTCTCCGGTGAGCGTCGCGGTGGTGGCGAGCCGCACCCGGAAGCCACCGTGCAGGGCCGCCGGATCGACGATCGTGCCCTGGTGGGTGACGAAGTCCGGATCGCTGCTCCCACCCTCCACGGTGTCAGCCAGGATCCAGCTCGAGCCGTCGTCGTAGTACAGCCGCAGATCGACGAGGGGACCTGGCTCGTCGGGGCCCCGCTTCACCGCGTAGCTCCACACGATCAGCGGACACGCGCTGGTGTCGATCGCCTGGCTGTCGAAGGTGTTCGTGTCGTCGAGGTTCAGGCTGTAGCTGCCCGAGGCCGCATAGCTGGACACGACCGCCCAGCTCCCCGAGTAGGTGTCCCACACGGCTGGATCGGGGATCCCCAGCTCGAAGTCGTCGAACAAAGCCTCCCCGTCGAACCCGTCGCAGTCGGTGTCGAGCCCATCGCCGTAGGGATCACCCGCGCCGGGGGACAGCGCGCCGTCGAGATCGTCGCAGTCAGGGCCCAGATCGCAGCCGCTCCCAAACCCGTCGCCGTCGGCGTCGACACACACCCCACAGTCGGCCCAGTGGGCCGCGTCGCCCTCGTCGCAGTCCAGGGCGGAGGGGAAGCCATCACCGTCGAGATCGGGCCCGGTACAGCCCACGGCGAAGTCATCGACGTAGAAGTCGTCGTCGATGGAGGTCGAGGTGGTCTCGAGCCGGATCTGCAGCCCGCTCCACAGCGCAGCCGGATCGGTGATCACCCCGAAGCGGTGAGTGAACGTGCTGTCGAGAGAGGCGACCCCGGGGAAGGTGTCTGCGATCACGTGATCGGTGCCATCGAACCAAGACAGCACCAGATCGTCGTCGACCTCGGGCTGCCCGGGGCCCCGCTTGCCCCAGTAGCTCCACAGGATCGAGGTGCAGGCCGAGGCATCGAGGGGCTGTGTGTCGACCGTGATCGAGGCGTCGAGGTTCAGCGCGTACTGACCCCTGGCTGCGTCCTCGACGATCCCGAAGGAGCCCTGACCATGAAGGGTGACGCTGCTCCAGGTCTCGGGCCGCTCATGGCCCAGCTCGAAGTCATCGAACAGGGCTTCCCCGTCGAACCCGTCGCAGTCGGTGTCGAGCCCGTCGCCGTAGGGATCACCCGCGCCGGGGGACAGCGCGCCGTCGAGATCGTCGCAGTCAGGGCCCAGATCGCAGCCGCTCCCGAACCCGTCGCCGTCGGCGTCGACACACACCCCACAGTCATCCCAGTGGGCGGGATCGCTGTCGTCGCAGTCGATCTCGAGCGGGAAGCCGTCGCCGTCGCCATCGCCGCCGCCTCCGCAGATCACGGTCAGATCATCGACATAGACGTCGTCTGAGCTGTTGGAGCCCGTGTTCTCCAGCCGGATCTGCAGCGCCGCGCTCAGGGCCGCAGGATCGGAGAGCTGACCCCACCACAGGCGGAACCCGACGTCGGAGACGCCCCGGCCGGTCAAGCGATCGGCCTCGTTCCAGTCGACGCCGTCGAACCACGACAGCACCAGCTCGTCGCCGCTCTCGGGGGCGTCGGGGCCCCGCTTGCCCCGGTAGCTCCACAGCAGCTCGGTGCAGCTGCCGACGTCGAACGGCCGCGACACCGCCTCGGAGCCTCCCCCCAGCCGCAGCGCGTAGGCGCCGGCGTAGACATAGGTGCTGTCGTGACCGTGATCTCCTGTCACCGAGATCCAGGTGAGATCGTCGTCGACGCCCAGCTCGAAGTCGTCGAACAGGCCCGGCTGATCCAACCGATCACAGTCGGAGTCGAGCCCGTCACCGGGTGGATCGAGCACGCCCGGGTGGATCGCGTCGTCGCCGTCGTCACAGTCGCGACCCAGGTCGCAGCCGCTCCCGAACCCGTCCCCGTCGGCGTCGACACACACCCCACAGTCATCCCAGTGGGCTGGGTCGCTGTCGTCACAGTCGAGATCGATCGGGAAGCCGTCGCCGTCGCCGTCGGGCAGGGCGCACCTGATCTCGAGATCGTCGATCAAGAACTCGTCGGTGACCGCGCTCGAGGTCTGGGCCGCCAGCCGGATCCGGAAGCCGGGCCACAGCGCGCTGGCTCCCTGGATCAGCCCGATCCGGGTCAGGAAGCTTGGATCGTAGGTGCTGTCCCCCTGCCAGCGATCGGTCTCGATCCACGTGGAGCCATCGAACCAGGACAACACCAGATCGTCACCGTTCTCGGGGGTCTGGACACCGCGACGACCCTGGTAGCTCCACTGCACCATGTCGCACGAGGTGGTGTCCATCGCCACGGACTCAGCGCTGCCGGTGCCGGCCAGCCTGAGGCTGTAGCTGCCTGCGAACACCTGCGTTGTCTCGTAGGTGGCCCCGGGCAACAGGAGATCCCACACGAAGGGATCGGGGGCGCCGAGCTCGAAGTCGTCGAACAGGCCAGGGCCGTCGAAGCCGTTGCAGTCGGTGTCGATCCCATCGCCGATGACGTCGAGCGCTCCGGAGAACTGGGTGTTGTCGCCGTCGTCGCAGTCGAGGCCCAGATCACAGCCGAGGCCACGATCGTCGCCGTCTGCGTCGACGCACAGGCCACAGTCGCTCCAGTGGGCTGCGTCGCCATCGTCGCAGTCCCGATCGCTGCCGTGGCCATCGCCGTCGAGATCGGGGGCGGAGCACCCGATGAACAGATCGTCGATGTAGAAGTCGTCGTTGTTCGAAGAGCTCCCGTTGCTGGTGAACCGGATCTGGAGGCTGGACAAGGCATCCGTGGAGCCGACGATCCGCCCCTCGCGCTCGAGGAAGACCGGATCGGTCACCAGCGCACCCGCGAGACGATCGAGCTCGACCCAGCCTGTGCCGTCGTGCCACTCCAGCACCAGATCGTCGCCCGTCTCGGGGACCTCAGGGCCCCGCTTGGCCTGGTAGCGGAAGGTGACGCCGTCGGAGCAGACGGACAGATCGGACCGCACGCTCTCGGCGACGCCACCGCCGCCGCCGAGGTTCAGGCTGTAGCCGCCGGAGGCCACATAGGTGCTGTCGTAGGTAAAATCTCCGTTGATCGAGCGCCACACGAGGGGATCAGGGGCACCGAGCTCGAAGTCGTCGAACAGGCCAGGGCCATCGACGCCGTTGCAGTCGGTGTCGTCCCCGTCTCCGGGTGGATCGCTCTGGCCGGGGAACTGGGTGGCGTCGTTGTCGTCGCAGTCGACGCCTAGATCGCAGTCGACACCATACCCATCACCGTCGACGTCGACACACAGGCCACAGTCGCTCCAGTGGGCTGCGTCGTCATCGTCACAGTCGAGCACCCCAAAGAACCCGTCTCCGTCGGCGTCACCGCCACAGAACAGGCTGAGATCGTCGACGTAGAAGTCGTCGGAGCCCTGGCCCGATCCATCGCTCTGCAGCCGGATCTTGACGTCGCTGCGCAGCGCCGCTGGATCGACGATCGTGCCCTGGTAGGGGATGAAGTCTTGATCCATGAGGGTGATCCCCTCCAGGACGAAGCTCTCGATCCAGTCGACGCCGTCGAACCACGACAGCACCAGCTCGTCGTCTGGATCCGGACCCTCGGGGCCCCGCTTGATCCACAGGGTGTACGACAGGCTGTCGCAGGAGCTGGCGTCCATCGGCACGCTCTCGGCCGTCCCGATCCCTCCGCCGAGCCTCAGGCTGAAGCTCCCGCCGCCCGTGTAGGTGGTCTCGTACTCGAAGTCTCCGCTGACGCTGCTCCACACAGCGGGATCGGGGAAGCCGAGCTCGAAGTCGTCGAACAGGCTGGGGCCATCGAAGCCATCGCAGTCGGAGTCGATCCCGTCGAAGCTCAGATCGGGCCGGCCGGGGTGGATCGCGTCGTCGCCATCGTCGCAGTCGAGGCCCAGATCGCAGCCATCGCCGAAGCCATCCCCGTCGGCGTCGACACAGACACCACAGTCGCTCCAGTGATCGCCGTCGCCATCGTCGCAGTCGTCGTTGACACCGATCCCGTCGCCGTCGCCGTCGGGGCCCGGGCAGGCCAGCCGGAAGTCGTCGACGTAGAAGTCGTCGCCGCCGATCTCGCCGTCGGCGACCAGCCGCACCTCGAGGGCGGGGTGGTAGGCGCTGGGCAGCGTGATCAAGCCGCTCCGGAGGACGAACTCGTCGTCGTCGCCGCCGCCCCAGACATCGATCGGGATCCAGCTCGAGCCGTCGTGGAGCTCGAGGGTGAGGGAGTCGGTGCTCTCCGGCGCCTCAGGGCCTCGCTTGCCCCAGTAACTCCACGACATGTTCTCGCACAGCGTCGTGTCCACCGTCACCGTGGACACCGAGCCATCGCCTCCGAGCTCCAGCGACCAGCCCCCGCTGTGGCTGTAGAGGCTCGACATCCTCTGATCCCCGCTCGACGAGAACCAGATCTCAGGATCGAGCTGCCCGATCTCGAAGTCGTCGGACAGGAGCCACTCAGCGTCGCCGTCGCAGTCCTGATCGGTGGCGTCGCCGAGCCGCTCGACCGCTCCGGGGTGGGCCCCGGGATCGGAGTCGTCGCAGTCGGTGCCCGCGATCACCCCGGCGGCGGGGGTGGCGTCGCCGTGGCCGTCGCCGTCGCCGTCGGCCATGCACGCCGCCGTGTCGTCGAGGGGCGCGGCCCCGGGGAAGGCGGAGGCGTCGGAGTCGTCGCAGTCGTCTCCGTTTCGGATCCCGTCGCCCACAGCGCAGGCGCCCCTGCGTGTGTCTGGATCGCCGAACCCGTCGCCGTCGGCGTCGGTCCAGATCTCGATCCCGCCCAGGAACCCGTCGTCGTCGTCGTTGGCCAGCCCGTCGCAGTCCTCGTCGACGCCGGCAGGATCGCACACCTCGTCGGCGCCGGGGTGGATCGCGCTGTTGGCGTCATCGCAGTCGTCTCCGTTGCTCGCCCGCCCGGCCTCCTCGGCCGGGCTGCACACCTGCACCGGCACGGTGGCGTCACCGAACCCGTCGCCGTCGGCGTCGACATACCACTCCTCACAGCCTGGCTTCACCTCACCGTCCCCGCCTCCGGAGCAGGCGGACCCGATCAGCAACAGAGCGATCCACGACAGGGAAGAGCGCACGAGTCCCCCAGACACGAGAGCCGTGTCTTAGCTGGGTTCGGGCGAGCTTCCCATCCGAGCCCCCACACACGGGGACCGCACGGGGTCAGGAGCCGGTCAGAGCCGCCGTGATCCGGGTGGTCACCTCGTCGGGGGCCCCCACCCCGTCGACCCTGCGCACGATCCCCTTGGCCTCATAGAACGGCACGATCGGGGCGGTCTGGCTGTGGAAGCCGGCGAGGCGCCTGCGACAGGCCTCCTCCGTGTCGTCCCTGCGCTGGATCACCCGCCCGGCGATCGAGGGAGGGGGCGGGTTGAAGGTGACGTGGTAGATCTCTCCGGTCTCAGGATCAGAGCGTCGACCGGTGATCCGATCCACGATGAGGTCGTCAGGCACCTCCAACACCAGCACCACATCCAGCTGCAGGCCGGCCGCAGACAGCGCCCGATCAAGGGCCTCGGCCTGGGGCACGGTCCGGGGGAAGCCATCGAGCATGAAGCCGCCCTGGGCATCGTCCTGGCCGATGCGCTCCATCACCAGCCCGATGGTGACCTCGTCGGGCACCAGCCGCCCGTCCCGCATGTGTGCGTCCGCTTGCTTGCCCAGCGGCGTGCCCGCGGCCACCGCCGCCCGGAACATGTCTCCGGTGGAGATGTGGGGGATCGCGTACCTCTCCACGAGGCGGGCGGCCTGGGTGCCCTTGCCTGCACCCGGTGGTCCGATGAAGATCATGCGCACGGCGGCTCCTTCGGTGTGGATTCGTGGCCCGTCGCTATCTGGAGGTGGATCGAGCTTCAAGTTCTCAGGCGCTGGGCCGATGGAGGGACCCTCCACCCCACGCCCCGGAGTCCTCCCCATGGCGACCCAGCTCCCCACTGCATCCCCACCCCCCCCCCCCCCACCCCCCCCC
>DRPG01000079.1 GCA_011376105.1 Deltaproteobacteria bacterium
AGATCGGCCGGATCATCTTGGTTGAGACGGGGAAACGCCTGTAGATCGTCGAGGGAGGTGAGCGTGTACCCCTCGGAGAGCAGCGACTGGATGAGGAGCTCCAGCGTGTCCGCTGTGTAGCCATGGATGTCGTGGAGCAACACCACGCCTCCGTCGAACCTCCGGATCTGCTCTAGGGCGAAGCCGATCATGTCGTCGGTGTGCTCCTCGGGGATCCGGAAGTAGTCGGCGGTGGTGCAGGAGCCCGGCGTGCCGATCGCCGCATAGCACCAGTCGGCGGTGTCGATGTGCCAGCCGGTGACGTGCATCCCCCGCCCCCGGGACAGATCCACCGCGCCACAGGTCGACGCTCCATAGGGGAAGCGGAAGTAGCGCGGGGATACCCCGAAGGTCTCGATCAGCGCGGTGGTGTCGTCGATCTCGGCCTGCAGAGAGCCGCTCGACAGGCTGGAGAGATCGGCGTGATCCCAGGAGTGGTTCGCCAGCTCGAACAGGGGATCGGCGACGATCTCCTCAGCGATGGGCCAGGTGTCGGGATCCGCGAGCATCTCTCCCACGATGAAGAAGGTCGCTGGAGCCCCATAGGCTCGCAGCGTGTCGAGGATCCTCGGGGTCTGGGTGACGGAGGGGCCGTCGTCGAAGGTCAGGGCGACGTAGCCCTCCAGCGGGGCTGGATCGGCTGGATCGAGGCCTGCACAGTCGTGCCTGCGATCGGGACCCGTGTGGGGCTCGGTGGGATCGGGGCTCGTCGTGGGATCGGGGCTCGTCGTGGGATCGGGGCTCGTCGTGGGATCCGGGGAGCCGGTGGAGGTCAGCGGCCCTCCGTCGCCCCCACACCCAGCGAGGATCCAGAGGCTGAGCCCGAGGTATCTGTGCATACATCCTCCCGGAGGAGGAGTAGCGTCCGATCTCAGGCCGCGCGAGGGATCGCCCAGGGGAGCGCCTCGGGGGCCCGGGTCACCCGGTTCCGTCCGGTCTGCTTGCTGCGGTACAGCGCCTTGTCTCCGCTGTTGTACAGCTGGGTGGAGATCGCGTTGATCTCCAGCGGCCCCCGGTGGGGACCCTCGATCCAGGAGATCCCGAGGGAGACGGTGACGTGCACCAGCTCCCCCCTTGGCGAGGTCAGCTCGAGCCCACCGACCCGGCTCAAGACCCTGCGGGCGAGGGACGTCGCTCCCCTCGCGTCGGTCTCCGGCAGCATCGCCGCGAACTCCTCGCCCCCGGTCCGGGCGAGCAGATCGTTGCTGCGCACGCAGGCCTGCATGGTGGACGCGACGGCCTTGAGCACCTCATCCCCGAACACGTGGCCCCAGGTGTCGTTGACCCGCTTGAAGTGATCGATGTCTGCGACGAGCATCGCGATCCCTCCGCCGTGGCGGGCGATCCGGGTCAGCTCGGCGGACAGGCTGCGGAACAGCTCCCTGCGGTTGGGCAGCCCGGTCAGCGCGTCGGTCACGCTCAGGCTCCTCAGCTCGGCGTTTCGCTCTTCGAGCTGCTTGGCGAGCGCGTCCTTTTCCTTGATGGCCTGCTCTAGGCGCTGGACCAGCTCCTCGAAGCTGAGGTTCATGTCGACCAGGCTTCGGTTGGCCTTCTGGAGGATGTCCTCCAGGGTGGGCTGGGCGCCGACCCGGATCCCGAGGAGCTCGCCGGCCTCGGCGACCCGCTCTCCGAGGATCCCCACTAGGGCATCGAGCGTCGATGGGCGCTCTAGCAGGGGGGCGACGTGCTGGCGAGCGCGCTCGAGGTCTTGGCGGGTGTCGTCGCTCGACATCACCGCGGCCAGGATCTCGGCGGCGCCCACGATCCGGCAGGCGAGCTGTAGCGGCCTCGGCGCCCGTCCGGGCTCGTGGTGGAACGCCATCGGCAGCGCCAGGGACTCCGGCAGGGACCAGTCCTGAGCCAGGCTCAGGTTGAGCTCGGTGTGGGTCTTGCCAAACAGCCGCTGCTCGTTGCGCAGACGCTCCTGGGAGGTCCGGATCTTCATCCACTCTGCGGCGCGCTCAGGCGCCTGCTGCAGCAAGGGGATCACCCCCAGCTCCATCAGCAGCCCGATGGTGAAGGCCTCCTGGGGATCCATCCCCTGGATCTGCTCCGCCAGCAGCTCGGCCGCGACCGCACGCTGCAGGCTCTCCTCCCAGAACCGATCGAGATCGAACCCCTGGATCTGGCGGGCTGAGGCACAGGCCCTCGCTGCATGACACAGGGCGTGGTTACGCAGGGTGCGCACGCCCATCCGCATCGTAGCCTGGTGCACGTCGGTGATTGGATCGCGCCGGCTGCCCCGGTACCGGGTGGAGTTTGCGATCTTGAGGACGGCCCCGGTGAACGATGGATCGGAGGTCACCAGCCGGGTGAGGCTCTCGAGCCGAACCCCGGGATCCGAGGCTGCCTCGAGGATCGCAGCGAGAGAGCGCGGGGGAGCAGGCAGGGTTGGGTGGGACATCGAGGGAAGATCCTCCGCCCTTCCCTTCGAACGAGAGCCCCTCGGCTTGAGCGCAGCCTCAGTAGACGTCGAACCTCTTCCGGTTGGCCTCGTGCTCTGCGGCGTTGCGGGCGGGGTGGAGGTTCTTGTCGTGATCGTGGAGATAGAACATGAACGGGGTCTTCTCGGGGTTCATCGCCGCCTCCAGCGACGCCAGGGTCGGGGCACCGATCGCGGTGGGCGGCAGCCCCTTGTGGATCCGGGTGTTGTAGGGATCATCGGGATCGCGCAGCTGCTTCATGAACGCCTTGCGATCGTTCCACTTCTCGATGGTGTAGCGGCTGGTCGCGTCGACCCCGAGCTGCCAGCCCTTGTCGATCCGGTTCCAGAGGATGCCGGAGACCAGCGGGCGCTGCTCGGGCTTGGGCTCCTCCCGCTCTAGCAGTGAGCCCATGATCACGATCTCGTTCAGGGTGCGGTCGCCGAAGTCGCTGTGCTTCGAGAGGAACTCCCGCTGGAAGGTCTCGAGCTGGCGGGTGACGAAGACCCCGGGATCGACGCCGGCGGCGGGGACCATGTAGGTCTCGGGCCACAGGTAGCCCTCGTAGGTCTCGCTGACGACCTCGAAGGGGGCAGGCACGGTCTTGCCCATCGCCACCGCGGCATAGGCCCCGGCCTCGATCAGGCCCGCCTCGGCGAGGGCGGCGTCGGTGTCCCGGATCCGCCAGCCCTCGAGCACGGTGAACGGGACGTCGTCGGCCATGGGGGGGCCACACAGGGTGGCGAGCACCTCGTTGAGAGACATCGATCTCCGCAGCTCGAACTTGCCGGCCTTGAGGCAGCTGCCGTCGTTCATCTTCAGGAAGATCTTCCACTCATACTCGGAGCTTAGGAAGCCCATGTCGACCATCTCGTCGCCCAGGGCTCCGGGTGGGGTCCCCTTGGGGACCTCGAACAAGATCGCCTCATCGTCTCCGGGGTGGACCGGGGAGTCGGGATCGAGCACGCCGCTGCAGGCGAGCAGAGACAACGATCCGATCACGAAAGGCAGGCCTCGACGCACCAGCACCTCCGTCCCGAGCCTAACAGGGAACCCTCCTGGGGAGATCGGGTCGCAGCGTCACCGCGGTCCCGTTGGAGATGGGTTGCCCGGTGAGGAGCTCCAACACGTCGGCGGAGATCAGGGCCCGGCGCCCGGTCTCGTCGACGAACAGCTCGATGGAGACAAGCAGCTCCAGCCCGGGGCAGGGGGAGAGGATACCCAGCAAGCGCCACACCTCCGAGGGGGGCGCATGGAAGACTTCGAGACGGACGAGCTGGAGCTCGCGTTCTGCTACCACATCGTGACTCAGATCCTGGGCCGGGGCGACGCGCTCGTCCCTGAAGAGGCGAGGTTCCTGCAGCGCAGCTTTCCCGCTGAGGTGTTCACCCGGGCCCGCTTCATCGGTGCCGATGGCCAGTACACCGCACGGTGGCACGATGCCTGCGGCGAGGCCCTGATGCAGCTCCCCACCCTGCCCGTGGAGCGACGCCTGGAGATCATCGCCTCCCTGCTCGAGGCCACCCTGGCCGACGACGTGTTCGAGCTCGAGGAGGGGGTGGTGATCCAGCGTGCAGCGCGGCTGCTGGGGCTGAAGCCTGAGGAGTACGGTCCCCTGCTGGACAGCCTGGTGACCCCGGAGGTCCCGATCGAGACCGAGGAGCGTTGAGGTGGAAACGTTACAGAGGCGGATCGAGCGCTCCTGGGAGGGCCCGGAGATCGACGAAGACGCGGTGCACGAGGCCATGGCGGGGCTGGATCGGGGGGCCCTGCGGGTGGCTGAGCCCACTGAGGGTGGCTGGGTGGTGCACGCCTGGCTCAAGCAGGCGATCCTGCTGTACTTCCGGATCCAGCCGATGCAGGAGGGGGGGTATGGTGCGTATGTCTTCCACGACAAGATCCCGCTGAAGACGGATCTGGTCGCCCAGAGCGTGCGGGTGGTCCCTCCAGGGACGGTGCGGTATGGCGCTCACATCGAGCCGGGCTGTGTGATCATGCCTGGCTACGTCAACATCGGGGCCTACGTGGGCGCGGGCTCGATGGTGGACACCTGGGCCACGGTGGGATCCTGTGCCCAGATCGGCCGGGGGGTGCACCTGTCGGGGGGCGTGGGGATCGGAGGGGTGCTCGAGCCCCCTGGCGCCAGGCCGGTGATCGTCGAAGACGGTGCCTTCCTCGGCTCCCGCTGTGTGGTGGTCGAGGGTCTGCACGTGGGCCAGGAGGCGGTGCTGGGGGCGGGGGTGACCCTGACCGCCTCGACCCCGATCCTCGACGTCACCGGGCCGGAGGAGGTCGAGCACCGGGGCTGGGTCCCACCCCGCTCGGTGGTGATCCCGGGCATGCGGCCCAAGGCGTTCCCATCCGGGAGCTACAGCGTCCCCTGCGCCCTGATCATCGGCCAGCGCAAGGAGAGCACGGATCGCAAGACGTCCCTGGAGTCGGTGCTGCGTGAGTTCTCCCTCCCGATCTGAGCCCCTCGCGATCGATCTCGATCGGCCGATCCCGGCGACGAACCTGTTGGTGATCAGCCTGATCGTGGTCCACCTGGTGTCGGGGGGGGGGGCCTGGTGGGGGCGCCGCCGGCTGGATCTGCTCGACGTGTGGCTGTTCTCCAGACCCCCGGGGATCCGGATCGCGGTGGGGGGACAGCACGCTCGGCTGGTCGAGGACGGAGCGCTCTGGCGGCTGGCCACCAGCGTGATGTTGCACGTGGACGCGCTGCACCTGTTGCTAAACACCGTGGCCCTGGCCTCCCTGGGGCGGCTGCTGGAGCCCTGGATCGGAGGGGTCCGGCTCTGGGCCTGGTTCGCCCTGGGAGGGCTCGGGGGCTCGGTGCTGTCTCAGCTCGCGGGGGTCCGCCAGTCGGACGGAGCGTCGGGAGGTGCCTTTGCCCTGCTGGGGGCCGCGATCGTCCTCGGCTGGCGCTGGCGGGAGCGGCTGGGGCCGGAGGATCGTCGCCTGATGGGGCCGGTGCTGTGGGCGTTCCTGGGGCTGAACCTGATCGCCTCGCTGCTGGTGCCCGCGGTGGATGCAGCGGGCCATGTAGGGGGCCTGCTGGTGGGGCTAGCCGTCGCATGGATCCCGGTCCATCCCGCCGTTCGAGCCGCTGAGATCCTGGTGATCGGGGGGTTCATCGGTGCCTGTGCCTACGGGTGGATCCTCGGCTAGGGGCTTGACCGTGAGCCGGGGACCGAGCGAGCTGAGGCTGCTGGATCGCGATCCTTGTGGCTCGGTCGGCGCCTGGGTAAGCCCACCGGACCAGCGCTCATGGGGTGGAGATGGAGCTCGAGTTCTTCCAGATCGACGCGTTCGCGGTGCGTCCGCTCACGGGGAACCCCGCCGCGGTCGTCCTGCTGGGGGCGGACTGGCTCCCGGACGAGGTGTTGGCGGCGGTGGCGTCCGAGAACAACCTCTCGGAGACAGCCTTTGTGCGGCAGGCCGGTGATCAGCTCGAGCTGCGCTGGTTCACCCCCACGGTGGAGGTCGATCTCTGTGGGCACGCGACCCTGGCCGCCGGCTGGGTGCTGCTGCAGGATCCTCAGCGGGACGAGGTCTTGTTTGCCACCCGCTCGGGGGAGCTGGTGGTCCGGCGGCGGGCAGACGATCTAGAGCTGGATCTGCCCATGGCCAGGGTCTATCCCGCGGAGCCGATCCCGGAGGGGTTGCTCGCCTCCCTCGGCCCGGCGCCTCAGGAGCTGCTGCGGGTGGAGGGCTCGGGTCATGCGACCTACTGGCTCGCCCGGTACGGCTCTGAGGCAGAGATCGCTGCGCTGGCTCCGGATCTGTCCCGCCTCCGGGCGCTGGCCTCCAACGTGATCTGCACTGCGCCGGGGAGCTCGGTGGACTTCGTCTCCAGGTTCTTTGCGCCGGGCTCTGGGGTAGACGAAGATCCCGTCACTGGATCCACCCACTGCGCCCTCGCTCCGTTCTGGGCTGCACGCCTGGGCAAGAACCCGCTCGAGGCACACCAGATCTCGGCCCGGGGGGGGCGTGTGTGGTGTGAAGTCCGCGGTGAGCGGGTCGCCCTCCGGGGCTCCTGTGCACGCGTGATCGCGGGGCGGCTCTACCTCTGAGCGGCTGGCCTCGCCCTGGCCCAGGGGCTCGGTCTGGAGCCCACACCACAGGCTCTGGGTGTTCCACGTGGAACATGCCGCTCCGGGGCTACTCCATCCACATCGCCCGGGGGTACCTGTCTCGGCCGATCCCGAGCCCCACGCCGGGCAGGAGCTGCCAGCTCGACCAGCGGGGGTGGGCCCAGGTCGCAGAGGACAGCGCGATCCCGGAGAGGCCGAGCCTGAAGATCCCAGGGCGCCAGGAGCCCCCGACCATCCCCCCGGTGGGCAGCCCCGCACGGGTGATCAGGCCACCGGTGACCGCCAGGCCCGGGGTGAGGGGGTGCTCGATCAGCAGAGACTGGGACTGCAGCGAGAGCCCCACCGACAGATCCCGCAGCGGTGTGGTGAAGACCGGACGGATCTGGGTGAGGAAGCGCAGCCCCGCTGTGCCGGGGGCCAGGTGAGCCCGGGGCAGCTCCCGGGAGAGCCACAGCCCAGGATCTTCCGAGACCAGATCGACTCGATCCAGGATCACCGTGGGCTCAGCCGAGGCCGTCACTGCGAGCCAGATCACCACGCTGCGTCTCCGGGGTAGTCCGCGAGCACGCTGTCGAGGGGCCAGCGCTCGAGCTGAGCGAGGATCCGGGGATCTTCGATGGCCCCGATCTGGACCTGGAGCCCCTCTGCGATGGCTCGATCCACCAGCTGCCGATCCACGGTGCTCCAGGCCAGCCCGATCCCGTCTGCCCTGGACGCGACGGCGAGCGCGAGGGGATCGGTCGTGCCCAGGGAGCGACCGAGCTCCCCCCACACCGCCTCGCCGACGCTGGTGGTGTCGGAGGGGCGCTCTGGATCGAGCCGGAGCGTGGTCTGCACGTCGAAGCCCAGGCGTCTCGCGCTCGCCTCGAACGCCTCGATCACCGGGCCCCGATCCGCGGAGATGTGGAGCTCCTGAGGGAGATCCGCATCCAGCCAGCGCTGCAGGGTGGCCTCTGCAAACCGCTCAGCTCCGGGGGTGAGCCCGGGACGCTGCTGGATGTGGAGGTGGATCCGCTGGTGGAAGGCCTCTCCCTCTCTGAGCTCGCCGAGGAGCTGGCTGAAGGACATCGGAGCCTCGGCGACGACCAGGGCGTTGGGGTAGGCCGGATCTGGGCTCCCCCCACACCGGATCTCCTCGCTGAGGTAGTGAAGATCGAGGTTCTGGATCAAGAAGGGCTCGGCCAGGGGCGAGCCATCGGTGTGGGTGCAGCCCTCCACCGAGAGCCAGGGATCGGGCCAGAGGAGCAGCGCCTCGTCTCGGGTCATCACCAGATCGACCTCGAGGCCATCGAAGCCCAGCTCGATCGCCCCTGTGACGGCCGTGGCCGAGTGGGGAGGCCAGTAACCGGCTCCTCCTCCCCGGGCCTCGATCAGCGGAGGGGGGGTTGGTGTGGAACATGCGAACAGCCACAGGAGCATGGACACCCTCCCTGGGAGACTATCTCTGATAGAGCGAAGATCAACGTGGGCTGAGCACGATCCCCATGGCGCAGCAGAGCGCCGGAAAGTATCGTCGCACAGTCGTCCGCCAGGGGAGAAGATGCTCGCCCTCAGCTTCGATCTGCGGTTGGAGGAGCGCAGCCCGGATCGGGTGCTCATAAGCGTGCTCCTCGCCCCCCATGGAGCCTCGACCTGGATCGAGGGGGTCGCGCTCCAGCTGCTGGCCCCTGGGGGGGAGCCCCTCTCCGCCCGGGTGCTGCTCCCGATCTCAGGGGATCTCAGGCACCCGATGCTCTCGACCCTAGAGCTGATCGCCCACACCGAGCCGATCCCTCAGGGGAGCCGGGTCAGCGGGACGGCATGGGCAGGCACGGATCAGATCGAGACCACCGTCCCCACCGATCCCTTCACTGAGCTGGAGGTCCACATGCGTGCCCGACGGCGGATCGATCCCGATGGGGACGATCGCGATCTCAGGCTGCTCTCAGCAGAGGAGCGGGCGCTGATCGCACAGGACTTCCCCTGGATCGACGAGCCCCGGCTCCCGCTCGCGGTGGGAGAGCTCGGGGTGGTCGAGGGGGGGCCCAGCGAGGAGGAAGCGCTCGACGAGCTCATCGGGGAGCTTGGGATCGACGAGGAGTCGGCGGAGTGGCTCAAGGAGCTGCTGGAGGAAGAGGAGTAGCCGTGGGCTCAGCGATGGGTCCAGGGAGCCTCATGTCCAGCGAGGTCCGCCGGGCGGGGCCCGCCGGGCCCGCTCGGCGCTCTTGGGCTCTCGCCCTCGATGGGGCTCCCTCCGCCCGGGCCTGGTGTCTGTGTGGTTCTCCTCCTGGGGCACCTGTGTGGTTCTCCTCCTGGGGCACCTGTGTGGTTCTCCTCCTGGGGCACCTGTGTGGTTCTCCTCCTGGGGCACCCGAGCGCTGGATCCGTGCTGTGTCGGAGCGAGC
>DRPG01000080.1 GCA_011376105.1 Deltaproteobacteria bacterium
CCCGGCCGCCGCACCTGCGCCGAGCCCAGCCGCCGCACCTGCGCCGAGCCCGGTCATGCCCTCGAGCGCTCCAGCGACCTCCGCGCTTGAGGCCAGCGCCACGGCCCCACAGCCCCGGTCACCCGAGGAGCGGGATCGCGGGATCCCCTCTCCCTTCGCCTCACCCCAGGGCAAGGAGTAGGCGAGCCAACGAGCCGCCCGGCCACCCCTCTCCGGCCGAGGCGGCGCGCCAGCACACACCGACGATCGTTCCTCGCTCCGGAGGTCAGCTCTCCTGGCCGCCCTGCGGTTGGGTGCGGCTCCGGGGCTCGCGCGATCAGGGCTGCACGATCTTGTCCAGCATCTGCTGCGTGAAGTCGTGCTGATCGAGATAACACAGGTGAACGGTGCGCTCTGACAGCTGCAGCTCCACCTGGAGCACGTGATCGATGCCCCTACCATCGGCCACTGCCCGCACCGGCCGCCAGTCGTGCTGGAACGACTCGACCCGAGCGCTGGCGGTGGGGGGCAGCACGAAGGAGGTGAGCCTCGGCAGGTGGGGGCAGATCGGCGTGACCTGCAGCGCCCTGAGCAGGGGATGGACCGGGGGCCCCCCCGCAGAGAAGGAGTAGGCGGTGGAGCCCAGGGCGGTGGCGAAGATCAGCCCATCGGCGACCAGCTCCTCCACCGCCACGTGGCCTCCGATCCACAGCCGGAGGCGTGCGGCCTGCCCCGTCATCCGCTCTAGGTAGATGTCGTTGATCGCCCGGACGGTGATCGTCTCGCCCTCGCGGGTCTCGATCCTGGCCTCCATCAGGGGGAAGATGTGGGCGCGCCAGTGCCCCTGCCGCAGGGCCCGGGCCACCGTCTCGACGTCGGAGGTGTCGTTGAGCAGGAACCCCAGGTGGCCTGCGTTGAGACCGAGGTAGGCATGATCCAGGCCGTGCTCCGCCACGGTGCGGAGCAGGAACCCGTCCCCCCCCAGCACCAGCGCGATCCCTTCAGGGGGAGCCCAGCCCTCGGGGAGCCGCCCCTGGAGCGCCTCGAGCAGGGCCCGGGCCCGGGGGTTCCTCTCGTCACAGACGATCACGGGCCCTCCTCGTCGGAGGCCTCATCACCTCCCTCGCCGGGGAGCTCGCTGCCTCCCTCGTTGGGCAGCCCTCCTGGCTCGAGGGGATCGGGGGGCGGGGGGGTCTCCGCGACGGGCACCACCAGCTCCTCGAGGCGATCGAGGGTGATCAGCGCCATCATCGCCCGCCCCGGCGCCAGCTGCAGGACCGGCACCTCGGGGGCGGTGACCCGGTAGGACGCGAGCCACAGGCCCGAGGGCCCCGCCTCGGGCGCCTCGCCCTCTCCCCGGGGGAGCTCGGGGGGAGGGCCCAGGGGCACCACCCAGACATCGAGCTGATCGGGGGGCTCGGTGCCCGGCACCTCCATCCGGAAGCGCTTGCCCGGGACGTTGTCGATCCAAGCGGACATCTCGTCGACCAGGACGCAGCCACACCCCGCCAGCAGGCCGTCGCGGAAGGTATCGGAGTACACATCGGCCCAGCGGGGATCGTGCCACACCTCGAGCTCTCCACCGAGGACCAGGAAGCGGACCCCTCCGCCCTCCCGGGGCAGCCCGGGCAGCGGAGCGGACACGCTGCCTCCCGGGATCGGCTGGCTGCTCCAGCCCGAGAGCACGATCTCCCGGGAGGGGGCTGAGTGCACCACCACCCTCGGCAGGCCCCCGATCGGGGTCTCCAGGCTGGTCAGGGGCCAGCCCGTGGCGTCGAAGCGCCGATCGAGGACCACCTGGCGCCGCTCGGTCTTCTGATAGCGCAGGATCGTCTTGTCTTCGAGCTCCCAGGCGAGGTAGGCGCCTGAGCGACGCTGCCGCCAGCGCCCACGCGCAGGCCCCCCATCGTCGTCCATCCGCTTGTAGAGGCGCTCGCTGGGGACCTCCCCCACGTGGGGGGGGGCGGCGGCGATGGCGACGCGCTCGAGCGCGATCATCCACGTGCAGATCGAGATCATGGGCTGAGCCTAGGGGTGGTGGGGAGACTGTACGTCGGTCGCGTTCTACCAGGTCGGTGTCCGCCCGGGCAGGGGCTCGACGATCAGGCACCGCTCGATCTCCTCGGGATCTCCGAGGGGAACGGACAGCAGCGCGTCGTACCCTCCGGTGAGGAGCCCGGCCGGATCGTGCCCGGAGGCGAGGCACTCTGCCAGGGAGCCGTCCAGCGCATACAGCTGGATCACCCGGGTGAGGAGCGGTGGTGTGTGCAGCAGCTGATCACAGGAGAACCGGGTCTGCTCCCCGGGCGACCAGGTCCCGCCGCCGGTGACGATCCCCTCGAGCCGCAGCTCGTCCCACGCCCCACAGGGGTCGAAGTCGGCGCTCTCGAGGACGTGGGACTCGATCCATGGCTGCTGTGCGGCGGTGCCGACCACGGTCCACACCGCTCGGCTGGCCCAGCCCCGGGTCTTCAGCACGATCTTCAGCTGATCGTCTCCGTCGCAGGACCCACTGAGGCGATCGACGACGAGCGGACCGGTGTAGCGCTCTTCACAGGAGGGATCGGACAGCCCTACGTCCTCGTCTCTCTCGAGCGGATCTTGATCGGGGCTGTGGCAGCCCCACCCGAGCCAGAGCCAGAGCAGACGCCCTCCTGCAGACACTGTAGCGCGGTGAGCTCCGGCCCCGGCCCGCGACGCCGACCAGGCTCGATCAGCGCTGGTCCGACGGCGCCCGGCCGGTGACCCGCCACCCCGCCGCCCAGGCCGTCGGCAGCACCACCGCGCTGGCGATGAACACCGCGATCAGCCCGATCACCACCAGCATGCCGAGGGAGCGCACCCCCCGGTTGCCCGCCAGGATCAGGGAGCAGAACGACAAGATGGTGGTGAGCGCCGAGATCGCCGCGGCGATCCCGGTGGTCCCCAGGGCGCGCCGCACCCCCCCGGGGCCCTCCTCCGCCAGGCGGTGCAGCAGGTGGATCACCACGTCGACGCCGATCCCGAGCAGGATCGGGATCCCCACGATGTTGACCATCGTGAGCCGGACACCGAACAGCTGGAGCGCGGAGCCGGCCCAGATCAGCCCCGCGAGCAGGGTGCCGATCGCGCCGGCGATCCAGTGGGGGCGGCGGAGATCGATCGCGGTCAGCAGAGTCACCAGGATCAGCGCCAGCAGGCCGACGATCGGGATGTCCCGCACCATCACGCGGTACAGCGCCCCGAGGGCGACGTACTCCCCGGCGGCGGGGTGATCACCGATCGCCTGCGTGACCTCGGTCTCCAGGGCTGCGGCCTGGCGCAGATCCCACATGTTGCCCCGGGGCAACAGCAGCAGCCGGTGGGTGTCGGGCTCCCCTGCACCGAGCAGCGTACGGATCGGCGCCGGCAGATCGGCGGGCCCCAGCGGCTCCAGCGGCAGGCCCCTGAGGGGCTGCAGGCGCTGGATCAGGGGAGGGGGGAGGTAGCGGTTGTTTGGATCCTCGAGCAGGCCCTGTAGCTCGGCCAGGGCATCCAGCCGGAGCTGCTGATCGGGGGGGAGCACCGACTCGATGCTCACGACGCGCTCGATGTGGGGCAGCCGCCCGTCGGCCTGCAGCGCCTCGATCCGGGCGCTCGCCGCCGAGCGGGCCTCGGCGGAGGGGAAGGTGACCACGACGGGGGAGTAGGACTCCCGGGCCAGGGCCTGCTCTCCCTCGTCGAGCTCAGCGTAGGCCAGGCCGTCGCGGCGCAGGGCGCTCACGTCGTACTCCCAGTCTAGCCTGGGCAGCCGGGTGGCCCCCAGCAGGCCCGTGATCAGCACCAGGACCATCAGCAAGCCGGGGGCCATCGCATAGGTCGAGGTGCTCTGGGGCTGGGCCTGGCCCGTGCCCCGCAGCAGGGGGGGCTCGGCGTCGAGGATCGGGATCAACAGCGGCAAGACCACCACCATGGTCCCGAGGGCGACCATGATCCCCGTCGCCAGCAGGATCCCCAGCTGGGCGAAGCCCCGGAAGTCGGCGACGGCCAGCGCGAGGAAGCCCGCCGAGCTGGTCAGGGCGGCGGTGGCGCAGGGCGGACCGACCCGATCCCAGGCGGTGATGATCGCCTCGTGCAGCGGCGTCCCGTCGGCCCGCAGCTCCCGGTAGCGCCCCACCAGGTGGACCGCGAAGTCGATGCCGAGCCCGGCGAGGATCGCGGAGCCAAAGGAGGTGTAGGTGTTGAGGCTGCCGATCAGGATCCGCGCCAGCCCCAGGGTGATCGCCAGGGACATCAGCAGCGGCGCGCTGACCAGCAGGATCGCCCGAGCCGAGCGGAAGGTGAACGAGATCACGATCAGCACCAGCAGCAGGCTAGCCCCCCCCGTCCACCAGAGGTCTTGCTGGATCCCCTTGTAGTCCTCGACGTTGTGGCGGTAGGCGCCGCCGATCCACTCGAGGGAGATCTCGGGGGAGGCGGCCAGTGCGGCGGCGACCGTGGCCTCTAGCTCCTCCATCAGCGCGAGCGAGAACATGGGATCGTGGCTCGATCCCGTGGGACGGACCAGCAGCCGCCCGCTGCCAGCTTCGCTCCCGGGCAGGGCCCCCGGTGTGGTGGTGATCGCCTCGATCCGCTCGGTGACCGGCCCCATCGCCATCAGCTGCTGGGTGACGATCGGGTTGAGGGCCGGGCCCAGGGCCAGGGCCCCCCGCATGCGCCCGGACAGGGCGGACACATCCGCAGGATCGAGCTGCAGCAGCCCCAGCCGGGTGGCCAGCTCCTCGTCGATCCCATGTACCGCGAAGCGGACCCGCTCGCTGCGCTCCAGCTCCTGGGCCAGCCCGTCGAGGAAGGGCTCGAGGTGCTCGGGCTCCCCGGCGAACGCCAGGGTGACCACGTTCGCTCCCCCCTCGTTGGCGTGGAGCTCCCGCAGGGCTATCGCCGCGGGCTGATCCGGGGGCAGCAGGGCCAGGAGGTTAGGCTCGATCTTCGGCGGGAAGCCGATCCACAGGGCCACCACCACGCTGACGAGCAGGACGCCCCAGACGAGGCGTCGGTGATCGAGGCCCCAGGCTGCGAGCGTTCCCCAGGGCACGGATCAGGCCGCCTCAAGCTGACGCCACAGGGC
>DRPG01000081.1 GCA_011376105.1 Deltaproteobacteria bacterium
CTGAGCCCGACGTGGCGGTGGAGATCCTGCCGGTTGGCTTCGTGTTCCCCGGCCGCACCCTTCTGTTTGCGCTGATCTCCGCCTCCACCCTGACCGGCGCGGTCTCGGCCAGCATCGGCGGAGAGCGCTCCCGGCGCACCCTGGTGGTGCTGCTCGCGGCGGCGATCAGCCGGCTGGAGATCGTCGGCGGCAAGGCCCTGGCCTGGGGCGGGCTCGGCGCGATCACCGCGGTCAGCGCCGCCAGCCTGAGCGTCGCCCTGGGCAACGTCGAGGCGGGCTGGTGGATGCTCCCGCTGCCCACGGTCCCCATCGCCACCGTGGCCTTCGGCCTGTGGCTGGTCCGCAGGGCCTCCGACGTCATCGCCGGGAGCACCGTGTCGCTGCGGGTGCTCCCGGCGCTGCTCGCGGCCTCGGGGATCGTCGCGTGGTTCCTCGGCGACACCGAGCCCTACCTCGGCGCGCTGGTCCCCGTCGGTGGCGCCCTGATCGCCTCGGGGGACACCTGGCCCGAGCCCGGTGCCATCGCCCTGTCCACCGGGGTGACCCTGGCGTTCAGCGCCACCTGCCTGTGGATCACCGCCCGGGATCTCGAGGAGGTCCCCACCCGGGAGCGGGAGCCCCGCCGACGCACAAGCCGGCTCGCCCTGATGATCGGTGTGCTGGGTGCGCTCACCTGGTGGATCCCGACCCTGATCCCCCTGCTGTGGGCTGAGGCGGGCAACCCGGTGCTGACCAGGGATCTGCTGGCCTCGACCGGCCCGGGCTCGACGGCCGGAGCCCTGGGGCTGCTCGCCTTCAGCGTCGTGTGGGCGGCCCGGCGCACCCGCTCCAGCAGCGCGCCGGGCACGGCCGGCCCCCGGGATCTGCGGGTCACCGCCACCTGGGCCCTGCTCGGAGGGCTCGCGCTGGCCCTGATCGCACCGCTGGCGGGCTGGCTCCCCCTGATCGTCGGCGAGCTGTCCCAGGCGGGCCACGATCGCCTGGCGCTGGCGCTCCAGCCCACCGGGGCGGGGCCCTCGATCCTGCTGCTCACGATCGTGGCCGACGAGCTGATGTTCCGGGGCTGGCTCCCCAGGCTGATCGGGCCGGTGCGCTCGGGGCTGCTGTTCGCAGCGATCAAGGCCCCGCTGGATCCCCTGGGGGGGCTGGCGCTGGCCTCGATCCTGGGCCTGCTGGGCCACCGCGCCGGCCCCTTCGCCACGATCGGAGCCCGCCTCGTCTGGGCCGGCCTCGCCGCGCTGATCCCCGCGCTGATCCCCGCGCCGCCACCCCCGATGGCCCTGATCGTCGCGGTGGGGCTCGCCGCGCTCCTGATCGCCACCGGCCGGGCCACCGGCCGGGCCACCGGCCGGGCCACCGGCCCCACAGCGCCCCCCGGGGGCTGAGACAGACGCCCCTGCACGATCCCCCGGCCCAGGCCCCGGACGATCGAGGCTCAGCGCCCCGGCCGCGCTCAGAGCCTGGAGATCCGCCCCCGCACCAGCCGCTCGACCCGCGCCAGGGCGAGCCTGGCCTCCCCGGGCAGGGGCTCCCGTCGATCGAGGGAGGCCTGCATCCTGGCGAGGGCAGCCTCCCGCAGCGCTGTGGCCTCGGCGCTGCCCCCGCGCTTGTCGGCCCGCCCCGCCGCCACCCAGTCCACCGCCCCCTTCAGCTGAGCGAGCGCCTCGCCGATCTGGGGATCGCCGGACTCAGCGTGGCTGGCCAGGGCCGCTCCATACAGGGACTCCGCGGCATCTGCTCGGCCATCTTCGGCTTCTAATGCTGCATACCAACCAAAAAACAGCGCGGTCAGTCTGCGGTTGTTCGCAGCCTCGAGCAGCCGCAGGGACTTCTTGTAGCACTCGCGGGCCCCCTCCGGCTGATCCGAGACATGGTGGAGCACCCCGAGGACACCGGTGATGTGGCCCTCAGCCCCTGTGTCCCCCAGATCCCGGTGCACCGCGAGGGCAGAGAGCAGCCGCTCCCGGGCCACCCGGGGACGCCCCCGGGCCAGGGCGACCAGGCCCCCGTGGCCGGTGGCGTGGGCCTCCGCGGCCCGGTCCCCGATCCGACGCCCCACCGCCGAGGCCTCCTCCAGCCCTGCGTCGGCCTCGGCCAGGCGCCCGAGGTGGTAGTCGAGGATCGCCAGATCCGAGCGCGCATAGCTCTCGGCCCGGGTGTCTCCCTCCTGGACCAGCAGCCGGATCACCTCGAGGTACAGCGAGCGTGCTCCGACCGCCCGACCGGTCCTGCGCAGCGACAGCGCGAGCCAGCCCAGCGCCCGAGCCTCCTCCGTCGCCGCCCCTAGGCCCCGCAGCACCTCGGCGGCTGTATGCAGCCGGGCCTCAGCCTCGGCATAGCGCCCCATCGTCATCTCGACCGCCCCCAGCCAGGCCGAGGCGCTCGACGCCCCGAGGGGATCGTCGGCCCTGGTGTACAGCTGCACCGCGGACTCCAGCGCCACCCAAGCGCCATCTGGATCCCCCAGCGCCCACAGGGCACGGCCCCGCAGGCCGGTGGTCAGCGCCCGCTCTCCTTCGTCCCCCCAGCGCTCGGCGATCGCCTCGGCCCGATCGAGATCCTGGAGCGCCGCCGAGGGTCGGGAGCCCCGCAGCGACAGCTCGGCGCGCAGGGCCAGCGCCTGGATCTGGAGCCCGGGATCGGCATCCAGCACCTCATCGCAGCGCTGCAGGACCGCATCGGCGAGGGCAAACCCGACAAACAGGGGCCCACGGGACAGCAGCACGGGCCGGAGCATCAGCAGGCCCCCGACCGCGGTGGCGAGCTCGTGGGAGCCCTTGTCCTTGTCGAGGCCCCCCTCCACCAGCTGCACGAGGTTGGGCCACTCCACCGAGATCCGGGCCACCACCTCGGGATCGTCGGAGCGGATCACCGCGGCCGACCAGCCCCTGAACTCCCGGATCAGCAAGGCATCGCGTTCCCGGACGATCTTCACGATCCCCTCGGGGGGATAGCGACGGCGGACGAAGCGCCGGACATCGGGGGCGACCGCATAGCGCAGCACCCCCGAGGCTGAGGGATCGGGGGCGACCCGCAGCCAGCCCCGGCGATCGAGGGACTCCAGGATCTGGTGGATGTCCCTCGGGGGGGTGATCTCGAGCTCCTCGGCGCCTTCGTCCTCGGCCCCTCCGTCGCCGGCCCCCGCCTCCAGCAGCACCTGCTGCTCCCCCGCCCCGGGCAGCCCAGGTGGCAGCTCGATCGCCTCGAAGCTGCCTTGGTGCATGGCGCACACCGCGAGGACCGAGCGCTCTTCGGGGGTCAGCGCACCCCATGCGATCTCCTGGACCGAGGCCAGGGTGACCGAGGCCATGTCGGTGGAGATCCCCAGGGCCCTGGGCACCGGCGTGGGGGGCTCGATCCCCGCCAGCGCCTCCCGCTGGACGCTGACCGGCACCCGATCGACGGCGCCGGCGAGGAGGCGGATCGCGCGGGGGTAGGCCCCGACGGACGCGATGAGCCGCGCGATCTCATCGCCGGAGCCCACGGAGAAGGTCGCAGAGATCGCCCGGGCCCGGCTCGCGTACATCCGCACGGCGTCGGCGTGGCGAGCGCTGACCCCTGCGTCGGGCATGCCCAGGGGCCCCAGCGCATAGGCCACCTCTCCCCGGATCCGCAGCCGCACATCGGAGGCGACCACGAAGATGGTGGCCGGTGCGAGCCGCATCCAGGTCTCCACCGCCCGGCCCACCCCCGGATCGGGGCGGGTCAGCCCGTCGAGGACCACCAGGGTGCGCCCCCGCGTCGCCAGGGCGTGGCCGATCCTGCGCACGGCCTCTTCCTCCACCGCTGCATCCGCCAGCCCCACCGACAGCGCCTCAGCCAGGCAGCCCACCACCCCCGCCACGGTGGACACCGGCGCGATCGCGAGCCAGACCCCGCCGATCAGATCGGCCTCGGCCCGGCGGACCTGGGCCAGCTGGCGGCACAGCCGGCTGGTGCCCGTGCCCTCCTCGCCCAGGACGGTGATCAGCCGGACCCCGAGCCCCGCGAGCTCGACCAGCGCCGCGATGTCCTGCTGGCGCCCGACGAAGTCTTCCTCCGGGGTGAGGTTGGAGTGGCGCACCCCCTGGCTGGCCGGCTCGGGGAACGCCCGGCGATCGAGCTCGGCGGGGAGCACCTGGAGCAGCCGCCGTGCGCCGTCGACCCCGGTGATCCGGTGCGCCCCGAGATCCCGCAGCACCACCGCGCCCGGCAGCCCGCCCCGCAGCCGCAGCCAGGCGGCCTCGGACACCACGTTCTGGCCCCCGTGGGCCACCCCGGTGATCCGAGCCACGTGGTACACCGCCGGCCCCCTCACCCGCCCCGCCTCGCGCACCACGTTCCCCAGGTGCACCCCGACCCGGATCCGGAGCCCACGGAACAACAACACCCCATCATCGCTGCGGAGCTC
>DRPG01000082.1 GCA_011376105.1 Deltaproteobacteria bacterium
CCCAGGGATCGTCGCTGGTGCGCAGGTGGGCCAGCAGGGCGATGTCGTCGGTCTGCAGATATGCGTCCAGATCTGAGGGCAGCTGCCAGGGACAGCCCGGGCGCCCGATGTAGCGCCGCAGCAGCTCCTCGTACACCACCGACTTGTGGTGGAAGTACACGGTGAGGAACATGTGGTGGCGCGCCAGGAGGAAGTGCTCGAAGGTGTACAGGGCGCGATCCTGTAGCGCCAGGTTCACCTGGCCATGGGCCACCCAGGGGCGCAGGTTCGCCAGCAGCCAGCCCGCGTCGATCTGTCCGTAGCGGGCCCCGGTGAAGAACGCGTCCCGGGGCAGGTAGTCCATCCGATCGACGTCCAGCTCCGAGCTGACGATCTGGGACAGCAGACGCCGGTGATCCAGCCCCCCGTCCACGAAGAAGTCGTCTCCGACCGAGATCTCGTGCCGGATCAGGGCCGCGACGTGCCGTGCGGTGCACGGTGCGTTGGCCTCCACCGTGTCCCGCAGGCCGGTGTGCTCCAGGATCGCGATCGTGTAGTCCTCGTGATCCGCCCGCTTCCCCGGCTCGGGCCGCGTCCAGCCCAGCTGCAGCGCAGCGGTGGGGGGCATCGCGAACTCCATGCAGTGGCTGAACGGTGCGTGGCCGAGATCGTGGCACAGGGCCGCGATGCGCACACAGGCCCGCATCCTCGTCCGGGCGTCGGGGGCCTCGAAGGACCACCTACGGAAGACCTGATCGAACGCTCGACCGGCGAGGAACATCACCCCGAGGCTGTGCATGTAGCGGGTGTGGGTGGCTCCGGGGAACGCCATCTGGCTGAAGCCGGTCTGGCGCACCGCACGCAGTCGCTGGATCCAGGGATCGTCGAGGATCGCGGTCTCGCTGGAGGACAGCTCGATGGCACCATGGATCGGATCGCGAACCTCCACCGAGACCTCCTTTGCTTCCACGTCTCCGCACATCGGTTAGGGTGCGGCCCCATGGACCCCATCCGGGACATCGGTGAGATTCATCCCGGCGCCGTGCTGTACCATTCGGCGTTTGGGTTCGCCCAGGTCATCGAGATCGAGCCCAGCTGGATCCAGCTCGACTGGGAGGGCAAGGGCGACAACCTCCCCTCACAGGTTGCGCACGACGTGGTGGTGCGGGTCTATGCCCGCTGCGCCGAGGGAGGCTTCTTCCACCGGGCGAGCCACGAGCACGATGCGCTGCAGCAGCTCCTGCAGGAGAACCCAGCGGAGGGTCTCGCCCTGCTCCTCGCCGATCTCCACGGCCCCCAGCGGGAGCAGGATCTGCGGGAGTGGATCGTCGGGCGGGGGCTGATGGCCCCGGCTGCGTTTCAGCACTGGTGGAAGGCGGTGCAACCCAGCCTCACCGAGGATCTCCGGTTCCGCAGCGATCCCGACGGCATCGCGCTGCGCAGCTCCGACGCGGGGGAAGGCCCCCACGCGAGGCTCGACAACCCGATGCTGGCGCCCGGTCGGCGCCTCGATCTGGCCCTGGCCCACCGCGAAGAGCTCGATGATGCCTTCTTCCTCGATCAGGTGCTGCTGTCGTGGCGCACCGGGAGCACCCAGGTCAAGGATCTGGCCCTGGCCGCGGTGCGGGATCGCGAGCCCGAGGAGATCCTGAGCAACCTCCTCGAGCTCGGACCCGACGCGATCGATGCGATCATCCACGGGATCCGCCGGGGGGGCTGGGCGCCGGACGACGTGCCCGCCGAGCTGCACGAGGAGCTGCTCGAGCTGGCGCTGCACAACCTCGATCATGGTGGCCCGCTGGACAACGAGGGCAGGCTCTCCGCCACCCTGGCGCGCTGGCCGAGCGAGGGCCTGGTGGAGGCCCTGTCCGAGCAGGCCAGCGTGTCCGACGGCCGGCGCCTGCTGCGGGCCACCTTCTCCGCGCTGCCCCCCCGACGGGCCGAGCTGCTCGCGCTGGAGATGCTCGATGCCTGCCTGCAACGCCAGGACAGCGAAGCTGCCCAGTGGGTCGGTGGTGAGATCCTGGCCCTGGCCCTGATCGATCAGCATGAGCTCGCCGATCGGATCGAGGACGAGCAGCCCGCCCTGTCCGACTGGTTCCGCACCGCCTACCGGGGGATCGATCCCAAGCACACGCTGCCCGAGTACGACGAGCGCACAGAGGAGACGCCCCACACCGCCGAGATCGATCTGTCCGAGGTGGTGAGCCAGCCCATCCCGCTGTCCAAGCTGCCCACCCGCTCGGGGGCCAGCCTGCTGGGCATGGGCCTGGCGATGGCCCGGGCCCTGTCGGTGCACCACAAGGAAGGGCGGGTGGTGAACCCCAACGCCGACACCATGCAGATCAACCCCAACGAGAGCATGGAGGTCCGTCCGTCCGCCCGCGACGAGGGAGACTGCCCCCGCCCCCTGATCGAAGAGCCCAGCCCCACCAGCGACGTGTACGCAGCCAGCGTGCTGCTGCTGGAGGCCTTGCTGGGGCGCAGGTGGCCCCGGAACCTCCCCGCCTCGCGGGCGATCCCCTACCTGCGCACGGCCATCCCGCTGCTGCCGCCCTCCGCCCTCGCGCCGCTGGATGCGGGCCTGCACCCCGATCCCTCCCTGCGCCCCCGGGACGGATTGGAGTGGCTGGCGCGGTGGCAGACCGCCGCGGTGACCGAGGAGAGCCGAGCGTACGCCGCGCGTGATCCGGAGGCTCAGCTCCGGATCGGCTACGACTCCCACGTCGGGCGGATGAAGGTCCTGCTGACCCAGATCAACCAGGACTGTCTGTTCCTCGGAGCCAAGGGCCCGCTGTCCCTGCTGGTGGTCTGCGACGGGATCAGCACCGCCAACGCAGGCTCGGGCGACATCGCCTCCTCGATCGCGTGCCACGTGATCGCCAACCTGTGGGAGCAGGCCCTGCCGAGGCTGTTCAACGCAGGCCCCAGCGATCTGAAGGACTTCCTGGATCGGGCCCTGCGCATGGCCAACACCGCGATCTGTGAGGCGGCCCTGCGCTTCGCCAGCGGCAACCTCGACGGGCGCGTCCCGATGGGCACCACCTGCACTGTGGCGGTGGTGCACGGCAACTGGGTGAGCATGGCCTGGCTGGGCGACTCCAGGGCATACCTGGTGGGCCCCTACGGCGCCAGCCTGCTCACCGCTGACGAGAACCAGGCCGGCGAGCGCCTGAAGGCCTGGCACCTGAACTTCCTCGACGCCTGGGATCCAGCGGGCTTCGCCCTGGTGGGCTACCTCGGCCACTTCGACGACATGCTGCGGCCCGAGGCCCTCTCCGCCCACCACACCTCGTTCACCCTGCTGCCCGGCGAGAGCCTCACCATCTGCTCCGACGGCGTCACCGACTACATCGGCGACACCCACCCCGAGGTGGCCTCGATCCTCGCCCACGAGGTCCTCAACGACGATCCCGACGACGGCTCGAGGCACCTGGTGGCGCTGGCCAACCGGGGCGGAGGCGGCGACAACGCCACCTGCCTGATCGCCAGGCTGTGGGACTGATCGCGGGGCTGTGGGACAGGCGCCCGGGCTCAGCAGAGCCGATCGACGACCACAGGAGCATGGACAGCTCCAAATGTCTCTGCGATCCGGGGCCCGCTCTCACGATCGAGCACCGATCCTCCAGCGCACCTTCAGCGCCCCGGGCGCATCGACAGCCCCGCCGCTGCGGTGGCGAGGCTCCGGGGGAGCCACTTGACCCCCCAGCCCATCAGGGTGTTCACCAGGCCCGGGGCCACGTGGGCCCGGCCCGCCTCCGC
>DRPG01000083.1 GCA_011376105.1 Deltaproteobacteria bacterium
GTTCCAGTTCCTCGGAGAGCACTGGGGTGAGCGCCTCCACCTGGTGATCGCCACTGAGGGCGATCGGATCGTCGCGGGGGCCTTCAACGTGATCAAGGCCGATCGACTATATGGGCGCTACTGGGGTGCCCACACCCACGTCCCCTTCCTCCACTTCGAGGTCTGCTACTATCAGGCGATCGAGGAGTGCATCGGGCGGGGGCTGGCGGTGTTCGAGCCCGGCCACGGCGGCGGGCACAAGTACCGAAGAGGCTTCGAGCCCACCGTCACCTGGTCGAGCCACTGGCTGGCGGATCGGCGCCTGCACCACGGCCTGGCGGAGCACGCGGAGGACGAGGCACGTCAGGTGCTCGGTAGAGTCCAGGCCCTACGGGCCCAGTCTCCGATGCGTCCCCTCGAGCCGGGGTGAGCCAGGATCCATCTCGGGTAGACTCCCCCCCATGATGTGGATCCAACTGTTGCTTGCCTGTGCTCCCGAGCCCTGGAGCCAGCCTCCTGCGTCAGGCGTCACCATCGATCTTGGGACCGATCCAAGGGATCCCGAGGATCCTCAAGCCCAGACTGATCCAGCCCTGCCCCGGCCTGCAACAGACTTCGAGATCCCCGGCCACGACGGGCAGCCGATCCGGCTCTCGGATCACGCAGGCCAGGTGATCTTGCTGGACATGTCCGGCTTCACGTGAGGCACCTGCCAGAGGGCGGCGCCCTCTACCCAGGCCTTCTGGACCGAGCATGAAGATCAGAACCTGGCCGTGATCGTCGCCTTGATGGATGCTCAGGACGAGTCCGATCTGCAGGAGTGGGTCGCCGAGTTTGGCAGCACCCACCTGGTGGGGGGCGACTACGATCATTTCGTGTACGACACCTACCGGGACTCCTACGGTCGACCCCAGTACGCCGTGATCGACACCGACCTCGAGCTGGTCCATGTGGGCCGCAGCCAGGGGGAGGCCGAGGAGATCGTGCTCGAGCTGCTCGGATCCCCGCGATAGCGCACCTCGCCCGTGGAGCGCAGCCCCGGGCGTGACGACGCGCGTCCAGGCGGGATCCCTCCGGGCGAGGGGCCACCCCTCGCCCCGGTGAGGCGGGCTCCCCCGACGTGGTGGCGCAGAGCGTCCCCACGGTGGGATGCTGCGACAAGCCCACGATCCTGCCGCAACTCGTCGAGGCCTGGGCCCGGACCTAGCGCTATGCTTGGGCAGCTCCTGGAGGATCCGTGCTGATCTCCGTGCTCCTGTACAGCTCCGGCCTCGCCTGTCCGCCGCTGCCTCCCTGGGATCTACACCACCCCAAGTCCTGGCAGGAGGCCTATCCCGACACCGTCTTCTGGCTGACCGAGCACTCAGGGGGCCCCCGAAGTTGGTCCCTGCTCGACGATCAGGGGCTGGAGATCCCGCTCACCGAGCACCGGATCGGCGCGCTCCTCGGGCTGTTCCCCGACGAGCCCCTCGCCGTCGGGGGCTACCAGCTGCTGGGGGAGGGCAGCTCCCCGATCCCCGCGGTGGCGGAGCTCGAGGTGATCCCAGGCGCTGAGCAGGGCTCGGGGCCACCCCAGCCCACCCATCGCCACCGTTACCACGACTACGTCACCCCGGATCTGGGGTACGACTGCTACTCCCCCGCCCCCCGCACCGGGGTCTCCTATGGCGTGTGCGGAGAGCACGCGGTGACCGTGTTTGCGCTGGGCCCCGACGAGCCCCCCTCCCCCCTGGAGGCCCCCGACGAGGTCGTCGCGCTGTGGTCAGGCCCGTTCTGGCTCGAGGGCGCGCACGAGGCCCGGGTGTGGATCGGCGGCCTCGACGGCGCGGGGCGCTTCACCGGCTGGACACCCGACGACGTCGCGCTGCCTGCACCGGGGCTCCACCTCGAGGAGATCGGGGAGGACTTCGAGACCGGCGTCTGTGGATCGCCGGGGGCCTGGCAGGTCGAGGGCCGCTTCCTGTCAGCAGATCTCTCCGAGGCGATCGTGGGCAAGCTCCAGATCGATCCCCGCCCCACCGGGGCCTACTGGCCCGACGATCCCGACGCAGAGGAGCCTTCGATCGCAGGCTGTGGAGGCTGCCACACCGGAGCCGGCGGCCCCGACTGGGGTGGGCTGCTGCCCGGGCTGTGGCTCCTGCTGGGCCTGAGGCGCAGGGGCGCCTGAGCTATGCCCGGGCCCCGGGCCCTCGCCTTAGGGCTCGTACAGCGACGCCATCGCCCTCAGCTCGGTGACCCGGGTCGACACCGCGTCGATCACGTGCTCGATCTCTGCCCCGGTGTTGAAGCGTCCGATCCCGAAGCGGATCGAGCCCGACAGGGCCGCGCGCTGCGATGCGTCGGGGTACAGCGCCCGGAGCACGTGGCTGGGCTGCAGCGACTCGGACGAGCACGCCGAGCTGGTGGACAGCGCGACGTCCGCCCGCAGGCTCATCAGCAGAGCCTCGGCCTCCACCCCCTCGAAGGAGAGGTTGAGGTTGTTGGGGCTGCGCGCAGCCTGTGTGCCATGGATCGTGATCCCATCGAGGCGTGTGGTCAGCCCCTCGAGCAGGCGATCCCGCAGCCCGGCGATCCGTGTGGGCTCTGTGCCCAGTCCCTGCTCCAGCAACCGGGCGGCCACCCCAAAGCCCACGATCAGCGGCACCGGCAGCGTGCCCGGGCGAAGGCCACGCTCGTGCCCGCCCCCGTGCAGCAGGGGCTCGAGCTGCATCCGGGGCCTCCCCCGGGCCATCACCAGGGCCCCGATCCCCTTGGGTCCATAGATCTTGTGGCTGGACACCGAGATCAGATCGACGCCCAGCGCCCCAAGCTCGGTGGGCACGTAGGCGGACTGGGCCGCGTCGGTGTGGATCCGCACCCCCCGGGCCCTGCAGGCCTCCGCCACCTCCGCCAGGGGCTGGATCGTGCCGATCTCGTTGTTGACCCGCATGATCGAGACCAGCAAGGTGTGGGGCCGGAGCGCCGCCACCACGTCGCCGGGCTCGATCCGCCCGTCTGGAGCCACCGGCAGCACCGTGACCTCGACCCCCTCCCGGGCCAGGGCCTCCACCGGCTCTAGCACCGCCTTGTGCTCGGTGGCCACGGTGATCACATGGCGGGGACGCCCGGCAGCGGCCCGGGCGAGCCCCAGGATCGCGAGGTTGTTCGCCTCGGTCGCGCCGCTGGTGAAGATCACCCCCTTGGGCGAAGCACCGAGCCAGGAGGCGATCGACGCCCGGGCGGCCTCGGTGGCGCTCCGGGCCCGGAGACCCAGGGCGTGGGAGCGTGACGCCGCGTTGCCGTAGTCTTCGGAGAACCAGGGCCACATGGCCTCGAGCGCCGCTGGATCGCAGCGGGTGGTGGCGTGGTTATCGAGGTAGACAGGCAGCGGGACCGACACAAGCCCTCCTCGGGCGGGGAGCAGCTCGGCGCTGCCCTGGGCAGGACCGAGCTGCCCTGGTGACAAGGGCGACGGGACCACCCGGATCCCGCCGGGATCCAGGTGAGGGCCTGTAGCCTCAGCCGCCGATGGCTTCTCCACCGTCGACCCGGAGCACGTTGCCGGTGAGCCAGGCGGTGTCGGGGCCGGACAGGGCCACCAGGCACCGGGCGACGTCCTCGGGGGTGGTCAGCCGCTTGTGGGGGTTGCGCTCTAGGGCCCGGGCCGCGATGAGATCGGCGCCCGGGATCTTCTCCAGCGCAGCGGTCTGGGTGACCCCCGCCATGATGGCGTTGGCGGTGATCCCCATCGGGGCCAGCTCCACCGCCAGCTGGCGGATGTGGGACTCCAGCGCGCACTTTGCCGCGCTCACCGCCCCGTAGGAGGGCCAGGCCGCCAGCGATCCCGACGAGGTCATCGCAAAGATCCGCCCCCCCCGGACCAGGAGCTTGGCCGCCACCAGATCCTGGGCCCAGTACACCAGGCTGTGGGCCATCACGTCCAGGGTCATCTCCATGTGTCGGCGCCCGATCGTGCCTCCGTCACCGATGAAGGGCCGCAGGGTCCCAAAGGCCAGCGAGTGCAGGAGCACCCGAACGTGACCGCCACCGAGGGCGGCCCCAAGGGCGTCGAGGGCCGCGGCGCGCTCCTCGTCCCCCGCGGCGTTGCCGTTGTGAAACACCACCGGCACATCGTGGCCCTGTAGCTCTGCGATCAGGGCCTCCACCTGGGGCATGGTGGAGCGTCGATCCATGTGGGCCCCGAAGATCCCGAGCCCCTGCGCTGCAAAGGCCCGGGCCGCCGCCGCGCCGAAGCCCGACGAGGCACCGAGGATGACCGCCCAGCCGCGCGACACCTCAGTGCCCTCCGCCCTCGGCGCCGGCCCCGTCGCCCCCGCCCTCGTCACCCCCGCCCTCGTCACCCCCGCCCTCGTCACCCCCGCCCTCGGGCTCGTCGCCGGGGGTGGGGTGATCCATCGGGAGGTGGGGGTTGCTGCGCGGGGTGGTCCACTCGATCTGCATCGCCTCACGGACCTCGCTGCGGGCGTCGAGGGACGCCTCCTGCTCTAGCGCACGCTGAGCAAGGTACCGGCGCTCTTCTGGAGGGGTGGTGTCGCGACGCTCAAGGATCTCCACGATGTAGTAGCCCGAGTCTGTCTCGATCGGGCCCAGCAGCTTGACCGAGCTGTGGGAGAACAACGCCTCGCCGATCTCCGGCTTGTCGACGCTGCTGAACCAGCCTGTCTCTCCACCGTTCTTCGCCGTCTCCTCCCGGATCGAGTGGTTGGCGGCGAGGGTCGCGAAGTCTTCGCCGGCCTCGAGGCGCTCCATCAGCTCCTCTGCGTGGGAGCGCAGCGGGACCACGATCTCCCGGGCCCGCAGCTGGGGCAGGTTCAGCCGATCTGCGTTGGTGGTGACCCACTCCTCGATGGCCTCGTCGGTGATCTTCTCGATCGCGAGCCGTGCGTGCATCGAGCGGGACAGCGCCTGGCGCTCGGCGAGCGCGA
>DRPG01000084.1 GCA_011376105.1 Deltaproteobacteria bacterium
CTCCCCCGCCGCTCGGTCCTCCGCAGCCGCCCCACACCCCCAGCCCCGCCAGCGCCGCGTCCGTGGCCTGCCGGTCCCCGTCCTCGCCGAGGACATCGCCTTCTCAGGGAGCGCGCCACGGCGAGAGCTCCAGTTCGTCGCGCGCCAGCCGGCCGAGACGATCAACCGCGAGACCCGTTGATCCTACACCCGACGGGCCTGCTCACCGGCACCGGAGCCCACACCTGCGGGGGCTGCGCCTGGGCCGCCGGCGATCCCCTACGCTGTGGGATGGCCGCCCCCGAGGGAGAGCCCGGCCCCCCGATCGCCCCTGATCTGGCCGCCTGCGCCCACTTCGAGCCCCCCCCCGACTGCGCGGGCTGCGGCGCCTGCTGCCGGGAGGCCTTCGACAGCGTGCCCGTCGAGGGCGACGATCACGCGACCCTGCTCCATCAGGCCGAGCTGGTGGTGACCCACGACGACGGCTGGCGGGATCTGCGCCGGGTCCCCTCCCCCACCGGGACGGGCACCCGCTGCGTAGCCCTGGCCGGGGACGGCACCTCCACACCGTTTTGCTGCCGGATCTACCCCGATCGCCCCAGCGCCTGCAGCGAGCTGGAGGTGGGCTCGTCGGCCTGCCTGTTCGCCCGGCGGCGGGTGGGGCTGTCCCCCTCGCCCCACTCCTGACGGCTCGGACGGCTCGGACGGCTCGGACGGCTCGGACGGCTCGGACGGCTCGGACGGCTCGGACGGCTCGGACGGCTGGCAGCGGGGGCCCTGCGCGGACCGCACGAGCGACCAGGGGCTAGGACCAGGGGCTAAGGAGGGGCCTCGTCGTCGGTGGTGTAGCCCAGGGCCTCAAGCTGGGCCCGCAGCTCCTCCTGGCTCGCCCGCACGTGGACTGGATCGTCGCCCGGGCCCCGCTGGGTGGGATCGTAGGGCGGCACCTGCTCGCGGTAGGCCTCGAGGCGATCGTGCAGCGCTGCGGCTCGCCCGGGCTCGTCCAGCGGCTGCAGCTCCCCGGGATCCGCTCTGGGATCGAACAGCTGCAGCTGCCCGTCGTCCCAGGCGATCAGACGTCGATCCCCGTCGTCCAGCGCATGCCCTGAGCGCATCCAGGGCTCGATCCGCACCTCGGGATAGACCGAGGCCACGGTCTCGATCTCGCGGCGCAGGGGCTTCGCCAGGTAGGTGATCGCGGGCGAGGGCCGCAGCAGCAGATCGCCTGCGTCGGGCAGCGGTGGCGGAGGCAGCCCGGCGAGGCGGGACAGCGTCGGGAACAGATCCCGGGTGGTGACCGGGGTCTCGATCCGCCGGGGGGACAGCTCGGGGTGCCACAGCACCAGGGGCACACGGGCCAGGGAGCGCCACAGGGCGAAGCGGTGGTTGAACAGCCCATGGTCTCCGAGGTTCTCGCCATGGTCGCTGGTCAACACCACGACGGTGTCCTCCAGGCGCCCCCGGCGCTCGAGCGCGTCTAGCAGCTGGCCGGTGGCCTCGTCGAGATCCCGCAGGCTCGCGTCGTACACGCCCCGGATCGCCTCGATCTGCTCGGGGCTGTACTCCTGCTTGCCGAAGCTGTAGAAGTGCAGCCGGATGTGGGCCGCGTCGGTCTGCAGGCCCCGCTGGATCAGCGCCTCGTCGCCGAGCACCGCCCGGCGGGAGGCCATCGAGGGGATCCGGGGGGTGTGGGCCTCCATGAAGTTGAGGTACGCAAAGAACGGCGCCTCTGGATCGGAGCGCCGATCGAGCCAGGCGAGGAAGGTGCGGCCGATCAGCGGAGCCGCGTCCTTGTAGATCGCCCGCCCCCACTCGGCGTTGGTCGCTCCGTGCTCCGGTGGACGCCAGCCCGGCGCCAGCTCCTGGCTGACGTCGCCGGGCACCAGCTTGGCCTGGGTGGCGGCCTTCGCCAGGGGGGCCACCTTGCCGCGGTAGGTGTTCATCGGCACCCGGAAGCCCTGGACCAGGTTGGTCTCGCCGCACAGCAGCGCGTTGGCCGCCATCGAGAACGTGGCGTAGCCGTGCTCGGCGAAGTGCTCAGCCAGGGTCAGGTGGTGGCCATCGAGCCACAGCCAGCGCTCGGACGCGCCGGTGGACTCCGGGGCCAGCCCGGTGAACAGGCTAGCGTGGGACGGCAGGGTCCAGATCCCAGGGCTGCTGGCGGCCTCGAACACCACGCCCTGCTCAGCGCGGGCGTCGAGGCGGGGGGTGGTGGGGCGATCGTGGCCGTACAGCGACAAGCGATCGGCCCGCACCGTGTCCCACACGATGATCAGCACGTTGAGCTGGCGTGCAGCGCCCCCCCGGCGCGCCAGCCCGATCCCCACCGCGGTGACCGCGCCGGCCGCGGTGAGCACGCCGAGCACGCCGAGCACGCCGAGCACGGCGCGCCTCACTCGTCCTCCGCGGTGTAGCCCAGCTGCTCTAGCTGCCGGATCAGCGCCCCGTCGTCGGCCATCGGCTGCCCAGGGTGATCGGTGGGGGTGCGCAGCTCGGGGCGGTAGCGGGGCCTCGCCCGATCCCAGCGCTGGAGCGCGCCCCGGTGGGCGGCGGCGACCTCAGGGCGCTGTGGTGCCAGATCCACCGCGTCGGGCCGGGGCTGGCTCAGATCGTGCAGCCGCTGGCTGTCATCGTCGGCGAGGACATACTTCAGATCACCTCCAAACCAGACCTTGAAGCGACGCCTCCAGCGCGTTGGATCCAGATCCGGGAACGCTCGACGGACCTGGGGCAGCCGGGGGGTGCTGGCCACCAGCTCGCTCACGATTGGATCGGTGCCCTGCAGCCCGTCCTGCAGGGTGGGGAGCGCCGCGCCGGCGGGGGGATCGGCGCCGGTGAGCTGCAGCAAGGTGCCGAACAGGTGGCGGGTGCTGACCGGCCTGGGCTCCCGCCCCGGCGCCACCCCGGCGGGGTAGCGGATCAGCAGCGGCACGTGCAGCAGCTCCTGATCGACGCTCCAGCGGTGATCGAACCGCCCGCCCTCCCCCAGGTGCTCTCCATGATCGGAGACCACCACCACCACCGTGTCGTCCAGGCGCCCCCGGGCAGCCAGCCCGTCGATCAACTCGCCGGTGGCCTCGTCGAGGTCCCGCAGGCTCGCGTCGTAGGTGGCCGCCAGCGCCTCGATCTCGTCGGGCTGGAGCGCGCCCCGGCCCTCCATCGCCGCCATCAACCTGAACAGGCTGAGATCGGCGCTCAGCGAGCGCTGTACCACATCGGGGGGCGCCACCGCAGCCCTCGAGCGGGCTGAGGGCACCCGGGGGTGGTGGGCCTCGAGGAAGTTGAGGTAGGCGAGGAAGGGAGCGTCGGGCTGTAGCTCGTCGACCCAGCTCAGGAAGCTCTCGACGATCACCGGGGCGGCGTCCTTGACCGCGGTGAGGTGCCCCGGCCAGCCCCGACCATGGCCCGACGGGATCCATGCGGGCGAGATCTCGACGCTCCGATCGCCGTCGATCAGCTTGCTCCGGGTCGCGGCCGCCGCCCGCAGCGCGTCGTCGCCCCTCCAGCTGAAGTGGGTGGTGTCGAAGCCCTGCAGCAGGTTGGTCTGCTCGGACAGGTAGGGGTTGCTCGACCAGGCGTAGGTGGCGTAGCCCTGCGCGCTGAGGTGCTCAGCCAGGGTGAGGTGGTGCGCATCGAGCCACAGCCAGCCCACCCTCGCCCCGTGGGTGCTGGCGGGCAGCCCGGTGAACAGCGACCCGTGGGCCGGCACTGTCCACATGCCCGGAGACATCGCGGCCTCGTACACCCGGGACGACGGGGCCAGGGCGTCGAGGCGGGGGGTGGTGGGGCGATCGTGGCCATACAGGGACAAGCGATCGGCCCGCACCGTGTCCCACAGCACGATCAGGACGCTGGGGCCCGGGGCGTGGCCCGCGGCGGCGTCCCGGCGGTCTGCGGCGGCGTCCCGGCGGTCTGCGGCGGCGTCCCGGCGGTCTGCGGCGGCGTCCCGGCGGTCTGCGGCGGCGTCCCGGCGGTCTGCGGC
>DRPG01000085.1 GCA_011376105.1 Deltaproteobacteria bacterium
CCTGGTGCTGATCGGTGTGACCCTGATCATGGAGTCCACCGGGAGCCACGTCGAGAAGGGCTACATCTACTCAGCGATGGGGTTCTCCTTGGTGGTGCAGATCCTCAACCTCCGCATGGATCGTCACGCCCAGGCGCGAGCTCCTGACGAGGCTGATCTTCACTGATCCCAGCGCCCGGCGTCTCCGATCCCCAGGGCACAGCGCAGCCCCCGGGGATGGATCGATCGGCTGACGGCACACAGGGAGAGGAAGGAGGACACGTCGAGGCCCTCATGGGGCAGGAACACCACGTCGGTGCGCAGAGCGGCGCCCCGCAGGGCTCCCTCGAGCACGGCGCGGGGATCCTCGCCGAGGGGGACAGGCGGCGTGCCCCGGCGACGGGCCCCCGCGCCGTCGATGATCACCGGATCGGGCAGGGGACGCCAGCCCGGGCCCCGGGGATCGAGCACCGGCACCGGCACCGCCCCCCAGCGCCAGGGCTCCAGCCTCCCCCGCCCCGGCGATTCGCTCAGGCGCACCAGCAGCCGCAGCTCCCCCACCCCCCTCCGGATCAGCGCCCTCGCCGGGGCGTCGCCGTCGACCAGCACCACGGGCCGATCCTGTGGCCTGGGGGCCCGGGCGCCGGGGGGACATGCGGTCATGGCGTGGGCCGTCGACAGCCTGCCGATCTGCTCGGCGCGCCAGCCCGTCTCCCCCATCCGCCACACACAGCCCCCCACGAAGCGCTCAGCTCCGGGGGAGACGGGGGGAGCGCTCACCTCCCCCAGCTCCCGGAGCCGCTCCGGGGGGCCCCAGGATCGGCTCCTCTCCGCAGCGGGCAGCCACGTCGCGCCGATCCCGGCGCCGATCGCCAGCGCCGCCAGCGTGCCCCCCCGGTGGCGCACCAGGGCAGGCCACGCCCCCAGCAGCCACGCCCCCACCGCGCCGAGGCAGCTCCACCCAGCGAGGGCGGTACGCCCCATGCGCTGCAGATCCTCGATCGGGGCCTCGAGGATCAGGGTGCGCGCCAGGGCGGCCTCAGCCCCACACCCCGCAGCCCCCAGGGCCAGCAGCCCCGCGAGCAGCGCCAGCATGCTGCCCGAGCCGGAGAGCAGCAGGATCAACGCCACGGGGGCCAGCTCCGGAGCCCCCGCCCCCAGCGCCCCCAGGGCGAGCAGGGCCGAGGCGGCGAGGACAGAGCGCCCGGGCCAGGCCGAGGCACCACCCCGGGCGTGGTGCCCCGCTGCACACAGCAGCGACGCCAGGCCGAGGCACCACCACAGGCCCCCGGCGGCGGCGGCGTGGGCCGCTGCGACGTGGGACGCGAGCTGACCCCGTGGGATCTGTCGGACGACCGCCACCGCCGCGAGCTCCCGCGCCGAGGCGCTCCAGGCCCCCAGCCCCACCAGCAGCACCGTCCCCAGCAGCACCGTCCCCGGCAGCGCCGTCCCCGGCGGCGCCGTCCCCGGCGGCGCCGTCCCCGGCAGCGCCGACGCGGCCGGCCCTCCCCCCTGCGCCCGGCGACGCAGCGCTCCGATCCCCAGCAGGGCGATCGCCGCGAGCAGCAGCGCCAGGCCCTCAGCCGGACGCTCCAGCGCCTGCGCGATCGCATCGATCATCGACGAGAGCGCGGTGAGCGCAGGGTGATCCGACCATCCGCCCGGCGCCGGACCTGGAACCCCAGCCCCTGCAACACCCCGACGGCTCCGTCGTGGCTGGTGCCCAGCCAGCTGGAAAAGCGATCGAGGGGACCGGGATCCCCCACCCTCGCCCGGCGCCGCCCCTCTGCGGCCACCTTCTCCAGCACGTCCACCCGGATCGCCAGATCCCCGACGATCCGGAAGCCCATCGCGGTGAACAGCGCGGCCTCGCCGGGCTCCACCGGCAGGGTCGCCCGACCGTTCGCCGGAGCTGTGGCCAGGGGACGCCGCTCGTTGCGCACGCTCCACAGCCGGGCCCGGGCCTGCTGAGCCGCAGGCCGCAGCAGGGAGTGGACGTAGATCGTGTGCGTGCCCAGCCGCACGTCCAGCCGGGCCAGCGCCCGGCGATCGTCTGCGGTGAGCTGTGCGAGGTTGTCCTCCACCTCGTGCCGATCGATCGTGCCGAGGGAGGAGCGCAGGGCATGGAGCAGGCCCCGGGCGGCGGGGCTGAGCCGCTCGACGTCGGGGCGCTCGAAGGCAGCAAACAGCTGCTCGACCCACGCGTCCCGCCACCGCACCAGCCGGCTGCGGACCCGCTCCCGCTCACCGGGCTCGAGCAGCTCGGTGCGGCGCACCCGGATCTTTGGCTCCAGCATCGACGGACCGGGCCCTACCCTCGCGATCACAGCCGAGCGAAACGACAGCTGGCCCGCCGCGTCCAGCTCGATCTCGCTGTCGGGGGCCTCGAGCAACAGCCGCAGCTGCTCGAGGACCTCGGTGCGCAGCCGTCTGCGCACCGCCTGAGCGACGATCCGGGGCAGCCCTCCTCCGTCGGGCACGAACGACCAGCCCGAGATCGTGCCGACGTGCAGACCCCCGATGCTGACCCCGCCCGCCTCCAGGGAGATCTCCCCCTCGAGATCGAGCCCTCCGACGACCCAGGAGACCCGACGATCCACGAACCGGGCGGTGAGCCGGTGGTGCAGCGCGTCCGACAGCCGATCCTCGACCTGCCCGCTCTCGGCCCGCCACCGGGCGGGATCGTCGGTCCAGCCCCGCTGCCAGGACACAAAGGTCCAGGTCCGCACCCAGGCGATCCGAGCCATCAGGGTCTCGATGTCGCCGTCGGTCCGATCGAGGCGCTCGATCCGCTCAGCGACGAACGCGTCGGGCAGCGCTCCGCCGTCGAGCAGGTGCGTGACGATGTGGGACAGCAGCTCGGCGTGGGCGCCGGTGCGGGTCTTGCGGTAGTCGGGGATCCGGCAGACGTCCCACAGCAGAGCCAGGGCCTCGGGGGTGGTCACCTGCCTGCGGATCGCGTCGCGGTGGAGCAGGGTCGACAGCGTGCGCTCGTCGTCCTCGCCGAAGGCCTGGACCAGGAAGTCGAGCGGAGGAGGCCGCTGCAGGCTGTCGAGCAGCGCGTCGGGATCGCTGAAGTCTAGCTCGACGTTGCGCCAGTATAGCCTGCGCAGGGCCGGGAACCGGTGCTGCTCCACCTCCTCGATCATCGACGGCGACAGCGGCCCAAGGGACTTGAGCGTGCCAAAGGTGCCGTCGGTGCGGTAGCGACCCGCGCGACCCGCGATCTGGGCCACCTCGGCCGATGACAGCTCCCGGAACCCCCGCCCGTCGAACTTGCGGATGTCGGTGAACGCCACATGGCCTAGATCCATGTTCAGGCCCATGCCGATCGCGTCGGTGGCCACGAGGTGGCCGACCTCTCCGGCCTGGTACAGCTCCACCTGGGCGTTGCGGGTGCGCGGCGACAGGGCCCCGAGCACCACCGCCGCCCCCCCATGGACCGCGCGGAGGCGCTCGGCCACCTCATAGACCTTCTCAGCGCTGAACGCGACCACCGCAGAGCGCGCAGGCACCGACGACAGCTTCCGGGTGCCCGCCCACGACAGGCGCGACAGGCGCTCAGCGCCGGTGATCTCGACGCCGGGGATCAGGCGCCGCAGCAGCGGGGCGATGGTGCTCGCCCCGAGGAACAGCGTCTCCTCCGTCCCCCGGCTGTGCATCAGGCGATCGGTGAAGGTGTGCCCCCGATGTCGATCTCCAGCGAGCTGGACCTCGTCGACCGCGAGGAACGCCACCGGCAGATCGGTGGGCATCGCCTCGACGGTGCAGATCCAGTACCGGGCCTCGGATCCGATCCGCTTCTCCTCGCCGGTGATCAGGGCCACCACCTCGGGCCCCCGGCGCTCCACCACCCGCTCGTAGACCTCCCGGGCCAGCAGCCGGAGCGGCAGGCCGATCACGCCAGAGGGCCACGCGAGCATCCGCTCGATCGCCCGGTGGGTCTTGCCGGTGTTGGTCGGGCCGAGCAGGGCAGAGACGCGACGTCGCCCTGGCGGTGGCCTCCCGGAGTCCATGTACACCCACGTAGCCGGATCGTGACGGAGGTGGCCCCTGGTGGCCACAGTTCCTTCAGGACGAGGGCAGCATCGACCTGGCCGCGATGTAGATCACCGAGTGCTCGTGCGTCAGCGCCAGCTCGTCGCTGGGGTTCAGCAGATCCTCCAGGCCCGGCCTGCGGACCCCCACGACCAACACCCCGTGTCGCTCCTTCAGGGCCTGGGCCACCGAGCGGAAGGTCAGCGGCTCCGGCAGATCGGAGGGGATCGGATCCACGAACAAGCTGTCGCCGGACACGTCCGCCAGCTCCCCCACCAGGGTGGCGGTGCCGTGGACCTCGACCGCGTGTGCCAGCAGGGAGAACCCCATCCGGGTGGTCTGGATCACCTCGTCTGCGCCGGCGGTGCGTGCATGCTCTACGTTCTCCGCGTCGAGGATCTCAGCGACGATGTACAGCGGATGTCTGCGCTGGCGCACCGTCTCCGCCTGCTGCTTGAGGAACCGCCGCAGGGTGAACGCGATCAAGATCGTGCGGCCGTCCGCGTGCTGGGGCATCTCCTGGCGGGATCCAACCACGATCGCTGCGTCGGCGTAGGGCAACCGCACCTTGTGCAGCTCGCTCTCCTTGGTTGGATCCCCCTGGACCCACATGAACTCGGACGGGATGTCGGTGGGGCGCTCGTAGGGCGCAAAGATCACCACCGTGTGGGCGTCGAGATCCAGCTCCTGCTCGAGGGTGTCGAGCAACATCCGTGAGCCAGGCTCGTAGCCACAGATGATGATGTGATCGAGGTAGTTGCTCATCCGAAAGTACTCCTCGCGCATCGACAGCACGCTGCCCATCAGGGTCGATCCAACGATGCCGGCGAACAGCGCCAGGGTGATCATCCCGATCACCATCAGGGTGCCCGCGACC
>DRPG01000086.1 GCA_011376105.1 Deltaproteobacteria bacterium
CCCCGACCAGCTGCCCCTCCTCCCAGGCCTCCACCGAGTGGGCGTGCCCCAGCTTGTGCAGCGTCTCGTAGGCGGCCGCCATCTCTGCCGTGATCCAGGTGCCCTCCTGACCGGGGCGGGACACCTCGGCGCACCGAGACATCACCTCGGCGAACGCGGTGTCGAGGGTGACACGGTAGCGCTGCTGTCGGATCCGCTTGCCCAGGGATCGGGGGACCCGAAGCTCGTCGGTGAACAGCACCATCCTGGGATCGGGGGACCACCACAGGATCGGCTGACCGTCCGAGTACCAGGGGAAGATGCCCGATCGATAGGCGAGCAGCAGCCGCTGGGGCGAGAGATCGCCTCCGACCCCCAGCAACCCCGAGGGATCGGCGAAGGAGGGATCGGGAAATAGGTGTGGTGTTGGGATTCTGAAGATCACAGCCCAATTGTAGCGCCATGTCATCGATTGCGGCCCGGGCCCAGTTGAGGTAACCGTGTGGACGCGGCACAGCGGGAGGTCGAATGCGCTTGTCCCTGATGATCATGTGGGTGGTGGGGTGCTCCGGCGGGGGCCCAACCGACGACAAGAACACCGCCGACACCGGTCCGGGCCCGCTCGACTCCACCGACACCGGAGGCTTCCCCTCCACCACCTTCGATCGATCCGCCCAGCTGTCGGGCTCGGTGCTCGATGACGCGGGCGCCCCCATCAACAAGGCGCAGATCCGCTTCTGTCGCGGAGAAGCGTGTCGCAACGACTCCTCGGACGAGACCGGCGCCTTCGACTTCGACGAGGTCCACGTCGACTGGCACTCCCTCGAGGTCATCCCCCCGCTGACCAGCACGGGACTGGCCACCGCCTTCGCTCCGGTGGTGTTCGCGACCGACGAGTCGAGGACGATCGATGTGGTCCTGCCCACCCTCGATCCTCCCACGGATCTGCCCCCGACCCCCGAAGAGATCGAGGCCGGCGAGGGCCTGTTCATCACGGTGGGGATCGATGATCTCGAGGAGCCCCTGTTTCTCGATCCCCCCAGCGACATCGCGGGGATCCTGGTGGATCCGGCGCAGCAGGTCCCGGTGGATCTGGCCGGCACCGTGATCGCGATGTGGTACCTCGCTCCGTTTGACTACCGCGCCGCCGCGGGTATGCCCGTGCGCTTCGCCAACAGCTGGGGGCTGCCCGAGGGCAAGACCTACAAGGTGATGCTCGGCTCCTATGAGGATCAGCGCTGGCTCGATGCCGGCAGCGTCACGGTGTCCGGCGCCTGGCTCGAGGGCGACGCGAGCCTGTCGCTGACCTCCACCGTGGTGCTGCTCGAGGAGTAGCCCGGGCTACACGAGGGGCCCGGGCAAGGAGCCCCGGGCAAGGAGCCCCGGGCAAGGAGCCCCGAGCCCACCTGTGGACGGACCACCTAGCCCCCGGGGCTGCGGGCTAGCCCTCCTGGGCGGCACGGGTCGAGATCCCCGACACCACCAGCTCCCAGACCTCATCCTGGCCCTCCTCGGGGTTGGTCTTGGAGCCCTCTTCCTTGAAGTGGGCGATCCGCTCGGGATCCACTTCCTTCTTCACCAGCTGCCCCTCGACGTCGCACTCGAAGCCGTGGGTGTCGCGATCGATGCCGAAGGCATGATCCTTCATGGTGACCCGCATGCTGTGCCCCTCTTCATCGCGGACCACGGCCCAGCAGCCCTTCTTCTGGCACACCTCCGCGATCTCCGCCTGGATCCGGACGGGGGTCGACTCATAAGCGGAGGGATCGCCGAGCACCGTGGACGCAGGCAGCACCTCCTCGACGGAGAATGGAGCCCCGAAGTGCTTCCAGGCGCCGTCCGCGACCGCCTCGGCGGCCTCCCCAGCCTCCTCAGCCCCGGCGGCCTCCTCAGCCCCGGCGGCCTCCCCAGCCCCGGCGGCCCCGGCGGCCTCGGTGGCCTCGGGGGTGGAGCACGCAGCGAGCCATACCCAGATCGTCATCATCGTTCCTCCAGTCAGTCGCAGCTACGATCGCCGCACACACTCTGCCCTGAGACATCGACCTGCCCGCCCTCGCAGGCGAGGCCGGCGCTGAGGCAGCTGTAGTGTTCGGCTAGATCGCAGGGGTAGAGATCGAGAGAGGGCCCACAGTTGTCCTCGCGGCTCAGGGCCTTGTGCTCGGGGACACACTCCAGCGCGTTGTAGGCATCGACGTAGGCCTGACAGGGGGTGACGTTGTCGTAGGACACCCTCAGGGACAGGGGCAGCGACACCCCGGAGCAGGCCAGCAGGGAGCCCACGATGGGCACCGCTGTGATGATCCAGATCGTGCCTCGCATCACCAGCCCTCCTCGGCAGGGGCATTCTGCTTCATTGGGGCCCTGCCTGCACCCACAGAGTAAGGTCGGGGGGTGCCCTGGTCCCTGATCATCGCGTCCGCTCTGGGCGCTCCGGCCCCCCACCTGGTCCTCGTCTCCCTCGACACGACGCGGGCAGACGCGCTGTCGTGCTACGGCGCTCAGCCCCGCCCGGCTCAGGGAGCAGCGCAGACCACCCCGGTGCTCGACGCCCTGGCCGCCGATGGGCTCCGCCTTGAGCGGTTCTATGCCAACGCCCCCTCGACCCTGTCGAGCCACGCCACGATGCTGACCGGGCTCGATCCCCACGGTCACAGCGTGGTCCGCAACGGCTACCCGCTGGGGCCGCCGCCGACCCTGGCCGAGCGCCTCCAGGGGGAGGGCTACGACACGATCGCCGTGGTGGGGGCCGCCGCCCTGGAGTCGGCCATGGGCCTCGATCGGGGCTTCCGGATCTACGACGACGAGGTCTTGTCTCTGCGTGGCCTGATGTACCAGGACACCGCCGATGGCGTGGTCCGTCGGGCGCTGACCGCCGTCGACGCCCGGCGGCCCGACGCGCCCTTGTTCCTGCTGGTGCACTTCTACGATCCACACACGCCCTATGTGCCCCCCGAGCCCTACGTCCGGGCCGTCACGGATCCGGGCTATCGGGGCGGAGTGACCGGAGACGGCCCCCGGTTCAAGCGCCTGGCTCAGGCCGTCCGCAGCGGGGGGGCTCGCCGCGAAGACGTCCAGCATGTCGATGAGCTCTACCTGGCTGAGGTCGCCTTCGTCGACGCTCAGATCGGGCTGCTGCTCGACGGGCTGCGCCGGCGTGGCCTGCTCGAGCACTCCCTGGTGGTGGTGGTCGCCGATCACGGCGAGACCCTGGGGGACGATCCGATCTATGCCTGGTCCCACGGCAGCAACGTCGCCCACGAGGTGATGTGGGTGCCCCTGATCATGCGGGGCTATGGCATGCCCCTGGCGAGGCACGCCGTGGTGCAGCGCCAGGCCTCGATGGACGGGCTCGCCCCCACCCTGGAGATCGCGCTGGGGCTACAGCCCACCCTCGGCACCGGCCTGCCGTTCTACGATCTGCTGCGCGCGGGTCCGGCCCTCGATCGAGACGGATGGCCCGATCGTCCGACGCTGCCGGTGCGGGTCGAGGCCACCCGCCCCCGACGGGCCGAGGTCGCCGAGGGGTGGAACAACCTGGCGCTCTACCGCGGGATCTGGGCCGGGGGCTGGGGTGCGTTCGCCGCTCCGTTCATCGATCGCCCGCTGACCTTCTACGATCAGGGCGCGCCCCCGGATCCGGGGATCCTCGGGGAGCTGGGCCTGATGCTCGAGGCCTGGGACGCGGCTGCGCCGCCCCACGTCGAGGCTCAGATGGCGCCGGCCACCCGCCGCGCCCTCGAGGCGCTGGGCTACCTTGAGTGAGGGCTGCCACAGCGGCACAACGATCCGGACCCGGCGCCCCCAGGAGACGTCCGAGACGTCAAACGTGAGCAGGTGTGTCAGAATCCTGAGGACAGACCTCGATCACAGCGCCTGGGGGAGACATGGAGACGAGCTGGCACCAAGACGGCCCGGACTTCGTCCTGAAGAAGGAGGACCACAGCCTGGGGCGGGTGCACTGGAGCCAGGGCGGCTGGCTGTGGAGCATCGGCAGCCGCTGTGGCTGGTCCGATGATCTCGAGCGCTGTCAGCGGTTCGTGGAGCAGGCCCTCGGGCTGGCCCCGGCGGTGGATCCCCGGGGGATCCGGATCACGGCCTGAGCTGCCGGGGCAACGAGTCGAGCCGCTCTACCTGGTGGGTGGATCCCCGGGGGATCCGGATCACGGCCTGAGCTGCTCCTGGAGCCAGGCCGCAGCCTCAGCGGGGGTCTCGCCGTCGATGTCGACCCGTCGGTTTGCCTCCCGCATCCACCGCACATCGATCCGACCCAGCAGCGGCGCCAGCGCCGCCTCCACCGCCGCGGGGGTACCAGGGGCCAGCACCAACAGCGCGTCGTAGGGGGGCAGGGCCCGGGCGGGATCCGCGAGGGTCTCCAGCCCGAAGGCCGCGATCCGGCCATCGCTGGTGTAGGCGCTGATCACGTCGACCTGGCCCTGAGCCACTGCGTCGTACATGAAGGTTGGATCGTAGGAGCGCTCAGCACCGAACCGCAGCTTATAGGTGTCCCGGACCGCGCTCCACTCTGGCCGCTGGAAGAACTCGTAGTCTCCGCCGATCTTCAGCTCGGGGGCCGTCGCGGTGAGATCGGCGATGGAGGCCCAGCCATAGGCCACCGCGTCATCCCCCCGCACCGCCAGGGCGTAGGCGTTCTCGAACCCCAGGGCCCCCAGGCAGCGACCTCCCTGCTGCTGGAGCCAGGCGCACACCTGCACCTGCACCTCCCTGGCCTCGGCGGTGTCCTCGCGGTGGAGCCGGTTGGACCACAGGGTACCGGTGTACTCGACATACACGTCGATCTCCTGCCCCAGCAGGGCATCGGTGATCACCGCTGAGCCCAGGCCCTCCATCCGGCGGGTCTCGATCCCCGCGGCCTGGAGCTCAGCCTCGATCAGCCGCCCAAGGACGTACTGCTCGGTGAATGGCTTGCTGCCCACCCGCACCACCAACCCACCGCCCGAGCGCGCCAGGCGGGGCCCCGCGATGCCGCCCCCCACCAGCAACACCAGCGCGCTGCAGGCTCCGATCGCCAGCCAGCGCTCGCGCTCCCGGACCGCACGCTCCACCAGCGCCAGCACACCGTCGACCAGCAGGGCCAGCCCCGCGGCTCCGACGCAGCCCACCAGGACCGAGAGCACGTTCCGGGTCTGAAGACCAGCGAAAATATAGTTTCCAAGACTTGTTTGACCCACAGGGGTCGCCAGGGTGCCCATGCCCACGATCCACACCGCGGCGGTCCGGACGCCGGCGAGGATCACCGGTGCAGCCAGCGGCAGCTCCACCATCCGGAGGATCTCCCCCCGGGTCATCCCGATCGCCCGCGCCGCCTCCAGCAGCCCGGGAGCGAGCCCCTCGATCCCGACGATCGTGTTCCGGACCACGGGCAGCATGCCGTACAGGGTCAGGGCGATCAGCACCGGCAGCGCACCGAGGGCGGGCACCTCGATCCCGGTGGGCTCGAGCAGATCGCCCAGCCCCACCAGCAGGGGCACCATCAGGGCGAGCAGGGCCAGGCCCGGGATGGTCTGGATCAACCCCACCCCAGCGAGCAGCGGCCCCCGCAGCCAGGCCCGATCCACCGCCAGCAGCCCCAGGGGGACGCTGATCACCACCGCCAGCGCCAGCGGGATCGCGGAGATGACCAGGTGACCTGCCAGGGCGTCGGGCATCAGGATCAGCTGTGCCTGGAGATCGGAGATCATGGACGGGCTTCCTCGAGGCGCTCTAGCAGCCGTGCGCTCCTCCGGGGCGCCTCCAGCAGATCGGCGACGCAGGAGACGCCAGGATCCGCGAGGAGTTGGCGCGGAGTGCCCACCCGGACCAGGCGCCCCGCCTCGAGCACCGCGATGCGATCGGCCAGCGCCAGGGCCTCGGCCATGTCGTGGGTGACCATCACCGTGGTCAGCCCCAGGGACTCGTGCAGCTCGCGCACCTCCCCCTGCAGGTGGTGGCGGGTGACGGGATCGAGCGCCCCAAAGGGCTCGTCCATCAGCAGCATGCGCGCCTCAGCGGCCAGGGCCCGGGCCACCCCAACCCGCTGCCGCTGCCCCCCGGACAGCTCGTGGGGCCAGCGATCCCGGTACCGCCCGGGGGACAGCTTGACCGCCTCGAGGAGCAGCTCGACCCGCTGCGCGATCCGCTCCGGATCCCAGCCCAGCAGCCGGGGGACAGCCCCGACGTTCTCCGCCACGGTCCAGTGGGGGAACAGCCCGATCGCCTGGAGCACGTAGCCGATCCCCCGGCGCAGCTCCTCAGGGGGGATCGTGGCCACGTCCCGCCCGCCGACGAAGATCCTGCCCCGGGTCGGCTCCACCAGCCTGTTGATCATCTTGAGGGAGGTGGTCTTGCCGCTGCCGGATGCGCCGATGAGCGCGAGCCACTCACCGTCCTCGACCTGGAGATCCAGCCCCGAGACCACCCAGGGGCCTCCAGGGCTCCACCGCTTGTGCACGTCGTCGAAACGAATCATCCAGGCCGGGTATCCCGGCCGTCAGCTCCCGGTGGCTGGCTCGTCGGAGCAGGTGGCCTCGGCGTCGGCGGCTCCTCCCCCGGTCTGCTGCCCACAGGCCTCGTCACAGGCCGCCAGGCAGCAGGCCTGAGGGTCGCTTGGATCACAGAAC
>DRPG01000087.1 GCA_011376105.1 Deltaproteobacteria bacterium
GGGGATCAGATCGTGGGCTACAACCACAACGAGTTCGGTGCGCTCAGCAGCATCGCCGCGCGGATCACCGGCCCGGGCCACTACACCGCCTACCCCAGCCCCCAGCGAGAGGGGGAGGTGTGGATCGACTACCGGAGGCTGCCCACCGTCCAGCACCCCGACTTCCCCCCCCTGCGGGACAACGAGCATGGCCTGCCCGGCCTGGTGTTCGGCAACATGGTGGACGTGCTGCGCAAGGTCAGCACCCATGTGTTCATCGGCGACAGCTTCAAGGACTTCGAGCGACCTGATCGTCCCCCGCTGCTGACCCGGATCGGCAGCAAGATGCCCACCGCACCCTTCGTGCTGTGTCGGGAGGCAGGATGAGCGCTACGCTGCCCATCACCGCGGTCACGGTCCACCCCGACGGAGCCCTGGTCCGTCGCCGGGGCTCCGTGGCGGTCACCGAGCAGGCCCTGGTGATCGGCGGGCTGCCCCTGATGCTCGAGCCCACCTCCCTGCGGGCCAGCGTGATCGGAGCGCCCCTGCAACAGGTCCGGATCGAGCTGGATCTCGAAGGGCAGGACCGAGCCGACGAGCCCACCCCGATCGCCGAGCTGCGCAGCGCACAGGAGCAGCTGCGCGCGCTAGAGGCCACGATCGCGGCGCTGACCGCCGAGCGACAGCACGCGATCCGGATCGCCCCGGGCTTCGACCCAGAGGGGCCCACCCCCACCGCAGCTCAGCTCGAGGGCTGGATCGCGCTAGAGCGGGCCGTCGATCCCTGGGTGGCAGAGATCGACGAAGCCCTGCGGACCCACCGGGAGCAACGCCGTGGGCTGGCTGAGCAGATCAACGTGCTGACCACCCGCATCGCGACGCTGTCCGACGAGAGCCTGTGGCAGCGCTGGGCCCCGACCCGGCGTGTGATCCTCGCCGTCGGAGACCCCGAAGAGGGCGCCGATCCCACGGTCGAGCTCTCCTACCAGATCCGGGGCGCGAGCTGGTCCCCGGCCTACACCCTCGACGCGAACCAGGAGCTCTCCAGCGGCCGGTTCGCGATGCGAGCCCTGGTGATCCAGGGGACCGGGGAGGACTGGAGCGGCGTCACGCTGAGGCTCACCACCGCCCCTAGCCTGCGCACGATCGATCTGCCCTCGCTGCCGTCGCTGCGCCTCGGCACCCACCAGCCCCCCGCCCCGCCGGCCTGGCGCCCGCTGCCGGCGGGGTTCGAGGCCCTGTTCCCCAAGGATCTGCAGGAGCTGATGGCGCTCGAGGGCAGCGGCGAGCCCGAGCCCCCTCCGAGGGCGGCCGCCACCAGCTCGGGCTGGAGCGACGACATCGATCTCGGGGGCGCGGTCGAGGACGACATCGACATCCTCGCCGACGCTGAGCCCTGGGACATCCGGGGCGAAGACGCCGAGATCGAGGAGCTGGCCATCTCGGTGGAGCGCAGCGTCGATCTGCCCGCCCCCCAGCACGCCCGGGTGATGCGCTCCCCCGGCCTGTTCGCGGGCTCGGTGGGCGACGCCCCGACCGCGCCCCCCCCTCCCTCCCCGGTGCAGTCCGCCCAGCCCGCGCCCCCCGGCGGTCGTCCCGCGGCCCCCACAAAGCCAAAGCGCAGGAAGCCAGCACCCAAGACACCTCCGCCGGCCCTGGAGGTCGAGATCGATCGGCTCGACTACGGCAGGCTGAGGCTGAGGGGCTACGACGCCCGGGTGGGCAGCCGGGGACGGCTGCAGCCGATCGACGATCGGGAGCTGCTGGCTGAGGCCGGCCTGCCCGCCGCTGCACAGGATCGCCTCTCATCCTGCCTGGTGAGCGTCCGGGGGCGCTTCTCCGCGATCGAGGATCGCGCCCTGCCCCCCCACCATGTGCTCCCCGCCCCCGTCGGGGAGGGGGATCAGACCTTCGAGGCCGAGGGGCTGGTGGATCTGCCCTCGGACGGACGTCCCCACAGCGTGGCGGTGTTTGCTGAGCCCGTCGAGATCGA
>DRPG01000088.1 GCA_011376105.1 Deltaproteobacteria bacterium
CGATCGCCGACGCCCCGCTGATAGTGGCTGTGCTCGCCTGAGACTCGGTGAACACCTCGAGGGGGATCCCGATCAAGATCAGGGCTCCGGTGAACGCAAGGAGCATCCCCAGACACCCACACCCACATCCACCACCGCTGGTGATGTTCTTCAGAGGGGACGCTTCGCCGTCGTCGTTCACCGTCACTCCCCGAGAGCTGCTTGTTAACAGGGTGTGGACAGCCGCGCTGGCCAGGGGGATCGAGATGCACCAGACACCGGCCGAGGTGATCGAGTCTGATCCCAGGCGCTCGCCTCAGCGCACGATCTGGTTTGTGCACGGTGTGCTGGGGCAGGGCCGGAACTGGCGTAGCTTCGCCCGCCGTGCGCTGGCCCTCGTCGATGGTCCGGCCCGTGCGGTGCTGCCCGATCTCCGCGGCCACGGTGCTCACCCACGACGACCCGGGCCCCACACCCTCGACGCGGCCGCAGCCGATCTCCAGGAGCTCGCCGATGACATCGGTCCCCCTGACGTCCTTGTCGGCCACAGCCTCGGTGGCAAGATCGTCATCGCCTGCCTCGCGGGGGCTCAGCTCCCCCCGGCGACGATCGTCTGGTCCCTCGACAGTCCTCCGGGCGTAGATCCAGCGCCGGCCCGTGGCGAAGCCCACGATCCAGCCCTCGTGCTGGAGCTGCTGCGCTCGAGCCCCGTCCCCGCAGCCTCGAGGGACGAGATCCGGGCCTATCTCGCCTCAGCCGGCCTCCCCCCCGCAGTGGTCGCCTGGCTGCTCACCTCGCTGCACCGCGAGCCAGGGGGCTGGCGCTGGGTCTATGATCTGGAGGCGATCGCCTCGCTGCTGGGAGACCACCACCGCCGGGACCTCTGGCCGGTGGTACAGGCCGCGGGATCGAGGATCCAGCTGGTGCACGCCGGCGCTGGGGGGCGCTGGAGCCCCGCGGAGCTGCGGCGTGCCTCCCGAGCTGCGGCCGAGCACCGGGTGGGGCTGCACACCCTGCCCCGGGCGGGTCACTGGCTACACGTCGATGATCCTGAGGGCGTCCTTGCCCTGCTGCGGCCGAGCCTGCAGGCCCCGCTCTAGAGCTGAGCCGGCCGGGTGCGGCTAGGCAGGGCGGCCGGGGAGCTCCGGGCGTCCCCGGGACGGGCGGTGCAGACGGCACGGCCCGGGGAAGGGCCGAGCGTCCAGAGCCACCCGTGGGATGCCGGGGCTTGGGCCCGGGCCCCGGGACGAGGGACGAGGGACGAGGGACGAGGGACGAGGGACGAGGGACGAGGGACGAGGGACGAGGGACGAGGGACGAGGGACGAAGTGTGAGATCACAGGAGGCGGGCGGGCCCGCTCACCTCGTCAGCTCGAGCGGCGGGGGCCCCTAAAGGGGGCGTGTCTCGTCTTCTGTGCAGGCGGACCGAGCGGCGGGGCCCCTGCTAATAGGTGACCGTGATCGGGAAGATCAAGACCCCTCCCTCGAACTTCGGCCCCGCCACCAGGAAGGTGCGGTTGCGCGGGATGCTGACCGTGGTGTCGAGCTTCTTCTCGTTGCCCTTGTACAGCTCGATCCGGACCCGGGCCTGCTGGTTGTTGCGCTCGATCAAACGGATCTTCACCTTGCGCCCCCCCGCGACGGAGACCACCGAGAGCTGGCCGGGGGAGAGGGAGTCCGAGCTGGTGGAGATCACCTCGAAGCCGGTGTATCGGGTATGATCCAGCTGGCGCTGGAGGTTCCGCAGCCGAGGATCGACCCGACCGCTGTGGGTCGCATGGACCACCATCACCTCGACCCGGACCTTACCCGCCGCTTCTTCGGGGCGGGGGCCGGACTGAGCGTGCGCCGTGATCACAGGGCTCCCGAGCGTCCCCAGGAACAGCAACACCGCCACGAGCTTCAGCAGAGCCACCCTGATCCAAGCCCAGCCGAAGTGTGCTGTCGACATCTCACGCCTCCTCGTCTACCCAAAGAATGACAGCACCCTCGTCGCCTTCCGTCTGGAGCACCGAGACATCGTCTCCGTAGCTCAAGTCTTCGACCACGACCTCACCTGCGTGGGCAAATGTCATCTGCCCATCCTCGAGGGAGCCTCCCCAGGGCATCGCGACACCGATCATGGTGGCGAGCATCGCCGCCGCGATCGCCAGCCCGATCGTGGCCCAGGCCCGGCGATCGTTGGCGATCCGGGGTGGCGTCGGCGCGGATCCGACCGACGACGGCATCCGCTCCAGCTCGACCGCCTGGGGGCGGGCCCTGAGCGCCAGCGCCCCGAGCACCGCGTCGACGACATCGACAGAGCCAGCCTCAGCCCGGACCGCCTCCGCCACCGGCGGGGCTAGCGCCAGGGACAGCTCAGCCATCACCCGGGCGGTGACCTCGATCGTGCCGGCCTCTCTGGCCACCGCCTCCGCCACCGGCGGGGCCGGCGCCAGGGACAGCGCTCTGAGCACCGCGTCGACGACATCGACTGAGCCAGCTTCGACTTGGATCGCCCGGGCGAGGATCGGCCCCCAGGCCCAGCCCGCGACCGCAAGCCTGCGCAGCACGCCCTCCGCCACCTCGACGGAGCCCGCCTCGCGCCGCAGCCCCTCCCGGAGGATCGAGGCGAGAGAGCGCCAGTCGTCGTCTTCCTCTAGATCCGCGATCGTGATCTCCCGCAGGGGAGACCCCTCGATCTCCTCGGCGATCGCCGCCGCCAGCGTGGCACCGAGATCGTCGAGCCCGAGGATCGACAGCAGCCCCGCGGCGTCCGAGGCCACCTCGTCGGGATCGAGCAAGGCGATGGTGCGCAGCTCCTCGGGCAGCCGTGCGTCCTGGAGGACCAGGGCCCGGGCAGCGTCGAGCTCTCGCGGGGTCGCACGCCCGTCCCGGATCCGGAAGAGGAGGGATTTGAGGATGCCAGCCATGGTGTGTCCCGTGTGTACCGTCACAGACGCCCGGCAGCGCCGTCCATTCGAATCAATCGCCGCCGATGTGCTCGTCCGAGAGCAGCTTCTGAAGCTTCTTCCGAGCATAGAACAGCCGGGACATCACCGTGCCCTCCGGGATCTCCATCACCTCCGCGATCTCCTTGTAGGACAGCCCCTCCATCTCCCGGAGCAGGATGACCTGTCGCTGATCGTCGGGCAAGCGCTCCATCGCGGCCATGATCTGCTGGAACAGCTGCTTGCGCTCCAGCGCCCGGCCCGGGCTGTCGCCGTGGTGCGCCTCGGAGATGCCCCCGTCGTCGTCACGGGAGGCGATCCCTTCGTCGAACCCAGCGCTCTCTCGTCGCCTGCGCTTGCGGGTGAAGTCGATCGCGAGGTTCATCGCGATCCGATACAGCCAGGTGTAGAAGCTGGCCTCCAGCCGAAAGGTGCCGAGGTTCCGGTAGGCCTTGACGAAGGCCTCCTGCGTGAGATCCCGGGCATCCTCTCGGTTGCGGAGCATGCCATAGACCATGGAGTAGACCCGGGTCTGGTACTTCTCGACCAGCCCCCGGTAGGCGGTCCCGTCGCCTGCGAGGACCGCCTTGAGCATCTCGGAGTCTTCCTCGCGACTGGCCATGCGATCATCTGTGGTCGTAGTCGCGGACATCATTGCGGTCTCCCCCGGTTGTTGGACGTGCGACGCACGCAGCGATTCGAACAGACTGCAGAGACATCAGCCATGGGCATCGTTCCAGTTGTGACCGTAGCCGACCTGGACCTCCAGCGGCACCGCTAGATCGGCGACGCCTGTCATCTCCCGGATCAACAGGGCACGCACGAACGGGATCTCGGTCTCGGGGACCTCGAGCAAGAGCTCGTCGTGGACCTGCAGCAGCAGGCGTGCGCCCCAGCGCTCCCGCTGCAGCGCAGCGTGGACCCGGATCATCGCGATCTTGATCAGATCAGCGGCGGTGCCCTGGACGATCGTGTTGACCGCCTCCCGCTCAGCCGCCATGCGCTCGGTGTGATCCCGGCTGTGGATCTCGGGGATCAGGCGCCGACGGCCAAACAGGGTCTCGGCGTAGCCCTGCTCCCGGACGGACTCCCTGGCGCCCTCGAGCCAGGCCGAGACCTGGGGGAGCCGACCAAAGTAGTCGTCCATGTAACGCCTCGCCTCTTCGTTGCTGATGTTCAGATCCTGGCCGAGGCGGAAGGCGCTCATGCCGTACAGCAGGCCGAAGTTGATCGCCTTGGCCGCGGTGCGCTGCTCGCTGGTGACCTGCTCCATCGGCGAGGCGAAGATCTCGGAGGCGGTGCGGCGGTGGATGTCCTCGCCGGCGCGGAACGACTCCACCAGGGCCCCGGACCCACAGAAGTGGGCGAGCAGGCGCAGCTCGATCTGACTGTAGTCTGCGCTCATCAGCACGCCGCCGGCCTCGGCGACGAACCCGTCGCGGATCCGCTTGCCCTCGGGGGTCCGCACCGGGATGTTCTGCAGGTTTGGATCCTGTGAGGACAGCCGACCGGTGGCGGCCACCGCCTGGTTGAAGGTGGTGTGGATCCGACCGTCGCCGGCCACCGCGTCGGGCAGGGGACGCAGGTAGGTGTTCTCGAGCTTCACCAGCGACCGCCAGTCGAGGATCGCCCGGGGCAGAGGGTGCTGCTCCGCCAGCCGCTCCAGCACCGACGCATCGGTCGAGTACCCCGTCTTGATCTTCCTCGAGGGGGGCAACCCCAGCTCCTCAAACAAGATCTCCTGCAGCTCCTTGGGGGAGCCGACCTTGAAGGGGCGTCCCAGGATCTCGTGGCACCGCTCCTCAGCCGCCACCACCCGCCCGGCGATGTCGTCGATGATCTGCTGCATCACCTCGAGATCGAGGCAGATCCCTGCGTCCTCCATCGCGGCCAGGACGGGGATCAGCGGCAGCTCGAGCGACTCGTACACCCACCGGGTCTCCGGCTGCAGGCGCTCGCTCAGCCGCGCCTCGAGCAGCCACGCCACATGGGCGGGCTCACAGCACACCGCGAGGCCCTCGAGCACCAGAGGCTCCGACGCCAGCCGCGGGGCCAGGGTGTGGCCCAGGTAGCGCCTGGCGAGCTCGGCGAGGCCGTGGCTGCGGCGGTGGGCGACGAGCACATAGTCGAGCAGCTCGACATCTCCGGCGATCCCAGTCAGATCGTGGCCCAGCCGACGACAGAGCCGCAGCTGGGGCTTGAGATCGGCCCCGATCTTCTCCAGCTCCGGATCCGCGAGCAGGGCCAGGAGCAGGGCCCTCGCCTCGTCGACGTCCAGCTGGAGATCGCCCCGGGGCACCAGCGGGACGAACGCCGACAGCTCCCCGGTGGAGAACGCGATCCCGAGAAGCTCAGCCCGGGGGCCCGGCCCCGACGTACGCAGCGACACCGCGAAGCGACCCGCGGCCCGCAGCTGCTCCAGCAGCCACTGCAGCCCCTGGAGATCGGCGATCACCCGGTAGCCCGAGCGATCCACCGCCACCCTGTGTGGCAGCAGCTTGGCGGCGACGTCCACGAACTCCCAGCTGTCGAACAGCTCACGCAGATCGTCCTCTTGGAACCCCCGGGGGGCGAGATCGTCGAGCTCCACCGGCAGCGGCACGTCGGTGCGGATCGTGACCAGCTCCCGGGACATCCGCGCATCGTCGGCGTGCGCCACCAGGTTCTCGCCGCGCTTGCCCTTGATCCGCCCCGCCGCGGCCGCGGCCAGGATCGCGTCGAGATCTCCGTACTGCTCGAGCAGCTTGGCCGCGGTCTTTGCACCGATCCCCGGCACGCCCGGGATGTTGTCGGAGGCGTCTCCAGCGAGGGCGAGCAGATCGAGGACCTGCTCGACGGCCAGGCTCGCCTCGCCGATCTTGAGCTTCTCAGGCACGTCGGCGGCCCGATAGATCCGCCCCCCCTTGCCCTCGTCCAGCAGGAAGGTGTGGGGGCCCAGCAGCTGGGTGAAGTCCTTGTCTGAGCTGACGATGTAGACCTCGACCTCCTCGGACGCGAAGCGACGAGCTAGGGTGCCCAGCACATCATCGGCCTCAAAGCCCGAGACGTGGAGGCTGCGGTAGCCGAAGGCCTCCACCAGCTTCGGCAGCGACGACCACTGCCGCGCAAGATCCTCGGGCATGTCGGGACGATGGCCCTTGTACTCAGGGAAGAGCTCGTGCCGAAACGAGCGACCAGAGTCGAAGCTCACCGCACAGTAGTCGGGCCGATACGAGCTTAGAAGCTTGCGAAACAAAAGGGTAAAGCCATACAATACCCGGGTAGGGAAGCCCTCGGAGGTGTGCTGGGGGGGCAGCGCGAAGTGGACCCGGAAGGCGTGGTTGCTCCCGTCGACCAACAACAGCTTCTTCGGCAACAGAGCTCCTCAGGATCGGAGCGTGCCGGGGTGCCCCGAGCCCGATCAACGTACACAAATGTTAGAGACACCCTCCTAACGAGGTGAGCACATGACGACGGGTGACCTGTTCAACCCAACCGAAGAACACCGCATGTTGCGGGATCTCATCACAGAGTTCACCCAGCAGGAGGTCGAGCCCCAGGCCTCCACCCACGACGCGTCCGGCACGATGAACGTCGAGCTGATGAGGAAGGTCGGGGAGCTCGGGCTACTCGGGATCACCATCCCCACCGAGGCGGGCGGCGCGGGGATGGACTCGGTGGGCGCGGTGATCGTGCACCATGAGCTGTCCAAGTCGGATCCAGGGTTCTGTCTCGCCTATCTCGCGCACTCTATGCTGTTCGTGAACAACTTCTACCACTGCTCCAGCGAACAACAACGTGCACGCTACCTGCCCCGGGTGCTCTCAGGGGAGTGGATCGCGGGCATGGGCATGACCGAGCCCGGCGCAGGCACCGACGTGCTGGGCATGAGCACCACCGCGGTGCGCAGCGGCGATCACTACGTGCTCAACGGCACCAAGACCTACATCACCAACGCCTGCGAGGGCCACTGCTTCCTGGTCTATGCGAAGGTCGAGGGCCGGGTCTCAGCCTTCATCGTCGATCGAGACTGCCCAGGGTTCACCACCTCGCAGCACATCGAGAAGCTGGGCATGCGTGGCTCCACCATGGCCGAGCTGATCTTCGATGACTGCCGGGTGCCCGTGGCGAACCTGCTCGGTGAAGAGGGCCAAGGGATCACCCACATGATGCGCAACCTCGAGCTCGAGCGCCTCACCCTGGCCGCCATGAGCGTCGGCATCGCCGATCGCTGCGTAGACATCATGATCCGCCACGCCCAGGAGCGGAGGGCCTTCGGAGAGCCGCTGGTCAACTTCGGCCAGATCCAGCGCTACCTCGCAGATGGCTACGCAATGACCGAGGCCGCCAAGTCGCTGGTGTATCACGTGGCCCACCACTGTGGCCCCGACGCCCGCAACCGGATCGGCACCGACGCAGCCAAGCTGTTCGCAGCCCCCGTGGGCAAGACCGTGGCAGACTACGCCATGCAGGTGATGGGGGGCTCAGGCTACTGTCGGGAGTACCCCGTCGAGCGACTGTGGCGGGACGCCAAGCTGCTGGAGATCGGCGGAGGCACCATCGAAGCCCACCAGAAGAACCTGAGCAAGGATCTGACCCGCAGCCGACCCCTGGCTTGATCCAGTGGACTTCACCTTCGAACCTGTCGCAGCGCCGCGGGTGCTGGTCACCCGCCCCGCAGAGGACGCCCCCGCGCTGGCCAACGCCCTGGGCCGGGTGGGCTTCGAGCCCGTCGTGGTCCCGCTGCTCGAGCGGATCTGGCGCCTCGACGCGGTGTTCGAGGCCGCCGAGGCCCACCCCCGGGTCGACTGGGTGATCGTCACCAGCAGCACCGCCGCCTCGGTGATCGCCACCGCAGCCCCCGCGGTGTGGGCCAGCGCCCGGTGGGCCGCGGTGGGGCCCACCACCGCCAGCCGACTCCAGCAGCTGGGGTACACCGTCGAGCTCGTCCCGCCCCAGGCCACCGCGGCCCACCTGGTCGAGGCCCTGGGGGATCTGACAGACCAGCGCGTGCTCTACCCCAGAGCCGATCTCGCGGACCCAGCGACCGCCGAGGCGCTGCGCCGGGCCGGCGCCGAGGTGCTCGACGTCGTCGCCTACGCCAACCTCGCCCCGAGGGGCTGCAAGGCGAGCCTAGAGCGGGCCCTCCCTGTGGCGGCCACCACCCTGCTGTCAGGCTCAGCCGCCAGACGACTGGCTGCAGCGGTGCCCCCCGAACGCCACGAGGCGCTGGGCCGGGTGGTGTGCATCGGACCCTCCACCGCGGGCGTCGCTCGGGAACATGGGCTGACGGTCCACACCGTGGCCGAGCCCCACTCCCTCGCAGGCCTGCTCTCAGCGCTGGAGCGCGCCTTGACCTGAGACTGCTCCAGCCCCAACCCTGCTGCACCGGCCGTCGATCCCCGCCTCGTTGGTCAGGGCGCCCTGACCTGAGACCCGCAGCGCCCGGAGACCCGCAGCGCCCGGGGCAGGGCACTACCCGGCGATCAGCTTCCGGGCCAGCTCGGTGCCCATGGCGTGCACGTGCAGGGGATCGCTCCTGAGCTGCAGCCGACGGGGGGGGCTGGCCTCATCGGCGGCCCACACGCCGTCAGCGACCACCATGCCGTCGATCATCCGGGCGTGACAGGCCGCGGGCGCGCTGCAGCCTCCGCTCACCTGGGCGAGGAACGCTCGCTCAGCAGCGATACACAGGGCCGTCGGCTCGTGATGGATCGAGCCAAGGATCCTCTGCACGTCGTCATCAGACCCACGACATTGGATCGCCAGCGCCCCCTGGCCCACCGCGGGGATCATGTCCTCCAGAGGTAGCGCCTCAGCGGCGTCGCCGGCCCGGCCAAGGCGGAGCAGGCCCGCCATCGCGAGCAAGATCGCGGCGTATTGCCCCGATCGCTGCTTCTCGATCCGGGTGTCGACGTTGCCCCGGATCCCCTGGATGTCGAGATCAGGACGCAGGGCCCGCAGCTGGAGCGCGCGGCGCACTGAGCCGGTGCCCACCACCGCCCCCTGGGGCAGCTGCTCAAGGGTCGAGCCCACCAGCGCATCCCGGGGATCCACCCGCTGGGGGATCGAGGCAAAGATCAGCCCCTCAGGAGCATCGGTGGGCATGTCCTTCATCGAGTGCACCGCAAAGTCGACCAGCCCCTCCAGCAGAGCGTCCTCGATCTCCTTGGTAAACAAGCCCTTACCCCCGACCTCCTGCAGCGGACGATCGGCGACCTGATCTCCACGGGTCTTGATCACCACCAGCTCCACCCGGACCCCGGTGGCCATCGAGACGGCGTCGGCCACGAGGCCGGACTGGGTGACGGCGAGCTGGCTGCCCCGGGTGCCGAGGCGCAACGTCTGGCTCATCGATCTGCCTTCCAGGGATCCATCAACAGCTGGGCCTTCTCCATGTCCCCCTCCCGGGCGGCGATGCGGGCCGCCATCATCGGACGATGCAGCAGCTTCTTCACCAAGGCCTTGGTCATCGCATCCAGGGCCTTGAGCTGACGCTCATCGAGGCCCTGGGTCAGCTTGCGGGAGCGCTCGATCTCTGCGATCCGCAGAGCCTCAGCCACCGCAGTGATCCGACGTAGATCGTCGTTGATGTCGACGGTGCGCAGCGAAGCGAGGAAGCGATCGGTCTCGTCCTCGACGAGCCGCAGGGCCTCGTCGGCGGCCTGGATCCGGGCCTGACGCCCCTCGTCGACCACCTTCGACAGATCGTCGATGTTGAAGAGGTAGGCCTCCTCGAGATCGTCGATCCCCGGCGCGATGTTGCGGGGCACCGACAGATCGATCAGGAAGATCGTTCGATAGCGCCGCTCCCGCAGGGCCATGCGCACCATCGGCACGGTGATGATCGGCTGGGTGGCACCGGTGGCCGCCAGCAGGATGTCGGCCCGGGGGAGGTAGTCGGCCATGCGCTCGTAGCGCACCGGGGTGCCTCCGAACTCCGACGCCAGCTCCACGGAGCGCTCGAAGGTCCGGTTGGTGACGAGCAGCTCCTCCAGCCCCGCCGACAGCAGGGCCACCGCCACCTGCCGCCCCATCTCCCCCACCCCGACGAGCATGCAGCGCTTGCCCTCGAGGCTACCGAAGATCTGCAGGGCCAGATCGACGCCTGCGTTGCCGATCCCGACACGGGACTTGCCGATGTCGGTGTGGCTGCGAACCCTCTTCGCCACCGACAAGGTGCGCTGGGTCAGCGGATGCAGCACTGTGCCCAGGGACGACAGCTCACCTGCGATCCGCACCGCGTCGCGGACCTGCCCGAGGATCTGGGGCTCCCCAAGGACCAGGGAGTCCAGGGAGGCGGCGACCCGGAAGAGGTGCAGCACTGCCTCGCGCCCCCGGTACCAGTACAGGTGATCATCGATCCGCTCGCCCGATGGCCCCCGGAAGGAGCCATAGAACTCCTGCAGGGCCTCCACCGAGCGGGGCACCGCATACAGCTCGACCCGGTTGCAGGTCGACAACAGCAGGGCCTCCTCGACCACCTCGTCCCTGCGGAGGCGCTCGATGGTGCTCTTGACGCCGTCCTCATCCATCGCGAGGCGCTCGCGGATCTCGACCGGAGCGGTGCGATGTGACAACCCCACCGCAAGCAGGCGCTCGCCATCAGCCGCCATAGCTGTGCCACCCCGCGAGGAGGAAGTTGAGCCCGACCAAGCTGAAGATCAACCCACAGAACCCGACGATGGAGAACAGCGCCGTCCACCGGCCCCGGCGACCGGCGACGAGCCGGACCTGCAGGGCGGCACCATACCAGGCCCAGATCAGCAGGGTGAACCAGACCTTCGGATCCATCGTGAAGGCCTGGTGGAGGCTGGCCGCGGCCCAGGCCCCGCCGGCTCCGATCCCCAGGGTGAGGAACACGAAGCCGAACAGCATGGCCCGGAACTGGATCCGATCGAGGACCTCGAGCGAGGGCAGCCGCGCCATCCCGACGAAGTTCTTCTGCTTGAGCCTGCGCCGGGCCCACAGGAACATCATCCCGACCACCGACGACAGGGCAAACCCAGCGAGCCCGGCGAACACCAGGCCGAGGTGGATCGGTAGCCACGGCGAGTAGCCGGTCTGCTCCAGCGCCGCGACGCTGCGGTGGGGCACGACCAGAGAGGTGCCGAGGATCACCATCGCCAGCGGCGCCAGCAACATGCCCAGGGCCCGCAGCCGGTGCCGGACCACCCAGAGGTAGGCGAGCCCCACACCCAGAGACATGCCCGAGAGCGCCTCGGGGAAGCCGGTGGGATACGGCGAGACCAACACCCCGGCCGCCAGCGTGCCCACGTGGAGCACCACCGCAGCCCAGGCGACGGTGCGCAGGCTCCCGCGGAGCCGATCCCCGATCAGATCAGGCAGGAGGTGGCCCATGGAGACAAAGCCCCAGGCGACAAGCACGGCGATGTAGGGGAGCCTCTCCACGAGCGGAGTCTAACAGCGTGCGCCTCAACCCGACGAAGGTATAAAGCCCGGGAGGACGGAACTCCTCCCCAAACCCCAACCGTGGAGCCTGACGTGTCTGATGTTTCCGATCTCACCGACGCAGACTTCGAGGCAGAGGCGCTGCAGTCCGAGGTGCCCGTCCTGATCGACTTCTGGGGACCCAACTGCGCCCCGTGTGTGGCGATCGCCCCCCACATCCAGACCCTGGCGGAGGAGCACGAGGGCCGGCTGAAGGTGGTCAAGATGAACGTGCACCAGAACATGAAGACCGCCCTGGCCTACAAGATCCTCTCAGTGCCCACCTTCGTCGTGCTCAAGGAGGGCCAGGAGGTCGCCCGCCAGCGGGGCGTCCAGGGGGGAATCGAGGGCCTGCGCAGGCTGATCGGCGGCCACGTGTAGCGAAGGGGCTCACGGAGGTCGGAGCTGGAGCGACAGCCCCTCCAGATCGGAGAACTCCATGAAGGGCGTGCTCGTGACGACCTCGTAGTCGAGGACCGCGCACAGCCGGCGGGTGCCGTCGGCGAACGACACCGACTGCACGTCCCGGATCGCGACCCACCCCGGCCCCCGGATCTCCCGGGGGAGATCGATCTGCCCCCCGGGCTGGGGACAGGAAGGATCCGGGCGCCCCGCGAGCACCAGTAGGTCCCGGTGGGGTATGTAGTAGACCTTGTCGACCAAGAACGACATGGCCCACCGTACCCCCGGGCGCAGCCCACGACCTACACCGAGGTCAAACACAGGCGCAGGAGGTACGTTCAAGCCAGTGGAGGTGCTCACGTGACATCCCTGGCGCTGTCGATCCTGCTGTGGAGCAACCCAACCCCTGCGAAGCCGAGCAAGGCCGTGGAGCAACGACGCCAACAGGTGGCCGAGCGACATCTCACCGAGGTCCAGGTGCCCGGAGAGGATCTCGGAGGACAGCGCTCAGCCTGGGTCCATGTGCCCGACGGGCCCGGACCCTGGCCGGTGGTCCTCGCCTTCCACGGTGGGCGCAACAACAGCGGGCTCAACATGGCCCCGAGGTTCGAGCCCGTGTTCGACGAAGACGTCCTGCTCGTCTTCCCCAATGGCGGCAACCGCCCCCCTATGAACACCGGCTGGATCGGCCCGGGCTTCGAGCAGTGGGGTAACGATCCAACCCAAGACATCCGCTATGTCTACGCCCTGATCGATGCCCTCGCTCAACGCTGGGACATCGATCGGGAGCACGTCTACGCCACAGGCTTCAGCAACGGAGGCTACATGACCCAGGTCCTGTGGTGCAACGCCTCGGATCTGATCAAGGGTGCCTTCATCGTGGGCTCGGTCTTCGCCAAGCCCGTGGCCGCCCAGTGTAACCCCACCCAGCACCACCCGATCGGCATCATGGTCGGCAGCGCCGATCGGAAGCTCGCCGCTGATCACAACCTGTCACTCAGCGAGACCACCGACCTCGCCCGGCAGATCCTAGGCTGCAAGCGCAAGTCCACCACCACGACCCTGCCGGATCGAGGCGATCAGACCGAGGTGACCCACACCGTGTGGGCCAAGTGCGACGAGGACCTCGTCGTCGAGCTGTTCGAGATCGAGAACGGCGGGCACTTCTGGCCCGGCCACGGCTCCGACGATCCCCACAAGAGCCGCGACGTCAGCGCGACTGAGCAGGCCTTCCGCTTCCTCCACGAGCGCGCGGGTCTCCCCCAACGCTGACCAGGCCAGGGCCACGTGACCCCGGGGCACCCGAGACACCCCAGGCCAACCGAAGTAGTCTCCGGCATGGTCCCAGAGATCCTCAAGGCCCGGCTGCAGCCAGCGCTCGAGCGAGACCTGGACACCCTCTGGCAAGAGTGGTGTCAGGAACACGATCCCCAGCTGTTTACTTTCGTCGAGCACCTGGGGCGGCGGGGGCTGGTGCCGAGGGCGCTGGTGCTGGACCTCCTCACGGAGCTGGCGGAGGTCGAAGAGGTTGATTCCCGGTGCGTAGAGACGCCCTACGAGGAGGTCGCGACCCAGTTCTACCCCACCTGGGCCGAGGGTCCAACCGGGGAGGCGCTGCTGGCCACCGAGCTGACGGAGGAGCTGACGGAGGAGCAGGACGGTGGTCCACTCGATGATCTCGTCGAGAGTGCAGACGCGCCCGACGCGCCCGACGCGCCCGACGCGCCCGACGCGCCCGACGCGCCCGACGCGCCCGACGACAGAGCGCACCTGTCCCCCGCAGCCCACGCGCTCCACCAGGTCAGGCTCCACCGCTCCCGTCCCGCCCGCGGGGACGCGGGAGACCTGGCGCACGAGGCCGCGGAGACCCTGGCGGACGACATGTCCGTCGAGACGCTCGCCGACGACCTCAGGCCCGCTCTGACCCAGCATCGCACCCCCTGGGACGACGCCCCGCCGGAGAGCGCCACCACCGCCTTCACCGATCGACGTGCAGCCCCCCAGCGCCCCCAGACCTTCCTCACCTTTACCGAGGAGGAGCTCACCGACGACACCGCCGAGCTGTACGCCCCCGACGAGGTGCAGACCGTCCTCACCCACGAGGAGGAGATCGCCGATGACGCCACCGAGCTGTGCGTCCCCGGGGGGCTGCGGCCCCTCATGCTCCCCCGACCCGAGCCCGCCCTAGACGCAACCACCCTCCTGCAGCACAGCGATCCGGGCGAGCCCCCCCTGCCCCATGACTCCGGGGCGACGGAGGCCCCCTCTAGGGCGAAGGAGGCCCGCTCCGAGGCGACGGAGGCCCGCTCCGAGGCGACGGAGGCCCGCTCCGGGGCGAAGGAGGCCCCCTCTAGGGCGAAGGAGGCCCGCTCCGGGGCGAAGGAGGCCCGCTCCGGGGCGAAGGAGGCCCGCTCCGGGGCGAAGGAGGCCCGCTCCGGGGCGACGGAGGCTCGCTCCGAGGCGACGGAGGCCCCCTCTAGGGCGAAGGAGGCCCCCTCTAGGGCGAAGGAGGCCCCCTCTAGGGCGAAGGAGGCCCGCTCCGGGGCGAAGGAGGCCCCCTCTAGGGCGAAGGAGGCCCCCTCTAGGGCGACGGAGGCCCGGCTGATCACTCAGAGGCTGGTCACCCCGAGGCCCCATCCTCCCCCCTCTCCCGAGGCCTCGATCCGAGCTACACCGGGGAGCCAGGGCTCAGCAGAGCTTGTCTCTGCGACCAGATCCGCCCCCAGGGCGGCCCTGGCCCGTCCCGGGGGTCTGCTGTGGCTCCAGGCCGGGGGGCTGACCACCCTGGGCCTGCTCTTGCTGGGTGCGATCGCCCTGCTGGTCACCGCGGCGGGGGTGGGCGGTGCCCTGTGGCAGGGCCACCGCTCTGACACCCACACGCGCCAGCTGGTCACCAGCCTGACCCTGTCGGCGGCCCAGGCCAGCCGGCTCGAAGGCCAGCTCGTGGAGCTACGGGGGCTTCTGAACACCGCGATGGCCCTGACCACCGAGGCCCTGACCGTCCAGTCTGCTCGGCGGACGCCACGCCTCGTCCCCCCCTCGGACTTCGCCTTGGATCGCCCCCCTCCCCCAGGCGGCCAGCTCCAGGACGCCACACATCCCCTGGGTCCGGGCTGGGTGAGCCCAGACCTGCCCTCAGCGGCGCTGCTGGGGATCGAGGAGCCGCTTCCAGGCTGGGGCGAGGTGGTCGGGGCCCTGGGACGGCAGCTCCCCGCCCCCCTCGCCCGCCAAGACGCCGCCACCCTGCTCTGGGTGGGCCTCGACGCAGGGCTTTCCGTGGCGCTGCCCGGGCACCACGCCCGCACCGATCCCCGGACCGATCCCCTCTACCAGGCCGCTCAGGCGAGCCCCCGGGCGGTCTGGCTGCGGCGCCCGGGGGGCGGGGCAGCGATCGGGCACAGGATCGAGCACGAAGGAGCCCGGATCGGGGTCGTGGGGATCGAGATCTCTAGCCTGTGGCTCGCCGAGTCGTTGCTCCCCAGCAAGCTCCGGAATGTCCCCGGGCTCTACGGACTCCTGCTCGATCCCCGGGCCGAGCCGATCGCCTGGACGACGCCGGAGCCACCTGGCCCCTCGGATCTCGCCCCGGAGCTGATCACCTCAGTCCAGAAGGGGGGATCGGGCTACCTCTTCGGCGAGAGCATCGCCGGGACGCACCTCTACCTCTACCACCAC
>DRPG01000089.1 GCA_011376105.1 Deltaproteobacteria bacterium
CCGGGCGGCACCACCACCTCCAGATCCGAGCTGATCCAGATCGGAGGCATCGGACCCGCCTCGATCCCAGCCCAGACGCGGCCGTCTGGGCTCGCCGCGAACACACCGGGCGCCCTACGGATCAAGCCCAGCAGGTGCAGGCGACGCAGCAGCGCCTGGATCATCGGGGCCTCGACCGCGTCGAAGCCTGCGTCGTCGAACATCCGCAGCACGTTGTCCCCCAGGGTGGGGTACAGCGCGGCGCCGCGACGCAGCCAGGGCCGAAACAACAGATCCCGGTGCTGCTCCCGGACCAGATCGAGGAACACCACCTCGTCGACGGCCCCCGGCCCGGCCTGGACCAGGGCCGCGTGCACCGCGGGCAGGGCCACCCGTAGATCTGGATCCACCAGCCGGTGCACCAGCCGATCGAGGGCGAGGGAGGTGGAGCCGGCGAGCACCCCCTCGAGGCCCAGATCCAGGGACAGCCGGCGGGAGACCGGATCCATACAGACCGCCCCCAGCAGCTCCAGGGACAGCAGGGCCCGGCCCCAGCGGGGGTGGGGCTCGAGCTGACCGTCGCAGGCCAGCTCCTCGTCGGCCAGGCGCTGCCCCAGCCGCCGGGCGTCGGCCTTCGACAGGGTGTTGGCGTGGGTACGGCGGGGACTGAGGTGCCCGATCGCCGCCGCCAGCGCGGCTAGATCGTGCAGCAGCGCCACGGGGCTGCCCGGGCCTTCCTGGAGATCATCGGTCTCCTCCATCACCGCCTCCTCGAGATCCCATGCCAGGGGCGGAGGAGGAGGCAGATCAGGGTGGAGATGGTAGCGCCCGGCCCAGTCCGGCGCCTCATCGTCGGCCAGGGGCTCGATCAGCTGGGCGCTCAGCAGCTCCCGCACCGAGGGCGCGTCCCCCCCCGGATCCCAGACCTGGGCTCCGAGCACCAGGTGATCGGTGGCGTAGCGCTGAGCTGCGAACAGCAGCGACCGCGCGGCGAGCGACAGCCCCGCGATCTCGTCGGCGAGGTGTGCACGGGCCCCGCGCTGTGTCTCGACGCTGCGCCGGGCGTTGCGCACCAGGACCACCGCGCCGCCCCGCTGCAGCGCAGGCAGCGCCTCGCGCTCGAAGGAGGGCGTGGTCACCCGCCGCAGCGGAGACAGCGCCTCGCCGAGGTGATCGTCGAGGGGGATCAGCGCCTCTAGCTCCTGCCACACCCCGGCGTCGGAGACCTCGAGCACCGAGACGGCCCTCACGGCACCACCTCGATCCGGTAGGGATAGCCCTGCTCAGCGAGGAACAGCTGGCGACGCTCCGCGAACGCCTGCTCCCGGGAGTTGGACGTCACCAGGGTGTAGAACAGCGCCCGGTTGACGCCGGCCTTGGGCCGCAGGATCCGGCCCAGGCGCTGGGCCTCCTCCTGGCGGGAGCCAAAGCTGCCTGACACCTGGATCGCCACCGACGCATCCGGCAGATCCACCGCGAAGTTGCCCACCTTCGACAGGGCCAGGGCGGCGCACCCCCCCGAGCGGAAGCGCTCGAACAGCGCCTGGCGCTCGGCACCCGGGGTCTTCCCCGTGATGATCGGCAGCTCGAACCTACGCGCGATCCACCGCAGCTGATCGAGGTAGGTCCCGAGCACCAGCACCTTTGCGTCGCGGTGGCGCTCCAGCAGGCGCTCGACCACCGCCCCCTTGCGGGCGTTGGTGGCTGCGATCCGGAACCTGGCCCGCTCGCTGGCCCCCGCGTAGCGCAGTCGATCGGCGCTCGACAGGGCCACCCGCAGCTCCACGCACTCAGCGCTGGCGATCCAACCCTGGTGCTCCAGCACCCGCCAGGGGAGATCGAAGCGCTTGGGGCCCACCAGGGCGAACACGTCGGTCTCCCGACCGTCCTCGCGGACCAGGGTGGCGGTCAGGCCCAAGCGCCGCCGCGCCGCCAGCAGCGCGGTCTCCCGGAACAACGGCGCGGGCAGCAGGTGGACCTCGTCGTACACGATCAAGCCCCAGTTGGCCTCGCAGAACAGCCGGAGGTGCGCAGGCGCGGACGTCTTGTCTTTGCGCCAGGTGAGCAGCTGGTAGGTGGTGAGGGTGACCGGACGCAGCTGCTTCAGCGTGGCGCTGTACTCCCCGACCTGATCCTCGGTCAGGGTGGTGCGTCGCAGGATCTCCCGCTTCCACTGCTGCAGCGCGACGTGGCCGGTGCACACCACCAGGGTGCGCATGCCCATCCGGGCCATCGCCCCCACCCCGACCAGGGTCTTGCCGGCCCCACAAGGCAGCACCACCACCCCAGAGCCCGCCGCGGGGCCTCCACAGAACGCATCGATCGCCGCGACCTGGTAGTCGCGCAGGCCCCAGGGCTCGCCCCGGGACGAGGTCGTGCTCAGCTCGATCTGCAGCGCGTCGCCATCGTCGTAGCCGGCTAGATCCTGCACCGGGTGCCCGTGGTGGGCGAGCACCGCCTTGAGCTCCCCCCGGTGCCGGGGATGGATCTGCAGCCCGTGATCATCGAGGGCCGGCCCCAGCAGCGCCGCGACCGGCTTGAGGTGTTGGATCAGCTCGAGGTCGTCTGGATCGTCGACCTCCAGCCGGAGGATGGCTCCGTCGCGGACCAGCCGCAGGGTCCCATAGCGGGACATCCAGCCCCGGATCGAGGCCGGGACGTTGTCGGGCACCGGGTACTTGGCCAGGGACACCAGCGTGTCGATCACCGACTCGACGTCGTGGCCCGCCGCCGCTGCGTTCCACAGGGACAGGGGTGTGACCCGCCAGGTGTGCACATACTCTGGGCTCTTCACCAGCTCAGCGAAGCCCAGCAGCGCATCGCGGGCCTCGACATAGCGAGGCCCCTGCGTCTCAAGCAGGATGGTGTGATCGCTCTGGACGATCAACGGGTTGTCGGGGACGTAGGACATCGCCTCGACACGTATGGTGACAGGGCGCGTGTGGGGGCAGGCTACCGCGTGCCGATCGCCTCCACCACCGCGGCGAGCACACCGTCGCCGTCGAGGTTCTCGTTGCCAGACGGTGAGCCATGGCTCGACGACCAGACGATCTCCATCGTCTCGCGGTGCACGATGATGTCGAACCCACGGTACTGGCTGAAGGGCGAGTTGTCGAAGGTGCCGGGGACCGGCTCGGTCTGCCCATCCCCCACACACCAGCCCTGATCGAGGCTGCCGAACCCATCCATCGCGGCCATGCACAGCTCAGCCGTGCCCGGCGTCTGCCGGACGTCGGCCTCCAGCACCCAGATGATCTGAGCGCCGGCTGCCACGATCTCGTCTTCCACTGCGGCCACCGAACTGGCGTGCCTCTGACAGGAGCCTCACCAGGCGGGGATCGAGACGAACAAGAGCACGTCGAAGGGGCTCCAGTCGATCACCGTGTCGGTGTTGCACGGCACCTTCGCCAGATCGAGGGGGGTGGACACCCCGGTGCCCCGGTGGATCGCGGTGGGCCAGCGGTAGGGCGAGATCGTCTCTCCCAGGGCCATCGGCTCGACCGCGCCGGTGGGGTAGGTCTCCGTGCTGTCGCAGTCGGCGGGGACACCATCGGGGGCGATCGGGGCAGCTCCGCTGTTGGGAGAGCCCGAGCAGGCCGCGGCGAGGAAGGACAACAAGATAGAGAGGTGTCGCTGCATGGTGCCGAGAGTCTAACCCACCCTGAGGAGATCGGGGGTGCTCCCCTCGCTGTCAGCATCGGACCAGAACTGTGCAGCCCAGGGCTGTAGCTCCTCTCCCTCAGGACCCGGCCCCTGCACATCGACCTCGTCAGAGACCCCCGACGCCGCGGCCACGGACACATCCCCTGAGGCCCCGGAGAGCAGCACCCGGTCAGGACCGATCGACCCGTCCCCGGAGGCTCCAGCGCCCTCGGGGGACATGACGGGCTCACCCCCTGGGCGTCCGACCTCCGGGGGCACGCCCTCCCCAGGGGACACGACGGGCTCGCCCCCTGAGCGTCCGACCTCCGGGGGCACGCCCTCCCCGGCGCCCACCTCAGGGGCCGGGCCAGAGAGGTCTCGATCCCCGCCCTCGTCGGGCGGGGGGGGCTCGTCGTGCCGGGGGGGCTCGTCGTGCCGGGGGGGCTCGTCGTGCCGGAGGATCTCGTCGTGCCGGGGGGGCCCGGCGGCGAGCTCGCCCTCCGCCGAGGTGAGCACGGGCCCAAGCGGTGGAGCCGGCTCGGCCCCCGCGGGCCCAAGCGGTGGAGCCGGCTCGGCCCCCGCGGGCTCGGGGCAGACCCGATCAGCGAGCTCAGCCAGTCGGTGGGCCACCCAGCCGGCGATCCGGGCGGTCTGATCCTCAAACGAGACCGTGCGGCTGTGATCGAACGCCAGCCCGTAGCGCACGACGTCTCGGGAGCGACGGCTCCGGTGCCGGACCTGGGAGTAGAGCACCAAGGGCCACTGCTCATGGGGCAGCAGGATCTGGAACGCACCTCCGGTGAACGGCGTGGTCGGCTCGTCCCCCGGCGCCAGCTCGACACACATGCCCCCGGTGGACAGATCCACCAGCGTGCAGGGCACCGGATCGATCACCCCAGGCCGATCGGAGGTCAGCCAGATCTCGATCTCGCAGGTCTTGGGCGCGACCCGGACCGCCCGGCGTCGGTCCACCGCGTCGTCGGGCCGCCCCTGCAGCGCGTTGGGCTGGGCGAAGAACACGTCGCAGACCTGGGTGTCTCCCTCGATCTCGGGCCAGGCGGTGAACGCGGGGACCACCAGGGAGCTCCCTCCGTCCTCGATCCACAGCGCCACCGTCGAGGTCTCAGGCAGAGGATCCGAGGCATCGAGCCGGATCCGAGCGAAGTCGGCCTCCATCACCTCGAGGCGACAGGGGACGGTCTCGCCATCGAGGCGTCCGACCCGGACCTCCAGTGGCTTGTCGTCGAGCACGTGACCTCCAGGTCACGCCCCATCGGATCATCGAGCTCGATCGTCCAGCTGGATCTGGATCAAGGATACAGGGGGAGGATCTCTTGCCCCTCCTGGAGATCCCGGGTCGACTCGTACCGTGCTGAGAGATCGAGGCGGACGTAGGTCTTGTGGCGATCGAGCAGCGCGAACGAGGTGGAGACCACGATGTGGTGCTCCCCTTCTCGATCGTAGCCCGTGCGGACGATGTCGTGGCCATGGACGACCACCCCCGATCGGCGTCCGGTCACGACCTCGAGCAGATCCAGGGCGCTGGCGTCGTCACAACCCCGGGCCCACAGCAGCGCCCCCAGGGGATCGCGATCGACCATCTGCAGGATGGGCACCTGCTCGTAGCCCCCCCACGACAGCGCCTCGAACGCCTCGATCGACGGCGCGGTGTGGCGGGGTGCGCCATGGGTCAGCACCACACCACACTCGGCCACCACCATCAGGGGGAGGGTGCGGATCAGCCCACAGATCCGATCCCGATCGGGGCCCAGGCTCGCATCCAGCACGGCGGCCTCGTCGGGGTAGAACTTGGGGACCACCGGCCCGCCGACGTGGGCGTGCTCGTGGTTACCCATCACCGACAGCACCTGCTCGGCGTAGATCAGCTCCTCGAACCGCAGCAACAGCTCCGCGGACGCGTCCTCGTAGCGGGTGCCAAGGTGCCAGGGCCAGGCCCCGGGCGCCTGCAGCTCGGGGGGAGGCCCATGGATCAGGTCCCCGCAGAACGCCAGCACAGTGGGCTGCTGCCTCGCCTCGACGTGGTACAGCTCGATCATGCGCTCGAAGTCCACCAGATTGCCCTGGAGATCGGTGGCGATCAACAGGATCCCCTCGGAGGGGAGCCTACCGACCATGCGACCGAAGACGCCGTCGAGCCTGGGGGTGCCTGTCACGCGAGCTCCTCACCGCTGAGATCAGGGTACGCCAGGGCCGGGCCCGGGGCGAGCGCCGGGCCCGGGGCGGACGCCGGGCCGGGGCCGGGGCGGACGCCGGGGCCGGGGCCGGGGCGGACGCCGGGGCCGGGGCGGACGCCGGGGCCGGGGCGGACGCCGGGGCCGGGGCGGACGCCGGGGCCGGGGCGGACGCCGGGCCGGGGCCGGGGCGGAGCCGGGGCCGGGGCGGGCGCCCGCCCAGCCAGGGCTCGGCGACCCCTCAGACACGATCAAGCTCACTCCCACCGTCTAGCTCGTGCAGCCTCAGATCCTCGCGCCACCCCGCGACCCGCTGGATCCCCAGCTCCCGGAGGGTGACCTGGGCCCCCACGGAGAGCTCCCGCCAGGGCGCGAGCCACGCGAGCCCGGGCAGCGCGCCCGCCGCCAGGGCCTCGCAGGTGCGCGCCTCAGCATCTGGATCGAGCCGACACAGGGACAGATCCAGACACCGGAGCCCCGACGCCAGGGGCGCCCTCAGCAGCACCGGCAGGATCGCGTCGAGCCTGACGATCCTCCGCAGCACCAGGGTCTCGAGGCCCTCCAGGCCGGGGAGGACGAGGAGCGGCTGGAGCAGTGAGTCGAGCTCGGGAGCCCCCCCGAGGAGCCTCAGGGTCTGCAGCCGGGGCGCGTCGAGGAGCTGGAGCTGGGCGAGGAGGGTGTCGGTCAGCTCTCCCCGGATCGTCAGGGCTCTGAGCCTGGGCAGGGAAAACGGCGCAACCTCGACGCTCCCGCTCACCAGCTCGAGATCCTGCAGCCCCGGCACCGCCGCCGCCAGGTGCCACAGCGCCCCCAGCCGCTGGGCGAGCCCCGGGCCCGGCTCCAGCGTCGCGTGCCACCCCAGGCGCACGGGCTCGGAGCCTTGGATCAGCGACAGGTGGCGCAGGGTCGGGTGGGGGCCGGTGGCACAGAGCGCGTCGACGACACTCTCCACCTCGTCCGATGGCCCCACACAGGCCACGATGAGGGTGTGCAGCATCCGCGCAGCCCGCTCGCCCAACACCTTGTGCAGGCGCGCTCCGACGGCGCCCCCCTCTCCTCCGATCCGCAGGGTGGAGAGGAAGCCCTCCCGCCAGGCGGTCTGGATCCCGGGGGGGCGCTCGGAGCCGAACAGCCGTCGGTTCATCTGCGCCAGCAGCGCGACACGCTCGGCGCTCGAGCCTCCACGGAGCTGGAGCACGATCCAGGCCCCGTGGGGATCGCCCGCCTCCAGCAGCCAGTCGGCGTACACCAGCTTCGCCGCTGGATCCCTCGGATCTGCGATCACGGCGTCCCACGGGCTGGCTCGCCCCGGCGGGGTGCGGCTCGTAGCCTCACCCACCGGGCAGCGCCCCCGGGTGCATCGCCACCTCCCCCTGGGGGTAGGCGGCCTCAGGGGCGGCGCGGTGGTGCAGCTCGAGCGTGGCTGCGTCTAGATCATGGCGCTGTCCCTGGAGATCGACGAACCTGACCACCGTGGCTACTCCTCTCCGACCTCCGGCGTGACCGATGGTACCTCGGCGCTGGGCCTCACCTCCTCGGCCAACGCCACGATCCGATCGATCACCGAGCCCCGATCACGGTGCCAGGTGCGGCTGTCGACTCGGATCACCTGCCAGCCCCGGGCCTCGAGGACACCCGGGTGGTGCAGGTGGGCCTCAAGCACGTCCACGTCGGCGCCGGGCGCCCCGTCGCCTGCGTCGGTGAGCACCGCGATCCGATACGTCGTCGGATCCTGGGGATCGACGATCGCCAGGGGTACCCGGAAGCCCGAGGTGCCGACCTCCAGATCGTAGGCGATCGAGCGCTCGTCGAGCTGCTGGGCGATCTGGGCGGCCAGCGACGGGACCCCGAGGCTCGAGGCCCCGGCACGCACCGGCGCCTCCCCCAGGCCACCGCTGCGGACCCGATCGAGGGTCTTGTCGGCGGCCAGACGGCGTCCACAGTTCAGGTCCCACGCATACTGGAGGAAGGCCTTGAGCAGCTTGGGGCCTGGGTGTTTGGTGTTGGCCACCGACAGCATCGACGGCTCGAAGGAGGCCACGACGACACAGGCCACCTTCGCCCGGGACACCGCGACGTTGAGCCTGCGCTCTCCGCCGGCCTGGCCCAGGGGCCCGAACCGGGCGGGGACGGTGAGCTCGCCGTCGGCCCGCACCACCGGCGCGTGCCCCAGGGAGAAGATGATCACGTCGCGCTCGTCTCCCTGGACCGCCTCGAGGTTCTTGACGAACGGTCTGCGATCGAGGGCCGGATCGCCGCTGGCCTCGGCGTAGGCCAGGGCAAACGATGGATCCGACTCGATCCTGGCGTCGATCACGTCCTGGATGGTCTGTCGCTGCTGGACGTTGAACGTGACCACCCCCACCGACGGTGGCGCGGTGGAGCCGAGCAGCTCCCCGAGCAGCTCGACCACCCGGGCGGCCTCCACCGGGTTGGAGCCCCCCTCGTAGCGTGCGTCCGCCACCGCCTCCCACCGCAGGGCGGGCTGCGCCCGGGTGGTGGCCACCGACGGGACGGTGAACAGATCTCCACCGTACATCGCGTGGTTGGAGAACGCGATCAGCTCCTCCCGCAGGCAGCGATAGTGCCACCGCAGCCCCTCGTGGACACAGCGCTCCCGGGCCAGCACCAGCAGCGACTCAGCGGTCAAGGCGTCGGCCTCCACCGTGTCTTCGGTGCCGATCTCCCCCTCGTCGCTGCCCTTGATCTCAAAGAACGAGGTGGGGGGCATCTGCCGATCGTCGCCGGCGATCACCGCCTGGTGCCCCCGCATCAGCGCGGGCAGGCCCTTCTCCACCGTGCACTGGCTCGCCTCGTCCATCACCACAAGATCGAACACGGGCCGGCCGGGGAACAAGACCGCGATGGTCTCGGGCGACAGCAGCCACACCGGCATCAGATCCATCAGCCCTCGATCGGCGAACTGGCGGACAAACCCCCGAAGGGACAAGATATGGCGCCGCTTCCGTGCCTCCCGCAGCATCTGCTCGCGGGCCTTCTGCAGCGGGGTCTCGCTGTGGCCCCGCTCGGGGCGGGCCTCGGTGAGCAGCGGCACCCGATCCGCGGCGGCCAGGATCCGCTGCACCTGGAGCTCGCCCCGGCGGACCACCAGCCGCGCCAGCCCAGCCTCCAGCTCGGCCCTCCGGCCCTCCGGCGCCCGATCCAGCGCCCGCAGGGCGGGGAACCTGCGCTCGAGCTGCTCTAGCCCCCCCACCGCCCAGCCGTGCTCGATCGCATCCGCCCAGTCGGAGGAGCTGGCCCCGAGCGCGGGCGTGCCCGATCCACCGGGGGCAGGCGCTCCCCCGACGGCGTCCGCGAGGCGCTGGACCAGCCCCCGGGCCTCAGGGTACAGCTCGGTGGCCTGATCCAGGTTGTGATCCGAGGCGACGATCCGCGGCACGTCGATGATCCACGCCTCGTACAGCGCATCGGAGACCCGCTTCGAGGGGCAGGCCCCGTGCCAGGGGAAGTACCGCCGCGCCGGCCGGAAGGTCGCGGCGTGCTGCTTGGCGGCCTCGATCATCACCAGCCGCTCCCGCAACATCCGCTCCCAAGGCTCCAGCGCAGCCGCCCGCCGGGTCTCAGGCCAGGCCTCGGCCTTGCGCAGCAGCGACTCCGCCTCCACCACCGGGCGGGTGGCGGCGAAGGTCTCGACGATCCGCTCGACCCAGACCACCGCGGTGGCGGTGTCCGGCAGCAGCGGCTCGATCTGGAGGATCTCGAGCAGCTTGCGCAGGGCCAGCCAGGCCTCGGAGCCCGCTGAGCGCTCCTCGATCCGCTCGACCAGGTGTTCGTCCACCGGGTCCGCCGCAGCGGACGGCCACTGGGACGCCAGGGTGGTCTGCAGCACGGTGCGGGCCTGCCACCAGGCGATGGAGAGCCACCGCAGGACCGACGAGCCCCAGGAGCGGGTCACCGCCATGGCCAACCGCACGTCCTCGGTGATCTCGAGCTGGGACCGCTCGCTGATCGGCTCGGGTACAGTCTCCTGCCAGATCTCGACGTCGGCCCACGCCTCGGTGAGGCGGCGGACCAGCACCGCCAGGGCCGGATCGTCGCCCCGCTCCAGCCAGGCGGCGAACAGCTCGCGCTGGCCCCGATCCCTGCGGGCCCCGCTGGTGGCCAGGGCGGCCCGGATCGCGTCGGTGGCGGGCGCCACATACCGGGCCCGCACCCCCTGGCTCGTCTCCAGGGCGTGCAGGTGCCTCGCCGTGCCCTTCGCCTCCCGCAGAGCCGCCTGGATCCGGGCCAGCAGCTCGGGCTCGGCCTCGGCGAGGGAGGGGCGGTCGGGCTTGCCCTCCGGCGCCCGCCACACCGAGCCACGCCGGTGCAGATCCGCGTGGGGCGCCTCCCGGCCCACCCGCTCAGCCAGGCGCTGCAGCGCCTCCCCCGGCAGCTGGATCAGCCCGGGCTCCAGCGCGACCGGGGGCGACCCCTCGAACGAGGACGCCAGCAGGTGGAGCTGCCCGACCGAGGGCTGGCCCTCCCCCAGGGACAGCAGCAGGGCACGCCTGCGCGAGGCAAGCTCCCCGGTGATCCGGTCTAGCTCGAGCTGGACGGCCTCGACCTCAGACGGTTCGAGATCGTGGCTGTGGCCCTCCCCTAGGCGGGCGATCACCTGGGTGTACAGCGGCCGCCGATCGTCGTGTATGTCGTGGACCACCGCCAGCAGGTGCCGCAGGCCCACCGACTCGAGGCGCTGGGCGACGACATCCAGCGCTGCCCGCTTCTCGCACACCACCGCCACGGTCTTGCCGCGGGACAGCGCGTCGGCCACCAGGTTCACGATCACCTGGGACTTGCCGGTGCCCGGGGGCCCGTCCACCACCAGCACCCGCTGGCTGCGGGCCCGGATCAGCACGCTGCGCTGCGAGGGATCGGCGGGCACCACCGGGACGATGGGATCGTCTGATGGATCCTCGGTGATCCCGGAGACGCACAGCTCCTGCCGCAGCTCGGCGGGCAGCAGCGAGCCGGCGGCCCCCAGCTTGTCGGCCAGCGGGACCCGGGCGTCAGCTACCGCGGCCAGCAGCGCGTCATAGTCCTGGATCATGTCCGAGGTGGACTGCGGGAAGAAGCCCAGGACGGCGCAGGGCTCGAGCACCACCCGGCCGTCAGCCCAGGTCTTCAGATCCACCTCGCGATCCTCGAGGGCCCGCAGCGCGTCGCCCTCGGGGCGGGCGGAGAGCCCCGAGTCAGCCAGGACCCTGCGCACCGAGCCCAGATCGTCGGCGGCCGCCCGATCCAGGGCCTCAGCCAGATCCTCGGGGAAGGGCAGCCCCTTCTTGGAGAACAGCAGCCGGATCAGGGCCTGGTTGACCACCCTGGGCTCCCCGGCCCGGGGCACCAGCGAGAACCCCCGGGCGTCGGTGCGGGACAGATCGCAGGGGTGCAGCACCAGCGGCCCCCGCACCAGGTAGCCTCCGATCATCCCGGTGAGGAACGGGTGGCCCACGTACAGATCCCGGGCGCCCTTCTGCTCGTAGCGCGCGGTCGCCTCCCGGTGCAGCGCGACCAGCTGCTGGCTCACCTGCTTCGCCAGGGGGTGGACCCCCACCTCCCGCCCGTCGACCACCCGGGCGGCCTGGACCTCCCCCACCAGGGCCAACACCCGCTCCCCGTGGCCGACGGAGAGCTGCTCCAGCTCGTGCAGATCGAAGGCCCGCCCGATCCGACACTCCCGCAGGCGGACCGAGGGGCTGCGGCCGTCGCCGGACACCAGCGCCTCCCGCAGCCGGCTCAGCCCCCGCCCCAGGCGTTGGCGCGCGGTCGCCACCTGCTCGACCGGGATCCGCATCCGGATGGTGGGGGCCTCGGCGTAGCGCTCCTCTGCGGCCTCCGGCGTCAGAGAGAACGGGATCGGCTGATCGAGGGGGGTCTCGTCGAGCCCCCCCTGAGCCTGCAGCCCCACCGAGGTCAGGATCCGCGCCACGGTGGCGCGGCTCGCCCGGGTCCCCTCCCGATCTCCGAGCAATCGATACATCCTCCGCAGGGTCGCCTCGCCACCGCCGCGGCGCTGGATCCCCCGGAGGAACACCGTCAGCGCGGTCTCCGCCTCGGAGGTGCGGGCGGGGATCGAGATCACCTGCTGACTGTGCGCCAGATCCCGGGGCTCCTCCCCCAGGGTCTTGAGCACCGGCGCGAGCAGCGCCCGGAACAGTGGACCCGCCTCCAACGCGTCGCCGATGGCGCAGATCATGTCGATCTCCCGGGCCTCGACCTCGGCGTCGGCGGCCAGGACGTGCACCAAGACCTGGAACACTGAGCGCTGGATCACCGGCCCGCCCGCGATCACCACCGATCCGGTGTCGGCAAAGGCCTCCAGCGCATGATCCCACTCGAGGTAGCGCTGCCAGTCCCCGACCAGGGGCGCAAACACCTTCTCGATCGCCCGGATCTCCTCCTCGGCCAGCTGGCTGTCGGCCAGCGCGACCAGGGCGGAGGCCGCCAGCGCACACTCGTGGATCTCGGGGATGGGCTCGAGCGACAGGGCCGTCTCCAGCAGCCCCTCGACCTCGGTGGCCCCCAGCACCCTGCTGATCTCGGCGTCCACGTCGTCGATGGAGCGTGCCTCAGAGCCCCACCCCGCCACCCGCCGGAACAGATCCGTCTCGCTGAACAGCCACAGGGCCCAGGCCCGGAGCCCATGCTCAGAGAACGCCGAGCCCGGAGCTCCGGATCCCGAGGCCTCGGCCAAGGCGCGACACTGTGCCAGGTAGGCGCTGGTGTCCCAGGTCAGGGCCCCCGACGCCAGGCCCGTGGTGGACGCCATCTCGAGCCGCAGGGACGCGGCCAGATCGCCGGCCGCGATCAGGCCGAAGCGATCGGCGGTGATCGCACGGGCCATAGACAGCCGGGCCGCG
>DRPG01000090.1 GCA_011376105.1 Deltaproteobacteria bacterium
GAGGTGCTCAACCTCGAGGGCAGCCTCCTGGCCTGGACCCATGTGGGGGGGCCGCTGGTCGACAGCGCTGGGCAGCCCACCCGGAGGGTCCACGTGTACGGCAAGCGCTGGGCCCTCACCGCAGAGGGCTACGAGCCCGTGATCTCCAACCCCGACGGCACCCTGGAGCGCCTGTGAGCCGAGACGAGCGAGCCCGGAGCCTGGTCGAGGCCGGCGCCCTGCTGCTGGACGTCCGCACCCCGACCGAGTTCGCCCACGGGCACCTGCCCGGCGCGGTCAACATCCCGCTGGCTGGGCTCAGAGCCGAGGTGGGCTCCCTCGATCCCCAACGCCCGATCGTGCTGTACTGCCGCAGCGGCGCCCGCAGCCGCAGCGCAGCACAGATCCTGCGCACCGGCGGCGTCGCCGAGGTGCACGACATGGGGGCGATGAGCCGCTGGGAGGGGGGCCTGCAGCTCCAGCACCTCGTGATGCCCGCCCTGCTCTGTCTCACCCTGGGCCTGGCTCCCTTCACCCCCGAGCCCCACATCGTGGGCAAGCTGCGCTGGCTCGCCGGAGGCGGGGTGGGCATGGGCTGGATCGACTGTGGCGATCTGCTGCTGCACGGGGCGCCCTGGGCGTGGCTGCTGCTCGTGGTGGTGCGGGAGCTGCGCAGCCACTGAGCGCCCGGATCATCGGGGAGACAGCGTGGCCAGCAGCGCGTCGAGGGCGCCGGGCGGCATCGCCCCGATCCTCGTGTCCTCGATGAGCCCACCCCGGACGGTGATCACCGTGGGGGTGGCCATGATCTTGAAGGCCCGGGCAGCCTCTGTGTCCCGGGTGACGTCGACGATCTGCACCCGGGGATCGGAGGCGGCGAGGGGCTGCAGGTGGGCGTGCATCCCCCGGCAGGGGCCACAGCTGGGGCTGTGGAAGAACAGCAGCACGTCTCCACGCATCGCCTCGCCCAGTGGCCCCGGCAGCGCCGGCACGTGCTGGCCCCGCTGCGCTGCGATCCGGCTCCGGGCCCAGGCCTGCAGCCCAAGCACCACCCCCAACGCAGCGAGCACACACACGAGGACGACGACACCAGCGCTCATGACTCCTCCAGGATCCGTTGTAGATGTCGCTCGAGGCGCCGGGCACGCTCTGAGCCCAGCGGCCGGGCCGCGCCGAGCCCGCGGCGTAGCGCGCCCACCAGCAGCGCGTAGGCTCCACCGAAGCGCTCACACTGATCACAGGCGGCCAGGTGGGCCTCGATCGCGGCCCGCTGATCGGAGGGTAGGGAGCCATCGACGTAGGCATCGAGGCGCTCGAGCACCTCATGGCACCACAGCCCCCCCTCGAGGCGGGCCGCCGGGACATCAGCCATCGCTCCCTCCCCGAAGCTGCGCCATCAGCCTCAGCCTGGCGCGGTGGAGCCTGACCCGGGCAGCGCTCGGGGTCAGGTCCAGGAGCGCCCCGGCCTCGGGACCCGACAGGCCTTCGAGATCACAGAGCACGAGGATCTGTCGATCGTGGGGAGCCAGCTGCTCGAGGGCAGAGGCCAGCAGCTGCCGATCCTCGAGGGCAGCGGTGAGCTCCTCAGGATCCCGTCCCCAGCCCGCCTGGGCCCCCAGCTCCTGCAGCGGGACCAGCGTGGAGGGCTCCCCGGCGCGGCGGCGCCAGCTCCTCGCTGAGAGGCGACGGGCCAGGCCATGGATCCAAGCACGGGCCGAACCCTCCCCCCGGTATGTGCTCGCTGATCGCCACACCGCCACGTAGGTCTCCTGCAGCACGTCCTCCGCGGCGGCCGGATCCGAGGTCAGGTTTCGGATCAGCCGCCACACGCCATCTCGGGTGGAGCCCACCAGCTGGGTGAACGCCTCGCGATCCCCGGTGGCCGTCGCTCGCAGCAAGACCGTCTCGGGTTCGTCCCTCAGTGGGCCTCCTCAGGTCTCCTTCGAGGCCGTGGAGATCCCAAGTACAGTGTAGATCGGGCAGGAGCCAATCGCTCCGGTGGCCAGCGGCACGACGCCGATCAGGCCCACCAGCCCCCAGCCCGGGACCGGCCCCACCACAAGCAGCGACAGCAGGCCGAGGCCGAGGACGACGCGCACCACGCGCTCGATGGGGTGCTCGTTGTTGGGCAGCATGTTGGACATTGGATCCTCCTGCGGTTCTGTGCAGGGGTTCCACGATCCAGCCCAACCGTTACCGACGATCCCCTCCCCCCCCGGATCAGGTGAGGAAACCCTCCAACACGGGATCAGGGCCGGCCCCGGGGTGGATCGCGCTGGTGGGTTCATCTTCGCTCGATACGTCTCAAATCATCGAGTCAATATGAGCTAAAATGAAATACGCACCCCCCCCGCCTGGCTCGACAGCTGCTCAGTATCTGGCACGATCCTTGCTTGGTCTCC
>DRPG01000091.1 GCA_011376105.1 Deltaproteobacteria bacterium
CCCATGGAGCCCCTCAGGTGCTCGACGACCTGCCCGAGGGTCTGGAGCCTGGCCATCTCGGCGGTGTCGACCTCCGGCAGACCCGGGGCTGCGTCCCGCACCGCGCTCAAGATCTCGACGCGCTTGATGCTGTCGATGCCGAGGTCGGACTCGAGGGCCATGGACATCTCGAGCATGTCGGCGGGGTAGCCCGTCTTGTCCGACACCACGTCCAGCAGCAGCGCCTCTAGGTCCAACGCCTCGACCGCGGTCGCCCCGCCTGCCTCCGTGGTCGCCCCCTGAGTCAGCGCGCCGGCACCCATGGAGCCCCTCAGGTGCTCGACGACCTGCCCGAGGGTCTGGAGCCTGGCCATCTCGGCGGTGTCGACCTCCGGCAGACCCGGCGCTGCGTCCCGCACCGCGCTCAAGATCTCGACGCGCTTGATGCTGTCGATGCCGAGGTCGGACTCGAGGGCCATGGACATCTCGAGCATATCGGCGGGGTAGCCCGTCTTGTCCGACACCACGTCCAGCAGCAGCGCCTCTAGGTCCAACGCCTCGACCGCGGTCGCGACCGGGGGCTGTGGCGCAGAGGGCGCGGGGACGGAGGCTGCACCCAGCACCTCGACGCCGTTCTGCACCAGGGAGATCCCGTCGTCGGGGGCCCGCGTCGGGGACGCACCGAAGGACAGCTCCGGGGGCTCACTGGGGGGGGGCGGCGCTGCGGGCTGGGGCGCGGGCACGGACTGCTGCGTCGGCTGCGTCGGCTGCGTCGGCTGCGCCGCCGGCTGCGTCGGCTGCGCCGCCGGCTGCGTCGGCTGCATCGGTGGATACGCTGGCTGCAGCCCGGGCTGAGCCGGCACGCCGCCCAGCAGGCCCTGCAGCCCGGGCTGAGCCGGCACGCCGCCCAGCAGGCCCTGCAGCCCGGACAGGGAGGCCTCGACGGTGCGGAGGAACTGCTCATGGCTCGACGCCATCGCCTGCTGGTAGGCTGAGTGGGCCTCCACGGTCGCGCGCTGGGCCTCTTGGAACGCGAGGATCCAGGGATCAGGGTGCTGCTGGCTCATCGAAGCTCCGGTGGGCTGCTGCGCAGGGCTCATCGAAGCTCCGGTGGGCTGCTGCGCAGGAGAGGGCGACAGATCGGCTGTGTGGGCGGTGGTGGCGGCGTCGGGCCCGGGCGGGGCCGGGACCGGGACCGGGACCGGGGCCGGGACCTCCACCCGCTTCTCGACGATCTTCTCGACGATCCGGGGCTCGGGATCGCGGGCCATCGCCGCGCCGGTGCGCGTGGGGTTGGGCCTAGGCAGCGCAGCGCTACCCCCCGGGGGCGGATAGGGCTTGTCGTAGTTAGCCCCGTTGATCGCCAGCGCCAGGCGGGGACGAGCTCGATCGTGGGGATCGGGGGTGGGGGCTGCGCCCTCCCACAGACGCTCCAGCGCCAGCGGGACGCCGGCGACGCACAGCCGCCCCAGCGCGTGGAACAGGCTCGTCACCCCGTGCTTCCTACGGCGATCCATGGGGATCGCGGCGTGGGGCCTGTCGCCGAGGATCTCCGCGGTGAGGTTGCTGAGCACGTGCCCCGGCCCCACCTCGACGAAGGTCCGGATCCCGGCCGCGTACATGGCCTCGATCTGCTCGACGAAGCGGACCGGCCGCGCCACCGCACCGGCGAGCCCCTCCCGGATGGCGTCGGGCTCTGAGGGGTAGGGGGTGGCATCGGGGTTGTGGAACACCGGGATCCGTGGCGCCTGGATCTCGATCTCCGAGAGGAAGCTCCGGAACGGCTCCACTGAGGCCGACACCACCGGGCTGTGGAACGCGGTGGCGACGTCCAGCCGCTTGGGATCGATCCCGTCGGCCCGCAGGGCGGCCTCGATCTGATCGATGGCCTCCGTCGGCCCGCTGACCACGACCTGGTTGGGGGTGTTGTGGTTGGCGAGCACCGCCCCGGGGGCGGCGTCGGAGTAGGGCCGGACCTCCTCGACGGTCATCGGCACCGCGATCATCGCGCCATCGGAGCCGGCGGCCTCGGCCATCAGCTCCCCGCGGCGGCGGGCGACCCGCAGGCAGTCGCTGGGGGACAGGACGCCGGCGGCGCACAGGGCGGTGACTTCGCCGTAGGAGTGCCCTCCCACCACGTCCGGCGACAGCCCCAGCTGCTGCAGCAGCCCCAGCATCGCGAGGCTGGTGACGCCGATCGCGGGCTGGGCCCACTCGGTGGCCCGGAGCAGGGCCTCGGCCCGGGCCTCGGTGGCCTCGTCGAAGGCGGGCAGCGGGAAGATGACCCGGTGCAGGGGCTGATCCCCGAGGTCTAGATCGGCGGCGGCGTCGAAGGCGGCTCGGGCCGCGTCGAAGGCCATCGCCAGCTCGCCACCCATGTGGGGGTACTGGCTGCCCTGGCCCGGGAACAGCAGCGCGATCTGGCCCGGGGAGGCGTCGGTCGCGTAGTACAGGCCGGTGGGGATCTCGAGCGCCTGCGTTGGATCGTCGTCGATCCGATCAGCGAGCCTGCGCAGCCGGGCCGCCAGCTCCTCCTCGTCCGAGGCGATCACCGCGAGGCGCGCGGGGCGGGACACATCGAGGGACACCGCGGCGGCGTGGGCGGCGTGGGCGAGGAACCCCGGGACGTCGCTCCGATCGGCGAGCCGACGGGCGGCGGCGGCCAGGGCTGCGGGGGTGTCGGCCGAGAGGACCACCAGCTCACAGGGCATGGTCCGGGTGCGCAGGGCTTGCTGCCCGGGCCCGGTGTACTCCTCGAGGGCGAGGTGGAAGTTGCTCCCGCCGAAGCCAAACGAGCTGACCGAGCCCCGGCGGGGATGAGCGCTCCCATGGATCCAGGGCCGCGAGCGGGTGTTCAGGTAGAACGGTGAGCTGTCGATCTCGAGCTTCGGGTTGGGGCGATCGATCTTGATCGTGGGCGGGAGGATCTTGTGGTGTAGCGCCATCACCACCTTGAACAGCCCCGCCGCGCCGGCGGCCGCCTTGGTGTGGCCGATCTGGGACTTGACCGTGCCCAGGGCACACCACTGGGGATCGGCGCGGCTTGTCTCGGTGAACGCCATCCGCAGGCCCTCGAACTCAGCGGCGTCGCCGGCCTTGGTGCCGGTGCCGTGGGCCTCGACCAGCTCCACCGTGTCGGCGTCGTAGCCCGCCATGGCGTAGGCGCGGCGCAGGGCCTTGGCCTGGCCCGTGGACACCGGCGCATACACGCTCTTCGAGCGACCGTCGGACGAGCTGCCGATCCCCTTGAGCACCGCATAGATCCGATCGCCGTCGCGCTCGGCATCGGCCAGGCGCTTGAGCGCCACCATGCCCAGGCCCTCCCCCAGCAGGGTGCCGTCGGCGCGATCCGAGAAGGGACGACACTCTCCGGAGCGGGACAGGGCGGGGGTCTTGCTGAAGCACATGTACATGAAGATGTCGTTCATGGTGTCGGCGCCGCCGGAGATCACCAGATCGGACTGACCCAGCCACAGCTCGTTGACCGCCATCGACACCGCGGAGAACGAGCTGGCGCAGGCTGCGTCGGTCACACAGTTGGTGCCGCCCAGATCCAGGCGGTTGGCGATCCGTCCGGCCACTACGTTGCCCAGCAGGCCGGGGAAGGTAGACTCCTGCCAGGGTACGTACTGGGCCGCGATCCGCTCGGCCGCGACCTGGATCTCGTCCTCGGCGTAGCCCAGCTCCCGCAGGGCCTTGACCCACACCGGCCGCTGGAGCCGGTTGACCATCGTGCCAAGCAGCTCCTGAGCGCTGGTGATCCCGAGGATACAGCTGATCCGATCCCGGTCGAGATCGGCGAGCTTGTCTCCGGCGGCGTCCTCGAGGACCTGCTTCGCCACGATCAGGGCGAGCAGCTGGGTGGTGTCGGTGGCCGGTACGATCGAGGGAGGTACGCCCCACTCGAGGGGATCGAAGTCTACATCCGGCAGGAACGCGCCCCGGTGGGCATAGGTCTTGTCCGGCGCGGAAGGATCGGGATCGTAGTAGTCGTCGATCAGCCAGTGGCTCTCGGGGATGTCGCTGATCAGGTCCCGGCCTTCGACGATGTCGTTCCAGAACCCGGTGGCGTCGACACTGCCGGGGAAGATGGCGCTGACGCCGACGACGGCGATCGGGCACTGTCTGGGATCGTGCACGCTCATCAGGGCTCCTGTTACGCGTCGAGGGGGCGGGGGGAGAACATGAAGGCGCGGCTGGGGACGGGCACACCGTGGGCACGCAGCTGCTGCGCCCGGGTGACCGTGGCTGCACCCTCGAGGAGGTTGCGGGCGATCTGGACCGCGCTTCGCTGGGACGCGGGCTCGAGGAAGCTGCCCCGGACCCAGGCGTTGAACGCACCCATCGCGGGACCACACCAGATCTGGTAGTCCATGTTCCGGCCGGCCTCACCGGCGATGGCCCACCTGCTGGACAGGCCGAGGTACCAGCGGAAGACCAGCGCCATACGGTGCTTTGGATCGGATGCGGCCCGGGCTAGCTCCGAGGGATCCCGCTCGGCGAAGAAGGCCTCGCAGCCTCGCCAGATGGTCTCGAGATCGTCCTTGAAGATCTCACGCTCTAGCCGGGCGCGCTCCTCGGAGGGGATGTGCTCGATCCCGTCGTAGGCCTGGTAGGCCTCGTACAGCCGCTTGGCGCGCACCCCGAACATGGTGCCGCGCTGCAGGACCTGCACCTCGACGCCCAGCTCGAACATGTCGGCCGCGGGAGCCATCACGACGTCGGCCAGGCCAGCCTTGCAGAGCAGATCCTTGCCCACGTCCGACAGGCCGCTCTCGAGGGAGGCCTGGTTGACCGAGCCGGTGAGCACGAAGTCAGCGCCGAGCTGGAACGCAGCGGCTACGGCGGTGGGGGTGCCCAGCCCGCCGGCGGCGCCGATCCGGATGGGGCGCTGGTATCCATGGGCTGCGGCCAGCTCATCCCGCACCGCGAGGATGGTGGGGAACAGGGCCGTCAGGGTCTGGTTGTCGGTGTGGCCTCCGGAGTCGGCCTCGACGATCACGTCCTCGGCCACGGGCAGGCTCCGGGCCAGCGAGGCCTCATCGGCGGTGAGGAGACCGTCGCGGACCAGGCTCGTCACCAGATCGGCGGGGGCGGGGGAGAGGAAGCGGCGGGCCACCTCAGGTCTGCTGATCTTTGCGAAGAGGTGGTTGTCGCGATGGATCGAGCCATCGGGCAGCCTGCGGAGCCCGCTGTAGGCGTAGCGGACCACCATCGGGTTGAGCCCCATATAGGCGGACGCGCTGACCCTGCGGACCCTGCGCTCGAGGTACAGCTCGACGGTGGCCATCTCCACCCTCGGCTCGTTGGGGGCATGGATCAGGTTGCTGCCCCAGGGCAACGCGCTGCCCCCCAGGGCGGCCTCGAGCCGATCGAGGGCCCCAGAGATCCGGGGGACGGTCAGGCCGGCCGCGCCGAAGAAGCCTAGCATCCCGGCCCGGGCCATCGCGATCACCAGATCGGTGGTGGCGATCCCGTTGGCCATGGCCCCGGCCACGTACGGGAAGCGCAGCCCGTGGACCTCGAGGAAGGAGCGATCGCCGAGCCACTCGGGGTACAGGGCCGGCAGGGCGGCGACCAGGGGGAAGTTGGGGACGCCGTTGCGCTCGTCGGCGCGCAGGGGTGCTCCACCGCGGGCCACCCCCAGGGGGCCCGCCTCGGACGCACGGATCACGTATGTCGGTTCGCGGAAGTGGTGGACGGCCTCTGCGATCTCGTCCGCCGAGAACGCGGGCCTGTGGCCCCCTGCCGTCCACGATGTCATGGGCCTGTCCTGACCAACGCCGGTGTGCACGCCTGCCCTCCTGCGGCCGGCGGCCGACCGCGCGGCCCCTATAAGGCGACACCGTGGGTGGTGTGTCACCAAACGGTCATCGGTCCCCCGCCGGTGGGGCCGGGGCTGGATAGGTTGGCCTGCGGTCCCCCAACCCCGGAGCCCCATACCCGTGATCTCCAACCCCAACGCCCCCCGGCTGGGCTAGAGCATGGGCTCCCTCGCCCAGGTCGTTGGCTCAGGTCGAAACCTCTGCACCATCGGGTTCGACGACGCACCCTTCGAGCGGCGCGCCGGCGCACCGGTCCAGGTGGCGGGTGTCGTCTGCAGCGGGACCCGGTTTGAGGGCCTGCTGTGGGGCCACACCACCAAGGACGGCACCGACGCCACCGAGGTGCTCGCCGAGATGCTCGTCGGCTCGAAGTTCGCGCCCCAGCTGCACCTGGTCCTGTGCGACGGGGTCACCGTGGGGGGCCTCAACGTCATCGATCTGATCACCCTGCACGAGGCGACCTCGCTGCCCTGCGTCTCGGTGATGCGCAGGCTCCCCGATCTGCAGGCGATCCGGAGGGTGGTCCAGCGCCTTCCTGATCCAGAGCTGCGCTGGCACCGGATCCAGCGGGCGGGCACGGTGCACCAGCTCGGGGGCTTCACCTTCCAGGTGGTGGGGGCCGAGGTCGAGGACGTGGCCACGGCCCTGTCCAGCCTGACGGATCGGGGCAGGGTGCCCGAGCCCCTGCGACTCGCCCACCTGATCGGCTCCGCCGTGGTGCGGGGTGAGTCGTCGAACCGGGCCTGAGCGGCCCGCCGGGTCTGATCCCGGGCGCCGGCCCGCCGCGCTACTCCAGCACGATCATCCCGTCGGCGGCGGAGCGCAGGAAGTCTACGTAGAGGTCGCTCGCCTCCTCCTCCTCGAACAGCACGAAGTGGGTGCCCTTCCACCACTGGTGGAAGCCTGATGTGATGGGAGCGCCCTCGAAGTCCGTGGCGTTGAGGAGCTGGGGCAGGGGCCGGGGATCACCGGTGCGCAGCCGCACCGCCTCGGCCCGGGTCGCCGGCTCCCCCACCTGGGGCAGCCGCGCCGCCGCCGCCAGGGCGATCGCTGTGCTGTAGGGCGTGGCCTCGTCGTTGGTGCCCGAGGTCAGCAGGATCGGCACCGGACGGTGACCAGCCCAGGGCCCCAGCTGGCTGAACCAAAACGGCGCGTAGTTGCCTGGATCAGTGGGCTCCACCAGGGTCTGCATCACACCCAGGATCGGGTGCAGCGGGGTGAAGGGCTCCTCAGGCTGTAGATCCACCAGCCCCCGCACCAGCTGCTCGAAGTCCAGCACGTCCTTGCGCTCGACGATGGTGATCGCGAGCACCGCGCCGGCGCCGGACAGGACCATCGCCTTGAGATCGTTGCCGACGAACGGTGCGGCCATCGCACCGGTCAGGCCCCCCTGGGAGTGGCCCATGAACAGGATCCGATCGGGATCGGTGGTGAAGCGCTGGCCGTCGGGGGCCCGGAAGGTGTGGGGCCGCGCGGCTAGGGAGCGGGCCAGGTAGATCGCGTCGATCGCCCCCTGGCGGAAGTTGGTGATCCCGGAGTCGGGGTTGACGATGTTGAAGTGGGCCAGATCGCCTGCGCCCTCGGCCCCGGGCCGGCTGCCGTGCAGCGGCTGGTCGATGCCCACCCCCAGCAGCCCGACCTGCCCCAGGCGGTTCATCACCTCCAACGCGCTGGAGCTGTTGCAGAAGCCTCGGTACGAGCCACCCGTTCCGTGCTGGTAGATCACCACCGGCCACCCCGAGGCAGGCGCCTCGCCCAGGGGCGTGCAGACCGCCAGACGCATCTCGTCGAAGCGGGACATCCGTGGGGTGCCATCGTCCTCGAACTCGAACGCGCCGCCCTCGTTGAGGTAGGGCGGCTCACCGTGGGTGAACACCGGGCTGAAGTAGCGGGTGCGCCAGGCGGTGTAGTGAACGTGATCGTAGAGGTGCTCCAGCGGCTGTGCGTCGAGGTTCGCGGGAGCGATCTGATGCTGGACGTAGCGCGCCAACGTCGCCATCTCTGCGACTGGATCGAGGGTGGTAAAGGTGGTGGCGATCGCGATGTCGTCGGTGGTCAGCCCCAGGGGGAACAGCGCCCGGATCAGATCGGGATCATGCTCGGGGTGATCGGGCCGCAGCCGCTCTGCCCAGGCCTGGTGTCGGGTGGCGGCGCCGGTGGTGACGATCAAGGCGTACCGGGTGGCGGGCCGCAGCGGGTAGCCGTGCATCGGCGCCACCGCCAGCAGGTGCTCGGGCATATATAGGGAGTTGTCATAGGCGTTCTGCTCCCACAGCACCGGGAAGCGCTCACCCCAGTGGGCCGAGTCAGGATCGATGTCGACGAGGATCAACGTCGAGCTCGGATCCTCGAGGGACTCCTGGGGAGTGGGCAGCAGCAGGGGATCGAGGGGGCCCTGCATCAGCACGTAGATCGGGCTGTTGGTGCCGGCCCCGACCTGCTCCTCGGCCCGGGCGAGGTAGTCCCCAAGCAGGGGCACCCCAAAGGGATCGGGGAAGGTGGAGACCGCGAGGGTTCCATCCGGATCCGTGCGGTCATCCGAGGGCCAGGGGGTGCCCCAGAAGGAGGGGGAGGCCGGATCGAACACCGGCCGCGGGCCCGTGGGGGGCTCCTCGGCACACCCGATCAGGGCGATGAAGATCAGGGCAGCACGCATGGCAAGGAGTCTATTCCGTTGGGGTCTGGAGCAGCCAGGCTCCGGGAGCGATCGCGAGGTGCTCGCTTGTGGTGGACCGGATACGCCGCGCGGGGGTCTGGGGACGGGATGGAGCTGAACGAGCTGCTGTACACGGGCAAGTCGAAGCAGATCTTTGCCACGGAGGACCCAGCGCGGGTGCTGGTGCGGTTCACCGATGAGGCGACGGCCTTCAACGCCAGGAAGCGGGCGAAGGTCGCTGACAAGGGTCGGATCAACTGCGCGATCTCCGCCCGCCTGTTCGAGGAGGTCGGTCGTGCCGGGGTGCGCCACCACCTGGTGCGCCAGCTCTCTCCGACCGATCTGCTCTGCGAGCGGGTGGAGATCGTCCCGGTCGAGGTCGTGGTCCGCAGCGTCGTCGCCGGGAGCTTCGCGCGTCGCTACGGGCTGACCGAGGGGACCCGGCTGCCGCGTCCGGTGGTGGAGTGGTTCTACAAGTCCGACGCGCTCGACGATCCCCTGATCGGCGATGACGCGCTCCTAGCCCTGGGCTTCGCCGAGCCCTGGGAGCTCGCGTTCATGACGCAGGCCGCGCTCACGACCCACCGCGCCCTCGAGCAGCTTTGGGATCGGCTCGGTGTCGATCTGATCGACGCCAAGTATGAGTTCGGTCGCCAGGAGGGGCGGCTGCTGCTGGCCGACGAGCTGACCCCCGATGGATCGCGCCTGTGGGAGCAGGGCAGCGGACGCCCCCTCGACAAGGACGTGTTCCGCAAGGATCTCGCCGATCTGTCGGAGACCTACCGTCAGCTCCACGCCAGGCTCCTCGGTGGACCTCAGGCGGCCGGGGGAGCCTGAGCGCTCGGGGCGGGCTGTGGCCGGGGAGCCTGAGCGCTCGGGGCGGGCTGTGGCCGGGGAGCCTGAGCGCTCGGGGCGGGCTGTGGCCGGGGAGCCTGAGCGCTCGGTGGACCTCAGGCGGCCGGGGGAGCCTGAGCGCTTGGGGCGGGCCCCGGGCCGGTCCG
>DRPG01000092.1 GCA_011376105.1 Deltaproteobacteria bacterium
GATCCAGCAGAGCTTCCTGGGCATGGATCTGAGCCGCTAGGGCTCCGCCCGGAGCCCGAGGGCGCGCCGGGCGGGGAGCCACCCGGCCCGGCCGCTGGAGATCCGGCCGCTGGGGATCCGGCCGCTGGAGATCCGGCCGCTGGAGATCCGGCCGCTGGAGATCCGGCCGCTGGAGATCCGGCCGCTGGAGGTCCGGCCGCTGGAGATCCGGCCGCTGGGCCCCGGGCCGACGGCGTGCCGCCCGGTGAGCCCGGCGTCGATGCCTTCGTTCGCTCGCTGCTGCTGTGCCCCCGCTGTCGGGGGGAGCTGGTGGACGTAGATGGGGGGTTGTGCTGTGAGGCCGATGGCCTGATCTACCCGATCGTCGACGGCGTCTTCTGGATGATCGAGGAGCGGGCACGCTCCGTCACCGGGTGATCCCAGCGTGGAGATCCTGCACGTCGACACTGAGCGGGGCTTCCGTGGGGGGCAGGCTCAGCTGCTGTACCTGGCCCGCGCCACCCGGCACCGGTGCGGGATCGCGCTGCCCCCCGACGCCCAGCTGGCGTCGCGGCTGTCCGCCGAGGGGATCGCGTCATTTTCCGTCCCCTTCCGGGGCCGGCTGGGGGGGGGCCGTGCCCTGGGGCGGTGGATCGAGCAGCTGTCTCCGGCGCTGGTGGCCGCCCACACCTCCCACGCTGCGGCCCACCTCGATCGACTCGGGATCCGGGCGGTGGTCCACCGTCGCCTGGACTTTCCCCCCAGCCGGGCTGGGCGCCGGCGGCTGGATCGCTGCCTGGGGATCGTGGCGGTCAGCGGAGCGGTGGCTCGGATCCTGCGCTGTGGGGGGATCCATGCTCCGATCTCGGTGGTCTACGACGGGATCGGGGAGCAGGCCCCGGGCCGGGGCGTCGATCCCCGATCCCTGCTCGGGCTGGCCCCGGGCACCCCCCTCGTCGTGGCGATCGGAGCCCTGGTCCCCCACAAGGGGCACCGGCACCTGGTGGACGCCCTGGCCCTGTTGCCGGGGGTCCATGTGGCGATCCTCGGGCAGGGGCCCCTGTGGTCGGCCCTGCTGCGTCGGGCCCGGGCCCTGGGGATCGGGGCCCGGCTGCACCTGTGTGGGCAGCGGGACGACGTCGGCGACTGGCTGGCGGGCTGCGACGTGGTGTGCCACCCCTCGGTGGAGGAGGGCCTGGGGCAGTCGGTGATCGAGGCGCTGCTCGCGGGCTGTGCGGTGGTGGCCACCCGCGCCGGGGGGATCCCCGAGGTGGTGGAGGGCCTGGGGATCCTCGTCCCCCCACGGCGATCCGCTCCCCTGGCCCGGGCGCTCCGGTGCGCCCTGGCTCAGCCCGGGGCCCTGCGGCGGGGCGCCCGGCGCGCCCGGGGAGAGCTGCTCCACCGCTTCGGGATCGAGGCCATGGTCGAGGGTACCGAGCGGGCCTATGCTCGGTTCCTGGGTTAGTCCGAGCTGATGATCGCGCTGTGGCTGTGGGGGTGTGTGCCCCAGACCGTCCCCCTCGACCGTGACCGTGATGGCGTCGACGCCACAGCGGACTGCGACGACCTCGATCCCTTCACCCTGCCGGGCGCCCGGGAGCTGTGCGACGGGCGAGACAACGACTGCGACGGCGAGATCGACGAAGATCCCTTCGATCCTCCCCCCTGGTTCCGGGATCTCGATGGCGATGGGGTGGGGGGCCTCGATCGGATCCAGCCCGACACCCCGGGCTGCGATCCGGGCCCGGGCTGGGCCCGCGAAGCGAGCGACTGCGACGACTCGGATCCAACGATCCACCCCGGCGCGATCGACGACTGCAACGGGATCGACGACGACTGCGACGGCGAGATCGACGAAGACCCCTCGTCTGAGCGCTACCTCGACGACGACGGCGATGGCTTCGGTCGCAGCGATCGGATCGTGCGGTCCTGTGGTGGAGACGCGACGGCGGTGCTCGACGGCGACTGCGACGACGGCGACGCGAGCGTGTACCCGGGCGCGGTCGAGCGCTGCAATGGGATCGACGACGACTGCAACGGGAGCATCGACGACGACGACAAGCAGAGCATGCCCGTCGATCCCCTGATCTGGTGGCCCGATCAAGATCTCGACGGCGTCGGCCTGTCGGGAGACGTGTTCGTCGAGGCCTGCGAGCCCCCCAACGTGCACTGGGCCCTGGCCCAGGGCGACTGCGACGATCTCGATCCCCTGACCTATCCAGGGGCGGTGCAGCGCTGTGATGGGATCGACAACGACTGCGATGGATCGATCCCCGACGCGTCGGGCTGGTGGGATCCGGCTTGGCCCTACCGGATCTCCGCCGTCGCCACCGCAGGCTCCGATCCCGCCGAGGCCCCGATCCTGATCTTCGACGTCGACTTCGCCGCTGCCCTCGACGCGCTCCAGCCCACGGGCACCACGGGCACGGGCACCACGGGCACCACGGGCACCACGGGCACCACGGGCACCACGGGCACCACGGGCATGGGGTTCGATCCAGCCACCCTGGTGGCGGTGGCCCAGGACTGCACCACCGGCGCCCGGGTGCTGCCGTCCGCGTTCTCTGATGGCCTCGCTCAGCTGCTCGATCCGGTCGATCCAACCGATCCGGTGGGGGACGGCCATGGGGCGGTCCATGTGCTGTACGACGCCACGATCGAGGCTTCCGGCTCGGCGCCGATCGCGCTGTACTTCGGGGGGCCGCCGTCGGTGACCTCCGGGGGGCTGGTGGTGGATCCCCGCGGGTGGACGGGTCCGCTCGGTGAGATCCGGATCGATCCAGATCGGGGGGGGCTGCTCGACGACGTGATCGTGTCCGGTGTCAACCTCTGGTCCCAGGCCGACGCCCCCCGGGGCAACGGTGTGCTGACCGACGCGGGCTGGCTCTCCGCCGATGGCCCGTCGAGCACCCAGGTGATCGAGCCAGGGCCCGCGATCGCGGCGGTGGCCGGCGACGGCGAGCACCTCGGCCCCAGCGGAGGGTTTCGGTACCGCACCTGGTGGTGGGGCTATGCGGATCACCGTGCGGTGTTCGGCAAGCTGGCCTGGGAGACCACCGTCACCACCGTGGCCGAGGATCCAGCCGGTGCAGCGCTGGCCCTGCGCCCCATCGAGGCCACCAGCCCCGGGCTGATCGCCTCGGTGGCCTCGTCGGGTCTGGGGTGGGTGGGGCGGGACGACGGAGTGCAGGGGGCTGCGTCTGGCTGGGTCCGTCCCCCGGCCTCCGAGGTGGAGCTCGCCTGTGACATGATCAGCTGCTGGTCCGCCGCCGCTGAGATCGCTCCCCCGGGCACCAGCGTCGTCCTGCCCGCCGGCACCACGCTGGTGGACCACCGGGTGTGGGTGGTGCTCCCCACCGATGGGCCTCCTGGCTCCGATCCAGCGCTGCCGGGGCTGCTGCGCCCCCCCAGCGTCACCCTGGGGGTCGCCGAGTCCCTCTGAGGGCGAGGCTCGTTGCGAGCCCGATCGCGCCTGTCCCGAGCAGCGCCACCGCGAGCCACCACGCGACGTGGTGATGGATCAGCCAGTGCAGCACCGGGCGCCAGGCGGGGGTGGGGCGGGGGGGCAGCTCGACACGCCACAGCCCCCGATCGTACGTCCCCAGCAGGATCAGGCGATCCTCCGAGGGGATCGCGGCCACGGTGCGCAGCAGGGGGTCCCCTGGATCGTCGTCGGGCGACGCGCCGGCCCAGGACCACAGGAGGTGGGGGGCGCGCGGAGCGCAGCCCGCGTCGAGCCCGCTGAGCCACACCCCCCGGCGACCCACCACGTACAGCTGCTCCTGCTCGAGCCAGCCCATCAGCTGGACCGGGCCGAGGGCCGAGATCGCAGGCAGGGGACGATCGTCGAGGAAGGCGTGGCCATGGAGGACGGCGATCCGACAGCGGGGCCCTAGGCCCGCCGCCGCCACCGTCCGCGGCCTCGGGGGGCTGGGCTCGCTGCGCCAGCCCCTCTCCTCGTCCCACAGCCAGCGATCGCGCTGGGTGTCGATCCCGCCCAGGCGCAGCCACAGCACACCGTCGCTCGTGGTGCCGGCGCCGAGCACCGCTGGATCCCGCAGCAACAGCGCGCTCATCCGGCGGAGGTGCTCCTGGTAGGCCGCCCCGGGGCTCGAGCGGCCCAGCCCTCCGCCCCAGGTCACCCCCCCAGCGGGCCGTGGCGCTGCGGGCCGTGGGCCGGGGGACAACAGCGCTGCGGGCAGCAGCAGCGCACGGAGCTGCTCGGGGGTGGGGCCCAGCTCCCGCCACCCCCGGGGCCCCTGCACGGCGAAGCGGGGCCCAGCGCGCAGGACCAGCCACTCCTGTCCGTCGAGCTGTCCGTCGAGCTGTCCGTCGAGCTGTCCGTCGAGCTGTCCGTCGAGCTGTCCGTCGAGGGCCACCACCTGCCGGACCCCCTCGACTGGCTGTAGCTGCCAGCTCATCCCCCCGTCGTCGGAGAGCCACAGCCGCAGGGCTGCGTCGATCAGCGCGACCCGTCGGGGATCGTCGTCGTCCTGCTGGATCTGTACCAGGGCGGGATGATCGAGCCCCTCGCTCCGGGGCTCCCAGGTCCTCGTCCCCTCCGGCCGGAAGAGCGCTCCGGCGGAGGTTGCGGCCCAGATCCCCCCGGAGCCCCACGTCAGGTGGGCGTCCATGGGCTCGCCGTCGAGATCGATCGGACGGGGGGGATCGAACGGGACAGGGGGAGGGGTGTCGAGGGGGGTGAGCTCCGGGGGCGCGTCCCCGAGGTGGAGCCGCAGCGCGGCCTGGCCCCGATCGGGATCGCCTTGGATCCACAGCCCCCCGTCCTCGTCGATCTCTAGGCGCTCCAGCCCGTGGGCCAGCCAGCTGCGCTCCCAGGTCAGCCCCCCGTCCTCCGACCAGTGCAGCGCACCGGAGCGGAGCGCGACCAGCCGTCCGTCTCGATCCCAGCGGGGGGAGGGATCCGGAGGGGCCGGGGGTGCGCCAAGCCCTGCGTCCAGCAGCACTGGGTCCCAGGATCTCCCTCGGTCCCGGCTCACGAAGCTGATCCGATGTCGACCGGTGGCCAGCAGCCAGGACGGGCGCTCGGGGTGCACCGCGATCCGCTCGATCCCCGGCGCGGTGGGGCCGCCGTCGATCGGCTCCTGCGCAAGCTTGAGCACCAACAGCTGCGGATCGTCGAGCTGTAGCGTCTGCTGTGCGGGGGGGCTCGCGGTGATCAGGGCCAGGGGAGCCCACGCGAGCCCCGCCGCTCCGAGCACCGCCCCGACGATCCACCTCCACACGTCGCCTCCTCCGATCCGGGCCAGGGCCGGATGGGGCCAGGATACGCCGGGCCGTCCGGCAGCTACGGGATTACACTCCCGACCCGATGCTCAAGCCCTCACCTTTACATGATCGAACCGAGCCCCTGTGTCACTCCATGCTGTGGAAGGAGTGGAACGGGTATGCCTCGGTCCGCGCCTTCGACGCCCACAGCGAGTCCGAGTACTTCGCGATCCGGAACAAGGTGGGGATGATCGACGTCTCTCCGCTCTGTAAGCACGAGATCCTCGGGATCGACGCCGGCGTGCTCCTGTCCCGGGTGTTCTCCCGCGACGCCGCGGGGCTTGCCGAGCGCCGGGTGGCCTATGGCCTGCTGGTGGATCCAGATGGATATGTGCTCGACGACGGCACCTGCGCCAAGCTGAGCCCCGAGCACTTCCGCCTGTGCACCTCAGCGCGGTGGGTGGGGTGGCTGCGCCGCCACGCCCGGGGACTGAGGGTCAAGATCGAAGACAGCACCGATCGCATCGCGGTCCTCGCGGTCCAGGGGCCGCTGGCCCGGGATCTGCTGGCGCCCTTGGTCGACTTCGAGCTGGGGCGGATGCCTTTCTTCCGGATCCGGCCCACCACCCTCGCGGGCCTCGACATCGAGCTGTCACGAACAGGCTACACCGGGGATCTTGGCTATGAGCTGTGGATCGATGCCGCCCGCGCCGTGGCCCTGTGGGACGTGCTGTCGGAGGCTGGTGCCCCGCTGCAGCTCACCCCCTTCGGCCTCGACGCGCTCGACGTGGCGCGGATCGAGGCGGGCTTCGTCCTGGCCGGGGTCGACTACTTTGGCGCCCACACGGTCGAGATCGCGGCTCAGCGCTCTACGCCCCACGAGCTGGGTCTCGGTCGCTGTGTGGAGCTCGAGCGCCGGATCCGGTTCATCGGCCAGGACGCGATCGAGCGGGAGCTGGTCCGGGGGCCCGCCTGGGCGCTGGTCGGGCTACAGCTCGACGGCGCCGAGCTCGAGCGCCTGTACGCCGAGCACGGCCTGTCGCCCCGGTTCGGCCCCTGTGCGAGCCGGAGCGCGGTGCCGGTCTATGCGCCGGATGGGCGCACCCACGTGGGCCAGGCCACGAGCCACACCTGGTCCCCGATCCTCAAGGGCTACCTGGCCCTGGCCAGCGTGCGGGCTCCCTTTGGGCAGCTCGGCACCCAGCTGCGGATCGAGCACACCGCGGAGTACGAGCGCCGCACCGTGACCGCCCAGGTGGTGCCCCGGACCTTCTTCGATCCTCCGCGGAAGCGCACGACCCGGGCCCCCCAGCAGAGAGCGACCTGATGTCCACCCGCTACGACGCGATCATCATCGGCGGAGGGCACAACGGGCTGGTCTGCGCGGCATACCTGGCGAAGGCCGGCCGCAAGGTCCTGGTCCTGGAGCGGAGGCCGGTCTTGGGGGGGGCTGCGGTCACCGAGGAGCTCCACCCGGGGTTCAAGTACACCGTCTGCTCCTATGTCGTGAGCCTGATGCGCCCTTGGATCGTCCGGGAGCTGGAGCTGGCCCGCTGTGGACTGCAGCTGATCCCGCTGGAGTGCTCCTTCACCCCCCACCTCGAGGGTCCGGGTCTGTGTCGCTGGCCCGATCCCCAGCGCACCCGGGAGGAGATCGCGGGGCTGTCGGTGGCCGACGCCGAGCAGTACCCCCGCTTTGGCCAGGCGATGGGGCGGCTGGCTCGGTTCGTCAAGGACGTCATCGATCAGCCCGCGCCGGATCCAGCGTCCCTATGGCCCTCGGATCTGGGCCAGCTTGCAAGGCACGCCCGGGCGTTCCAGCAGCTGAGCTCCGCCGACGCGCTCAACCAGATCAAGCTCGCCACCATGAGCGCCGCCGATCTGCTCGACGAGTGGTTCGAGAGCGACGCGCTGAAGGCGCCGATGTCCTGCAGCGGCATCATCGGGACCTTCCTCGGGGTCCGCTCCCCGGGCACGGCCGCGGTGCTGCTGCACCACTACATGGGCGAGATCGACGGCGCCAGCCGGGCCTGGGGGATCGCGAGGGGCGGAAACGGCGCGGTGAGCGAGGCCATCGCCACCGCGGCCCGGGGGTTTGGGGCCACGATCCGTACCCAGGCGGCGGTGGCCCGGATCCTGGTCCGGGGCGGTGAGGCCGCCGGGGTGGTCCTCGACAGCGGCGATGAGATCGAGGCCAAGGTGGTGGTCAGCGCGGCTGAGCCCCGGCTGACCTTCCTCCGGCTGCTGGGCCGGGAGCACCTCGACGACGACTTCGTGGCCAGGATCAAGCGCTACCGCTGCCGGGGGAGCTCGGGCAAGGTCAACCTCGCCCTGGATCGGCTCCCCAGCTTCACCTGTCGCCCCGGCGATGGGCTGCACATCCGCGGCGACATCGCCGTCGCCCCGAGCATCGACTACCTCGAGGAGGCCTACGACGAGGCCAAGTACGGCGCGTTCTCCCGCCGTCCCTACCTCAACGTCGTGATCCCATCCCTGCTGGATCCGACCCTGGCGCCTCCGGGGAAGCACGTCATGAGCATCTTCGTCCAGTATGCACCCTATGCCCTCGAGGCTGGGCCTTCGGCCTGGCCCAGCCAGCGCGAGGCCTTCGGAGACGCGGTGGTCCAGACCCTGGCGGAGTACTGTCCGGGCCTCGAGGCGTCGATCCTGCACCGGCAGGTGCTCACCCCCTGGGATCTCGAGCAACAGTTTGGCCTGACGGAGGGCAACATCTTCCATGGCGAGCTCACCGCTGATCAGCTCCTGTTCCAGCGCCCCCTCGCCGGGTGGGCGCGCTATCGGTCCCCGGTCCCCGGGCTGTGGATGTGTGCCTCGGGCACCCACCCCGGCGGTGGTGTGATGGGCGCGCCGGGCGGGCTCGCGGCCAAGGCCATCCTGAGCGCGGCGGTCGTGTGAGCGACACCGTGATCGTGATCGGAGCGGGCCACAACGGCCTGGTGGCGGCGGCCCTGCTGGCCCGCAGGGGCCTGCGGGTGCGGGTGATCGAGTCGAGGGCCGTGGCCGGGGGGCTGTGCGCAGGCGAGGCGTTCCACCCGGGCTACCGCCACATCGGCGTGCACCACGACGCGAGCACCCTGCGCCCGTGGGTGGCGCGCGCGCTGCAGCTGTCGACCCATGGCCTGAGCCTGCGGCCACCCCCTCCGATCCTGGTGGCGGGCCCCGGGGAGCACGAGGGCTGGGTGTTGCCGAGCCTCCGGGGATCGTCGGATCCAACCGAGGCCCTAGGCTCGGGTCCCGAGCCCTCGCTGGGGGAGCACCAGGCCGGGATCCACGCCCTCGAGGCGCTCCTCACCTCGGTGTCCCCCGTCCTGCAGGGCTTCCTTGACAACCCCGCGCCGTCCCTCGATCTGTCCACGCCGAGCTGGCCGGTGATCCAGCGGGCTCTGGCGCTTCGGGGGCTCGGGGCCAGGCAGATGCTGGAGCTGATGCGGATCGCGGCGCTGCCGGTGGACGACGCGCTGGCGGAGTACATCCCGGCCCCCCGGCTCCGGGCGGCGCTGGCCCTGCCGGCCCTGATCGGGGCCTACATGGGCCCCTGGTCCCCCCACAGCGCGGGCCTGTGGCTGCTGCAGGGGGCCCAGACCGCGTCCGACGTGGCCGGAGGGCCCGCAGAGCTCTCCCGGATCCTCGAGAAGGTGGCCACCCACCACGGCGCTGAGATCTTGTTTGAGCACGAGGTCGAGCGGATCCGGATCGAGGACGGCCGGGTGGAGGGGGTGGTGCTCCGGGGTGGAGACGAGATCGATGCGACGGTGGTCGTGTCCTCCCTCGAGCCCCGCCGCACCCTGCTCGATCTGATCTCTCCCCTGGATCTGCCCGTCCAGCTGGAGGACGAGATCCGGTGCCATCGGGTGCGGGCCACGTCCGCCAAGCTGCACCTGGCGCTGTCCGGGTTGCCGCGCTGGTCCAGCGCCGAGGGTGTGTTCGAGCGGATCCGGGTCGCGGGGGATCCAGCCTCGCTGGAGCGTGCGTTCGACGCCGCCAAGCACCGGCGCCTGCCCGCCGCGCCGGCGCTGGATGTCCGGGTGCCCACGGTCTCCGAGCCCGGGCTCGCGCCGCCGGGGCACCACGTCGCGTCGGTGCATGTGCTCGGGGTCCCCTATGAGCCCGCCGGGGGCTGGTCCCCCGAGGTCCGCCGACGCCTGTCCGATGCAGCCCTCGATCAGCTCGAGGAGGTCGCTCCGGGGATCGGGGCCTCAGTGGTGGGGATCGAGCTGCTCACTCCGCCTGATCTCGAGGCGCGGTTCGGCATCAGCGGGGGGCACCTGCTGCACGGGGAGGCCGCGCTGGATCAGCTGTGGAGCCTGCGTCCCGGGCCGCTGCTGTCACGCCACGAGACCCCGATCGAGGGGTTGTTCCTCGCCTCGGGGGGGATCCATCCCGGCGGAGGCCCCAGCGGAGCTTCCGGTGCGCTGGCGGCCCGGGCGATCCAGGAGGCGGATCAGCGCCGTGGGAGGCGTCCTTGATCCTGCTCCTGGGGCTGGCTGCCTGGGCAGCGGAGCCGTCCACGCTGCAGCGGATCAGCGAGCTGTCCTGGTCCCGTGCAGACGCGCTGAACCTCGCCGCTCAGATCCCGGGGTCTGATCCCGAGACCCGGGCCGCCGCTGCGCGGGCCCTGGGGCGACTGCGGTCCACCGACGCGCTGGTGGTGCTCGACGATCTGCGCTCCGATCCGGATCTGTCGGTCCAGATCGCGGTGGCCGACGCCCTAGGCTGGACCCCGGGTGGGGAGGTCGTCGTCCGGCGCTGGCTCGCTGAGCTGGGCACCCCGGGGCTGGATCGAACCGGCGCTGCGTCGATGCGCTACGGCGCCCTGGTGCGGGCGCTGGGGGAGCGCGGCGCCCAGCAGGACGTGCCGATCCTGATCGGCGCGCTGCGGGAGCCCTGGCCGGTGGGGGCGATCGCTGCCCGCGCCGTGGGCACCCTCGCCGCCCGGGGGATCGCGGGCTCCAGCGATGCACTGCCGGCCCTGATCAGCCGCCTCCGGGGGCCCGATCCCCGGATCGTGGCGGACGTGGCCTGGGCGGTGGGGGCGGTGGGGCTGTCCGACGCGGGGCCGGCGGAGCTCGGGGTGGTGTGGGCGCGTCTGCAGCGAGGCACCACCCCGACGGTCCAGGCCCGCCTGCTGCGGGCGATCTGGCCGCACCTGTCCCCCGAGGCCCGGGACGAGCTGTTCCTCGAGGCGGCCACCGACACCTCCCGCGAGGTCCGGGTGGCGGTCCTGTCCTCCCTGCGCCCCGGGGACGTGCCCGGGGACGTGGTCGGTACCTTCCTCGCGGATCCCGATCCCTGGATCCGCTACGCGACGCTGTCGGCCCTGTCCCGCGATGCGTCCCCCGAGGCCAGCTCGGTGCTGACGCGACACGCTCGGGAGGCGGACGCCTGGGAGGCCGCTGAGGCCCTGTCCGCGCTCGGCCTCTCCGTCGAGTCGCGGGCCCTCGATCCACAGCAGCCTCCGCCGGTCCGGGCCGCCCTGGTGGCGCTGCTCGGCGAGCTGCCCCTGCTGATCCACCTGGCGATCGACGACGGAGAGCCGATGGTCCGGGCTGCCGCAGCCCAGGCCGTGCTGGATCACCCCGACGCTGCGGTGGCCGAGGGGCGCAGCCTGCTGTCCGCCGACGATCCAACCGTCCGCCGGATCGGGGTGCGTCTGATCGCACGAGGCTCACCCTCGACCGTCGCCGGGATCCTGCTGCCCCACCTCCGGGCTGAGGTGCACCATGCGGTCCAGGCCGAGGCCCTCGAGGCCCTGATCCGGATCGCCGGAGACGGGGTGATCCCGAAGGATCGCGTCCTGCAGACCTTGCTGATGCGGGCGGGCTCGAGCCCGTCCGGCCCCACCCGCCGGGCGGGGGGCGCGCTGGCCGACGCGGTGGGCGTGCCGTGGCAGCCTCCCCCCGCTCCGGATCAGATCGAGGTGCCGCTGGTCCGCGGTGGGAGCGCCACCGTGGCGTCGGGCCCCCCCGATGTGTCCCGGGTGCGCCGGATCCGGGGCGCCCGGATCACCACAGATCAGGGGGTCTTCCTCGTGGAGCTGGAGCCCGACGTCGCTCCGCTGGCGGTGGCCACCTTCGCCGGGCTGGCCAAGGTGGGCTTCTACGACCAGCAGGTGTTCTTCGAGGTGGAGCCCGGCGCCTACGCCAAGACCGGCTGCCCCCGGGGGGACGGCACCGGTGGACCGGGCTTCAGCGTGCCCTTGGAGATCTCTAGCCTCCCCTTCAAGGCCGGCACGGTGGGCCTCGTCCGGTCACCCGGGGCCGACGTCGGGGGCAGCCAGTGGTTCGTCGCCACCGGGGATCTGCCCCAACAGACCGGCAACAGCACCCGGTTCGGCCGGGTGGTCCAGGGGATGTACGTCGTCGAGCGCCTCCAGCCCGGCAGCCGGATCCTCAGCGTCCAGATCGAGCGCCTCCCGGAGCCAGCCCCGTCAGGAGCCTCACCAGGCCCGGGCCCGGGTGCGCCCCGGTGACGCCGCGGGAGCGCGCGGTGGCCCTGCTCGATGCTGCGCACACCCGCCGCGACATCCGGCGTCTGGCGCCCGCGCTCGACGACGAGCCCGCGCTGCGTCGGGCGGTGTGGGCCGAGGGGCTACGCCGGGGGGCCGAGCTGCCCGACGAGGCGGTGGGCTGGCCGGCGCGGAGGTTGCTCCGGGTCGCCCGGGGTCGATCCGGGGCCGCCCGGGCCCGGAGCAACCCGATCGCGATCGACGAGGGGTTTCGCTGTGGCGCCTGTGGGCGACAGGTGCCCCCCCACGGGCGGACCGCCCGCAACCACTGCCCCTGGTGCCTGTGCTCGCTGCACGTCGACGTGGTGCCCGGCGATCGGGCGTCGACCTGTGGTGCCCTGATGGATCCCGTGGCTCTCGAGCTGGTGGGGGGCGCGCCGGTGCTGCACCACCGCTGCCGGGGCTGTGGGGCCCGGGTGCGGGTCCGGGTGTTGACCGACGGGGCGGTGCCCGATGACTGGGACACGGTGATCCGGCTGTCGGCGGAGCCCGGCGGGTGAGCGCTCCGGGCCGGCTGCGGCACCGGGTGGGGGAGGCCATCGCACGGCACCGGCTGTGGGCGCCCGGTGATCGGGTGGCGGTGGCGGTCTCCGGTGGGCTCGACAGCGTCTGCCTGCTGGATCTGCTGCACCGGATCACGCGCTGGCACCGGGGCGTGCTGTCCGTGGTCACCGTCGATCACCGCACACGGGCTGGATCGTCGGCCGATGCGGGCTTTGTCCAGGCGCTGGCGGACGAGCTGGGGCTGCCCTGTGTCCGGATCGAGCTGCAGCCCGGGGCCTCGTCCGAGGCCGAGCTGCGAGAGGGCCGCTATGCGGCGTTCGAGGCGCTCGACGTCGACCGGGTGGCCCTGGCGCATCACCGCGGGGACCAGGCTGAGACCGTGCTGCTGCAGCTGCTCCGGGGCAGCGGCGCCACGGGCCTGGCCGGGATGCGCTGGCGCCGGGGGCGCTATGTCCGGCCGCTGCTGCAGATCTCCCGCGGGGAGCTGGTGGCCTGGGCTGAGCACCGTGGGCTGTCGTCCCGACACGATCCAAGCAACGATGATCCACGCTACCTGCGGAACCGGATCCGCCACGAAGTGTTGCCCCTGCTCGAGGCGATCCGACCCGGCGCTGAGGGCGCCTTGGCGCGGTCCGCTCGGCTGGCTGCGGCTGACGATGCGCTGTTGAACGAGCTCGCGGCCGCCCAGGAGGTCGCGGAGGGCTGGGCCCTTCAGTGGCTGCGGGACACCCCCGAGCCCCTGGTCCGACGCGCTCTGCTCGCCACGATCGAGGGGCTGACCGCGGGTCATGTCGACGCGATCCTCGAGCTTGCCACCCGGGGATCGGGGCGGCTGCTGCTGCCGGAGGGCCGGGGTGAGCTGGTGGTGGCCCGTGGACGCCTCCACCTCGTCGAGGCGGGCGGGGGGGGGTAGTCGACGGGTTCGTTGGTGTTACCTTTCAGGCGCATGTCTCTGTCCCGAGTGCACCTGGAGCCTCACACCTATGAGGAGCTTTTCCCGCGCGAACGTCTTCTGGTTCGTCATCGTCCTCGCCATGGTCCTGCTGTTCCTGCAGCTGGGGCAGGCGCGCCGTGGCGGGGAGACCGTCGACTTTCCAGTCTTCATGGAAAAGGTCCAGCGCGGTGACGTCAAGGAAGTGACCATCCGTGGTCAGGACATCACCGGCACCTACACCAACGAGGCTCGGTTCGAGACCACGGGCCCAGAGTTCGTCGAGCCCGTCTACAACACCCTGGTGGAGTATGGGGTCACCCCGAGCTTCGAGGAGGCCGAGGATCAGTCCCTGGTGATGACGGCGCTGATCACCCTGGTCCCCGTGCTGGCGGTGGGGGTGCTGCTCGTCTGGTTCGCCCGGAACCTCCAGGGCGCCAACGGCCGGGCGATGTCCTTTGGCAAGTCCCGGGCTCGCCTGCAGAGCGACGGCGTGCGCCGGGTCACCTTCGAGGACGTCGCCGGGATCGACGAGTCCAAGGAGGAGCTGCAGGAGATCGTGGAGTTCCTCAAGGATCCCCGCAAGTTCACCAGGTTGGGGGGCCGGATCCCCAAGGGTGTGCTGCTGATGGGCCCTCCGGGCACGGGCAAGACCCTGTTGGCCCGGGCGGTGGCTGGGGAGGCGGGCGTGCCCTTCTTCTCCATCTCCGGCTCGGACTTCGTGGAGATGTTCGTCGGGGTCGGGGCCAGCCGGGTCCGGGATCTGTTCGAGCAGGGCAAGAAGCATGCGCCCTGCATCATCTTCATCGACGAGATCGACGCGGTGGGGCGGCACCGGGGCGCGGGCCTCGGTGGAGGCCACGACGAGCGGGAGCAGACGCTGAACCAGCTGCTGGTCGAGATGGACGGCTTCGAGGGCACCGAGGCGGTGATCGTGGTGGCCGCCACCAACCGACCCGATGTGCTCGATCCGGCTCTGCTGCGCCC
>DRPG01000093.1 GCA_011376105.1 Deltaproteobacteria bacterium
CCCCCTCGCCCCCTCGCCTCCCCAGCGTCCGGGGTCTCCCCTCCCATTAGGGATCAGGACTCACGGTGATCTTCATCGTGTACGCCACGGCTCCGACGGCCGCGCTCCACCCGGCCCCGGCCTGATCGTGGGCCCTCAGGGCGCGTGGCAGGCCGGGACCTCGCCGTCGCGGTCCGAGAACCACCCGTCGCGGTAGCCCAGGGTGGCCAGCCCAGAGGCCAGCACCACCGCCGCCAGCACCCGACGGGTCGCCATCGAGCGGGACAGCAGCGCCCTGAGCCCCAGGGTGGCCGCGGCCAGCGCGGGCACCGTGGCCAGCCCGAAGGTCGCCATCGCCAGCGCTCCGATCACCGGATCGGACGCAGCCATCGGGATCGCCAGGGTGGCGTACACCAGGCCACAGGGCAGCAGGCCGTTGATCCCACCGAACAGCAGGCGGGAGGGGACGGAGGTGCGCCGGGCGAGGAGCGCCCCGGCCCGGGCCAGCCCCGGCGCCGCCCGGGCGGGCTCGGGCACCACCCCCGCCAGGGACAGGGCGAACCCCACCAGCAGCAGCCCCGCTAGGCCCGACGCCAGCCAGTCCGGGCCCGGCACCGCGCGTCCCGCGGCCCCGGCCAGGGCCCCCAGGGCCGCGTAGGTGCCGATCCGACCCAGGTGGTAGGCCCCCTGGTGCGGCGCGCCGTCCCCCGCCGCGGTGGCGAGGGGGCCGCACATCCCCAGGCAGTGGGGGGCGCCGGCGATGCCGGCGATCAGAGCGCTGGTGAGCCAGGGGGCGATCGTCATGGGTGGGGAGGTAGCAGGGTCTGTGCCAGCACCGGGCCGCGAGCGCCCGTCATCCCCCCAGGTTCGTGTGTGCGTTCGTCCGACTGGGTGTGTGCGTTCGCCCAGTCAGGAGGATGATCGTCGGATGCTCGCATGATTGCGTGGCTTGCTCCACGGGCTCCGCCTGGCATGTCTCTTGCTCCGGGGCAGCCCGGAGGTTCCATGTCCACTGCAGCTGCAGCGGCCTCGCCTGTTGAGCTATACGACGACGAGATCACCAAGAAGTTTGTCTGGGCCACCCTGGCGTTCGCGATCGTTGGGATGACCGTGGGGGTGTGGATCGCCCTCGAGCTCGCGTGGTGGCCCGCAAACCTAGGCATCCCCTACACCACGTTCGGCCGGCTGCGGCCGCTGCACACCAACGCCGTGATCTTCGCGTTCGGTGGCAACATCGTGTTTGCAGGGATGTACTACTCGATCCAGCGCCTGCTCAAGGTGCGGATGTACAGCGATGGCCTCTCCAACTTCCACTTCTGGGGGTGGCAGGCGATCATCGTCTCAGCGGCGATCAGCCTGCCCCTGGGCCTGACCCAGAGCCACGAGTATGCAGAGCTGATCTGGCCGATCGACATCGCCATCGCGGTGGTGTTCCTGTCGTTCGGCTTCAACGTGGCGATGACCATCGCCCGGCGCAGGGTCCAGCACCTGTACGTCGCGATCTGGTTCTACCTGTCGTTCCTGATCACGATCCCCGTGCTGCACGTGTTCAACAACCTGTCCCTGCCCGCGACCCTGACCCGGAGCTATCCCGTCTATGCCGGGATGACCGACGCGCTGGTCCAGTGGTGGTATGGCCACAACGCCGTGGGGTTCTTCCTCACCACCCCGTTCCTCGGGCTGATGTACTACTTTCTGCCCAGAGCCGCCGAGCGCCCGGTGTACAGCTACCGACTGTCCATCATCCACTTCTGGGCGCTGGTGTTCCTCTATATCTGGGCCGGCCCCCACCACCTGCTGTACTCGTCCTTGCCCGACTGGGCCCAGACCCTGGGCATGATCTTCAGCATCATGCTGATCGCGCCGAGCTGGGGAGGCATGCTCAACGGGCTGCTGACCCTGCGGGGTGCCTGGGATCGGATCCGGACCGATCCGGTGATCAAGTTCATGGTCGTGGCGGTCAGCTTCTACGGGATGAGCACCTTCGAGGGGCCGATGATGTCCATCCGGGCGATCAACGGCCTGTCCCACTACACCAACTGGGTCATCGGCCATGTGCACAGCGGCGCGCTCGGCTGGAACGGGATGATCTCCTTCGGGATCCTGTACTGGCTCGTGCCGAGGCTGTGGGATCGTGAGCTGTACAGCGAGCCCCTCGCGACCCTGCACTTCTGGATCGCCACCATCGGTATCGTCCTGTACACCGTCACCATGTGGGGCGCGGGCCTGACCGAGGGCCTGATGTGGCGCGCCCTGGACGAGGGGGGGCAGCTGCAGAACCCCGTGTTCATGGACATCGTCAACCAGCTCGCGCCGTTCTACTGGCTCCGCCTCGTCGGCGGGCTGCTGTACCTAAGCGGTGTGCTGCTGATGGCCTACAACCTGATCCGAACCACCTCTGCGCCGGCGCCCACCGCGACCGCCGCAGCCGCGAAGTGAGGGGACCGATGTCCGACGACAACACCCCATGGCACCGGCAGCACCTCGAGCCCCGGGCCGGACTGTTCGCGATCCTCACCACCGTGTGCATCAGCGTCGGCGGGCTGGTGGAGATCGTCCCGATGTTCACCATCGACTCGTCCGATGCACCGGATCGCGTCACGATCGAGCCCTACACACCGCTGGAGGTCGCGGGGCGGGACATCTACATCCGCGAGGGCTGCTACGTCTGCCACTCCCAGATGGTGCGCCCGTTCCGGGACGAAACCCTGCGCTATGGCCTGTGGTCCCGCTCGGAGGAGTACATGTGGGACCGGCCGTTCCTGCTCGGCTCCCGCAGGATCGGACCCGATCTGCACCGGGTCGGAGGCAAATACCCCGACGCGTGGCACTACGAGCACATGTTTGATCCCCGCTCTACCTCGCCGGGCAGCGTGATGCCGCCGTACCCGTGGCTGAGCCGCTGGAAGATCGACGTCGACGACGTGAACGCCAGTGTGGTGGCGCTGAACCGGCTGGGGACCCCCTACAGCAGCGAGGATCTGACCGCGACGGCGACGGTGCTGCAGGCCCAGGGCAGCGAGATCGTCGAGCGGATGTCCGCCTCGGGCATCGAGGTGACCTGGGACACCGAGATCGTCGCCCTGACGGCGTACCTGCAGCGGCTGGGCCGGGATCGGACCACGACCCTGGCGGACGCGGACGGGGAGATCCCATGAGTCAGCTGCTGCACGGCGCTGAGAGCCACCTCGGCTGGCTGATGGGGTGGACCACCCTGCTGTTCTTCTCCAGCATGATCGGCTGGACCTGGTGGGCGTACGCGCCAAGTCGCCGGGGGCTGATGGAGCGAGCGAGCCAGATCCCGTTCGAGGAGGAGCTGTGAGCCGGATCACCGACGAGGTCCTGGGCCACGCCCAGGACAACGATGGCATCGAGGAGTACGACAACCCCCTGCCGACGTGGTGGCTCGGGCTGTTCGCGGTCACGATCGTGTGGGGGGTCGCCTACGGCGTGAACTACCACTTCGTGGCCGGAGACAGCCAGCTGTCCCGCTACCGGGCGGAGATGGCGGCCGCGGCCGAGCGCTGGCCCGTCTCCGAGCCGGGGGGGCTCGTGTACGACGACGAGACGCTGGCCGAGGGGGAGAAGATCTTCGAGACGACCTGCGTGTCGTGTCACATGGCCAAGGGCAGGGGCGGGCCGATCGGCCCCAGCCTGGTGGACGCGATCTGGATCCATGGGGCCGAGCCCGAGCAGATCCGGACGACCATCACCGAGGGCGTCCCCGAGAAGGGCATGCCCACCTGGGGCAACATCCTTGGGCCGGCGAAGGTGGCCCAGGTGGCCGCCTACGTGGTCAAGCTGCACGAGGCCTCGGGGGCCGGCGTCGATGGGGCCAGCGTCGATGGGGCCAGCGTCGATGGGGCCAGCGTCGATGGGGCTGCCCCCGACGGGGCTGCCCCCGACGGGGCTGCCGGTGTGGATGGCGCCGACGCTGCGGTGGACGGAGGCGGGGAGCCGCTGGAGCCCCTCGCCGCGGGCCAGCAGGTGTTCGAGCAGTACTGTGTGCCCTGTCACCTCGCCGATCTGACCGGAGCGACCGGGCCCAACCTGGTGGACGACGAGTGGCTCCACGGGGGCGAGCTCGAGCAGATCGTGAAGACGGTGACCAACGGCGTCCCCGGCAAGGCGATGATCGCCTGGGGCCCGATCCTCGGGGACGAGAAGATCAAGCTGGTCTCCGAGTACGTCCACCACAAGGCCAACCCCTGAGCCGGGCCACCCACCCGGTGGATCAGCCAGCCCCGAAGTGGGTGGATCAGCCAGCCCCGGAGTGGGCCCAGGCCCAGGCCCAGGCCCGGGTCCGGGCCGGGGCCGGGCGCTGCAGATCGCGGTATCTAGCCCGTCTCGCTCCCCTGGTATGGTTCGTGCATTACCCATAGAGTTGACGCAGGACGCATCAATGGAGGACGTCCGTGATTCAATTCAACGCAGGTCGCAACTGGATCTATGCAAAGCGAGTCGAGGGTCGCTTCCAGCGCCTGCACCGTGCGTCGGGGTTCGTGCTGCTGGCCATCCTCGCCGTCGCGCCGTGGCTGTCGGTGGGGGGACAGCCGGTGCTACGGGCCGATCTGCCCGCACGTCGGTTGTTCCTCCTGGGCACCGTGTTCACCCCCTCGGACGGGTTCAACCTGGTCCTGCTAGGGTTGATCGCTGCGTTCGCGCTGTTCTTCTTCACCTCGCTGCTGGGGCGGCTGTGGTGTGGCTGGTTCTGCCCCCAGACGGTGTTCCTCGAGGAGTTCGTCCGGCGGATCGAGCTGTGGGTCGAGGGGGATCGTCGGGTCCGGATGCAGCGCGACGCAGGGCCGATGAGCTTCGACAAGGCCTGGCGCAAGGGGGTCAAGTGGTCCCTGTTCGCGGCGCTGGCGGTGCTGGTGGCGATGGCGGTGATGTCGTTCTTCTCCGGGCCCCGGGAGCTGTGGACCGGCGAGGGGGGCCTGGTCGAGTACACGATGGTGGGCCTGATCTCGCTGGGGCTGTTCCTGGACTGGGCCTGGTTCCGCGAGCAGCTGTGCATCTACCTGTGTCCCTACGCCCGGTTCCAGGGAGCCCTGACCGATGATCACAGCCTGGTGGTCAGCTATGATGTGGCCCACGGCGAGCCGAGGGGCAAGGGGCGCGCGGCCGCACAGGAGGGCCACTGCATCCAGTGCAACAAGTGTGTCGACGTCTGCCCCCAGGGCATCGACATCCGCGACGGGTTCCAGCTCGAGTGCATCAACTGCTCACGCTGCATCGACGCCTGCGAGGACGTGATGGCACACCTCGGCAAGCCGTCCCTGATCCGCTACTCCACCGTCGCCGAGGACGAGGGGCGCAGGACCCGATGGATCCGGGGACGCACGATCTCGTACAGCGCCCTGCTGCTGGGGCTGTCCGGGCTGCTGGTGTACCGGGTGGTCACCCACAACCCGATCGAGGTCACGGTGAACCGGGCCCCGGGCACCCTGTTCCAGCAGGACGCGGACGGCAGCGTGCGCAATACCTACCTGGTCCACATCAAGAACAACGACGCGGTCGAGGCCCACGACTACGCCCTGTCGGTGGTGGGCCTCGACGAGGCCGAGGTGATCGTCTCCGATCTGTCCCTAGAGCCGCTGGCGGCTCAGACCGTACCCTTGATCGTGCGGTTGCCACCAGGTGCGGTGGATCGCACCACCCCGTTCACGGTCCAGATCGTCAACGAGACCCACCAGCGAACCGTGGATGCTACGTTCAAAGCCCCCCATCGGGCTCAGGAGGAAGGATGAACGATCGTCTCTGGCCCATCGCCATCGGCGCGGGGCTGTGCCTGGTGGTCCTGGTGAACCTCGGGCTGCTGGTCGTCGCGCTGAAGCACCCCCCAGAGATCGATCCCACCTACACGATGACACCGTCGAGGTAGGTGGGGGTTGAGCGCACCTGCGCCCGAGCTCGGGGAGTGTCCGCACTGTGGCGCCGCGGTGGAGGGAGCCGACGCGTTCTGCTGCAGCGGCTGTGAGCTGGCGGCGGCGATCATCTCCGGCGCGGGCCTGCAGGGCTACTACACGGAGCGCGACGCCCCGGCCCCAAGGCCCGAGCCGATCGGGGCCGACTGGAGCGCGGTGGAGCTCCAGCGCTCACCCACCGGCGAGGTCTCCTGCCGCCTGGTGGTGGACAAGCTGCGGTGTGCGTCCTGTGTGTGGGTGGTGGAGGGAGTGCTGCGGCGCACCGAGGGGGTCGATCGCGCCACGGTGAGCTATGCGACGGGCCGGGCGACGGTGACCTTCGATCCCCAGGTGATCGAGCTGGGCGATCTCGCCCGACGGATAGCGGCGCTGGGGTACCGCCCCCGACCGGTGGACGCAGCCCCCGATCACGATCACGATCTGCTTACCCGGCTCGGGGTGGCTGCGTTCTGCACCGGCAATGTGATGTTGCTCGCCGCCAGCCTGTACGCCGGCTGGTGGACGGGGATGGAGGAGCGATACGCTGCGCTGTTCCGCTGGACCTCGCTGGCCCTGGCGACCCCGGTGGCGCTGTGGTCGGCCGCCCCGTTCTTTGCGTCAGCGTGGCGGGGGCTGACCCACCGGGTGCTGCACATGGATCTGCCGATCAGCCTCGCGGTGGCGATCTTGTATGTCCACGGGCTGCTGGCCACCCTCTGGGGCCTCGACGCCTACCTCGACTCCCTGACCATGCTGGTGACGCTGCTGCTCGCCGGGCGGGTGATCGAGGCGCGGGGGCGGCGGAGCGCGGTGGCCGCCGCGGCTCAGCTGGCCGCCTCGCTGCCCACTGTGGCTCGCCGAGTGACCGACGCTGGCCTCGAGACGGTCTCCGTCGATCGCCTCAAGGTGGGCGATCGAGTCGAGGTGGGCCTCGGAGAGGAGATCCCCGCTGACGGCCGGGTGCTGGCGGGCCACGCCCGGGTCCGCATGGCGCTGCTCACCGGCGAGTCCGAGCCGATCGCGGTGTCGAGCGGGGACCCAGTGGTGGCGGGGGCTCCGCTGGTCCAGGGTGCGGTGACCGTCGAGGTGACCAGGGTGGGGGCAGACACCCTGGGGCAGCGTATGGCCCGCCAACTCCAGGTGTCGGTGGATCAAGGCCTCCCCACCACCCCCGCCGATCGGATCGCGCCGTGGTTCGTCGTCGCCACCGTGGCGGTGGCCCTGGCCTCGCTGCTGGTGTGGGCCCCGCTGGCGGGGGGGCAGCGTGGCCTCGAGGTGATGGTGTCCGTGCTCGTGGTCGCGTGCCCCTGCGCCCTGGGCCTGTCCTGGCCGGTGGCCGTCGGGGCGGGCCTGGCGGCGGCGGCCCGCCGAGGGCTGGTCCTCACCGACGGTGCCACCCTGCTGCGCCTCGCACAGATCGAGCAGATCGCGCTGGACAAGACGGGCACCGTCACCGGCGGACGACCCCGGGTGATCGACGCCGATCGCAGCGTGCTGCGGATCGCAGCAGGGCTGGAGCGAGCTAGCACCCACCCCGTCGCGTCCGCGATCCGAGACGCAGCAACTGAGGCGGGCATCGCCCTGCCACAGGCACACAAGATCACCGAGACGCCGGGGCAGGGGATCAGAGGCGAGGTGGACGGCGTGCGGTGGAGCCTGGAAGCAGGCGAGGCGGGCGAGATCCGCCTGGTGGGCCCCGACGGCCCCGCCGGCGTGCTCCGCCTCGCTGACGCCCCCAGGGATGACGCCCCACAGGCGGTGGCCCGGCTGATGGCGTGGGCCCCAGTGGCCCTGCTCACCGGAGATCATCCCGATGTCGCCCAGGCCCAGGCCGCCGCCGTCGGCGTCGAGGAGGTCCACCCCCGAATGACACCCGAGGATAAGGTCGCCTGGATCCAAGACCACGGCCGGGTGCTGTTCGTCGGCGATGGGCTCAACGACGGCCCGGCCCTGGTGGCCGCTCACGTGGGCCTGGCCATGCAAGATGGCGCCGCCACGACCCTGCTCGCCGCCGATGGCGTGGTGGTGCAGCCGAGCCTGGGCCCCGTCGTCGCAGGCCTGAGGACCGCCCGGGTGGTGCACGCCGCCGTCCAGGCCAACCTGATCCGATCGGTGCTGTACAACGTCGCGGCGGTGTCCCTGGCCGCGGCCGGGCTGGTGGATCCCCTGGTGGCGGCGGTGTCCATGCCGCTGTCCAGTCTGGTGGTCCTGTGGGGCGGGACCCGGATCGAGCACACCCTGTCGAGGGAGGAACCATGGACGTCATCGTGATCCTGATGCCCCTTGCGATCGGGCTGGGGGCTGTCTTTGCAGGCCTGTTCGTGGCCGCGGTGCGGGGGGGACAGTTCGATGATCTCGATGATCCAGCGGAGCGGATCCTGCACGATGAGCCCTGACGTTCGGGCCTTGGGGGTGGCTCGAACTCAGGCTCGGGCTGACTCGTTGACTCGTTGACTCGGGCTCGGGTTGACTCGGGCTCGGGCTCGGGCTCGGGCTCGGGTGGGCTCGGGCTCGGGCTCGGGTGGGCTCGAGGCGATCTGGGCAAGGTGCGGGGGAGTGGTTTTTTGGGGGAGTGGTGGTTTTTTGGGAGTGGTGTCCTGTGGAGGTGGTCGCGGGCTGTGTGGAGGGTGTGGAGGGGAGGGGGAGCCCGGGCGGCTCGGCGAGAGGGAGTGCTGCTGCGGAC
>DRPG01000094.1 GCA_011376105.1 Deltaproteobacteria bacterium
AGGCACGGGCCCACCGGCTGGGGATCGACAAGGAGACCCTGGCCCAGCGAGAGGCGGATCGTCGCGATCAGAGAGAGGAGAACCGCAAGAAGCGCGAGGCGATGCTCCGCGGGCGTGAGCTCCAGCCCCCCAGCCCCCCCAAGCCACCCCAAGGCAAGGCCCGGGAGCAGCAGTGAGTCGCCCGCTGGTCTCGATCCCCGGCCTGATGCTGACGGTGTCCGTCGCCCTCGCCGCGCAGCCCGATCCCCGGGGCTGGAGCGCCGGCACGATCGCCGCGGGCGCAGCGGAGGTGACCGCAGGTCCGGATCAGCTGCCGATCATCGATCTCCCCGCCTCCCTGACGCGGCAGCTCGAGGGCCCCACCGTCCTGTTCTACTTCTCCCCCACCTGCCCCCACTGCCGGCACGTGGCCCGCGAGGTGGTCGCCCTGCACGAGCGCCTGTCCGCCACAGGGACCGCGACGGTCCACGGCATCGCCAGCGCGTCGTCGACGGACTCAGCGCTGGCCGCGTTCCGCTCGACCTACGGCGTGAGCTTCCCGATCACCCACGACGCGGATCGTACCCTGCTGGCGGCGCTGGCGGTGCGCTCGACCCCCTCGGCCCTGCTGGTGGTGCCGGCGGGTCGAGGCAAGGTCGAGGTCCGGGACCTGTGGTACCCGTTCGTGCCGGGCCTCAGTGCGCTGGTGGAGGGCCGCGCGAGGGGCGACGTGTCCGAGGCGTTCCGGCCAGGCGCCTACCTCGGCAACAACTTCTGTGGCACCTGCCACACCCAGGAGCACAGCTCCTGGCTGCTGACCCACCACGCCGTGGCCTGGCGCACCCTGACGACCCGGGACGCCCACACCGACAGCGCGTGTGTCCGCTGCCACGTCACCGGCGCGGGCCAGCCCGGGGGCTTCAGCGGCGATCCAGAGAGCCGCCTGGTCGACGTGGGCTGCGAGGCCTGCCATGGCCCGGGGGGGCCCCATGACGGCGTCCGCACCGAGGCCGCCTCGACCTGTGCCTCCTGCCACGACGAGGATCACAGCATCGCGTTCAGCTACGCCAAGGGGCTGCCCCTGATCGATCACTTCGAGTCCAACACCCTGGACGAGGCTCAGATCCGGCAGCGTCGCCTCGACCTATACCAGGGAGAGGCCCCCCGGGAGCTGCTCGCCTTCCCCCAGGGCCGCAACGTGGGCGCGTCTCGGTGCCTCGAGTGCCACCAGACCCAGCACGCCTGGTGGTCGAGCGATCCCCACGCCCGGGCGATGGATCGCCTCCGCCCAGACGGCGGCGACGATCCTGGATGTGTGCGGTGCCACGCCACCAGCGATCGATCGGGGCCTCCCCCCACCGAGCTGTCGGGCTACCGGATCCTCGAGGGGATCGGGTGCGAGTCCTGCCACGGACCGGGCGAAGCCCACGTCGCCGCAGGGGGGGGCGCCGACAACATCGAGGGCCTGGGCGAGGACTGCCCGGTGTGTGTGATCGAGGCGGTCTGCACCCGCTGCCACACCTCCGAGCGCGATCCCGACTGGGATCTGCAGCAGGCCCTGGGCAGGATCGAGCACTGAGGGTCGGGCCTCAGCCTCGACGCTCACCCCCCGACGGCCGACGGCCGACGGCCTCGACGTCTTCGGCATCCACCGCCCGCGATCGCCCGGGGCCCCGATCAGCAGAAGCACCCCTGCCGGACCGCGCGCCCCACCGCGAGCAGATCGGGGTGGAGCACCCGATCGTCGTCGAGGCGGGGCACCCGGGCCCGCACGAGATCATAGATCGCCCGGGTGGCTGCAGCGGGCTGCCTGGGCTCGGTGGAGCCGAGCCTCCCCTCGGCGTCCACCGCCTCCCCCGCCATGCGGAAGTCCAGGCCCTGGGCCCCACACAGCAGCTCGATCCCGACGACGTCGGCCACCCGATCGATGACCTCCAGCGCCGATCGGGCGGCGGACGGCGCCATCGGGACGTGATCCTCCTGGTGCTGGACCGTCGGCAGGGTGTCGATCGAGGCAGGCACCGCCAGCTGCTTGGCCTCGCTCACCAGGGAGGCTGCAGTGTACTGGGCCAGCATCAGGCCGCTGTTGACCCCTGAGCCCGGCACTAGGAAGCTCGGCAACCCAGACAGCTCCCCGTAGGTGAGGCGGAAGATCCGGCGCTCGGCGATCCCCGCGAGCTGGACCAGGGCGATCTTGAGGTGATCCATCACCATGGCCACCGGCGCTCCGTGGACATGGCCACACTCCACGATCCCGACGCCGGAGAACACCAGGGGGTTGTCGATCGCTCCGTTGAGCTCTTGTTGCACGACCCGGGCCACATGATCCAGCGCGTCGGCGGCTGCGCCCAGGACCACGGGGGCACACCGCACGGAGAAGGAGTCAGGCGAGCGCTTGTCGTCGACCAGCTGTGAGCCCGCGAGGAGCCCCCGCAGCCGCTGGACCGCCGCGGTGATCCCGGGGTGACCCCGGGCCTCGGCCGCTGCAGGATCCAGCGCGCGGAGATCGGCACGCACGACCTCCATGGTCAGGGCACACGCGACCTCTGCGGCCCGGAGCACCCGCTTCGAGCGCTCCACCGCCAGGGCCGCCAGGGCGGTGGCCAGGCTGGAGCCGTTGATCAGCGACAGGGCCTCCTTCTCGCGGGCCTCGAGGGGGGGCAGGGCGGCCACGAGGGCCTCGGCGGGGCGCTGCCCCTCGCTGGTCTCGACCAGCCCCCCCAGCCCGAGCAGGGCCCGGGCTGCGTGGGCCAGCGCCACACAGCCCGCGGCCCCCACCGAGCCCCTCGACGGGATCACCGGGGTCCAGCCCCGCTCGAGGAAGGTGAGGATCCGCTCGACCAGCTGGGGCCGGACCCCCGAGCGCCCCCCGGCCAGGACGTTGGCCCGCGCCAGCAGCAGCGCCCGGACCTCCTCCTCCGCCAGGGGTGGGCCGACGCCCGAGCAGTGGCCCTCGAGGAAAGCTCGCACCGCAGAGCCCGTCTCGGGCGGAGGCTCACCCCCGAGCAGCCAACCCAGCTTGCTCTTGAGGAGATCGGGATCGCCGTGCTCGGCGTACCAGTCCGCTGAAGACGCCATCCGCCGCCGGGCCCCGTCGCTGAGCACCGGCGCGAGCCGCCCCAGGGCCACCGCCTCGACCTGTGCCGGGGTCAGGGCACCACCACCGAGCTCGAGGCTATCCAAGGGCCCCCCCCAGAGGCGTCAGCGGCCCGAGGGCGGACTCCACCGCCTCCAGGATCCTGCCTGAGCGCACGGCCGCGACCAGCGCGGCGAGATCATCGGCAGGGACTGGGCGCCCCCGCCCCCCCAGGACCGCCTCGATGCACGCGAGGGCGGGCGCGGTGCCTGCCCCCAGCTGCACCGCCCCGTCTCGGTCGAGGCGCACCCACAGCCCCCGGGCGGCCCCCAGCAGCTCGATCGCCACGATCTGCTCGGCGTTGTGCAGCACGTCCGCGGCCCGGCGCGCCGCGGTGGTGCTCATCGCCACGTGATCCTCCTGATCTTCGCAGGTTGGCAGCGAGTCGACCGACGAGGGCATCGCCAGACGACGGTTCTCCGCCACCAGGGCCACCGCCGTCACCTGGGGCAGCATCAGCCCCAGCCCCGGGCCGTCCGCCAGCAGGGGCGGCAGCCGGCTCGACAGGTGGCCGGTGGTCAGCCGGTAGGTGCGACGCTCGGACAGGGCCGCGAGCTCGCACAGGGCGACCTTGGCGTGATCTGCGGCGAAGCCGACGGGCTCGCCATGGAACAGGCCGGCCGAGAACGCCCGATCCGGCTGGTCCAGCGCCATCAGGATCAGGGGGTTGTCGGTGGCGGCGTTGAGCTCGATCGCGACCTGGGTCCCCGCATAGGTCAGCGCGTCCCTCACCGCCCCCATCACCTGGGGTGTGCACCGCAGGGAGTAGGCATCCTGGACCTTGTCGGACACCGAGTCGACCAGGGAGGAGCCATCGAGCAGGCGCAGCAGATCCGCGGCGGTCGCGATCGCTCCGGGGAACGGCCGGAGCTGCTGGACCGCGGGATGCAGCGCTCGGGTGGTGCCCCGCAGGGCCTCGAAGCTCATGGCGGCGGCGATCTGCGCCGTCTTGACCAGGCGCTCAGCGTCGTGGCAGACCAGGGCGGCCACCGCACAGGTGAGCTGAGCGCCGTTGGTGATCGCCAGGCCCTCCTTGGGGCCCGGCACCAGGCGCTCCAGCCCCGCCCGCGCCATCGCCTCCGACGCGGGCAGGCGCTCGCCCTCGAACCAGGCCAGCCCAGCGTCGGACTCGCTGTGGGGCCCACGGAACATCACCAGGCCGAGGTGGGCCAGGGGGGCGAGATCCCCCGAAGAGCCACAGGATCCCCGGCTCGGGACCTCGGGGATCACCCCGCGCTCCAGCATGTCGCACAGCAGCTCGACCAGCTGGGGCCTGCACCCGCTGGCGCCCTTGGCCAGCGCGTTGGCCCGCAGCAGCATCATCGCCCGCACCACGTCGTGGGGCATCGGCGGCCCCACCCCTGCTGCATGGGACTGCACCAGGTTCCACGACAGCTCAGCGATCTGATCCTGGGAGATCCGCACCCGGGCCAGCGAGCCATAGCCCGTGTTGATCCCGTAGATCGTGAGTGGCTCTCCGTCGGGACCGATCAGCCGGCCCGAGGCTGCGTCGTCGACCCAGGCGTGGGAGTGGATCATGCGCTGGCGCGCCTGTGGCGCGAGGCGCACCCGCACCCTCCCACGCGCCACAGCCTCGACCACCGCGATCGTGAGGCTCTCCCCGTCGAGCTCCACGAGGTCTCCCACCACACCTCCAGGCCGCCCCCAATAACACCGCAGACCGGGGAGAGATCGTCGGTCAGGGAGCGAAGCCAAACAGGGCCTCGAAGTTCTCCTCGAGCTGATCGACGGCCGCCCCCTCGCCACAGCCCCACAAGGACGCCGCCAGCGAGACGGTCCGGGCCACCGAGGCGGGCTCGTTGAGCTCGCCGCGGACCGGGGAGAGGTAGGGGCAGTCGGTCTCCAGCAGGATCTTGTCCCGGGGGAGGATCTCGAGCAGGCGGCGGAAGCCGTCGATCCGAGCGGCGTTGGCCGGGATCGACAGCCAGTGGCCGTGCTCAGCGATCCTGCGCCCCAGCTTGATCTTGCTGCTGAAGCAGTGCCAGTCGACCCGTCGAGCGCCTTCCTCCTGCAGGATCTGCAGCGCCCGGGCCTCAGCCCTACGGGAGTGCAGGATGATCGGCTTGTCCAGCGCCAGCCCCAGGCGGATCAGGTCGCGAAACACCGCCTCCTGGCGCTCCCAGAGGGGCTCGGGCACCCAGTGGCGATCGAGGCCGATCTCCCCCAGGGCCACGGCGTCGGGCAGGTGCTGCCGCAGCCACGCCACCGCGACCTCGGCCGCCACCGGCTCCAGCCCGCGGTGTTCATAGGGGATCCCCAGGGCCAGCAGCTCGGGCAGCACCGCGTCCACCGGGTAGAGCCCAAAGGCCGGCCGCACCAGCGGGGATCGGGCCGCCAGCTCGGCCACCGCCTGGTTGTCACCCGGGTTCAGCCCGTTGGAGACGATGGTGGTGATCCCCGCGGCCTGTGCCCGGGCCAACACCTCGCCCTCGATCGCGGCGAGGCGGGGATCGGTCAGGTGTGCATGTACGTCGAACAGCCCCATGCCCTGGGCTAACCCCCGCCCGGCTCCTCCCCCAGCGCGTCGACCCGGGCCGCCACCAACAGATCCGCCACCAGATCCCGCACCTCGGACACCAGATCGACCCGCAGCAGCGCCAGATCCGGGTGGGCCAGGGCCTCCCGGAGGCCTGGTGGGGTGTCCGACATGCGGCGGAACGCGAGGATCGCCCCGTGGATGGTGAGCACCAACCTCCGGGCCCGCTCGAAGCTCAGCCAGGGGAACACCCGCCGCAGCTGCCGGGCCACCTCCAGCCCCTGCAGCAGGATCGCGCGCTTGAACGAGACGACCTGCTCGACGTCGACGTCGTCCTCCAGCACGCCGTGCAGCAGCCCCATCAGGGAGACGAAGCCGGGCCTGGCGTGGACCTCACGGGCGATCAGCTGCCCCACGGAGCGCTCGTCGGGCTTGGGCAGCCCCGCCAGCCCCTCGATCAGGGCCCCGACGAAGCCCTGGTACTCGAGGGACAGAACCTCGAGGAACAGCTCCGCCTTGCCCTGCCAGTACAGGTACGGCGTCCCCTTGGCCACCCCGGCGGCCCGGGCGATGCTCGCCATGGTCACGCTGTCGTAGCCCCCCCGAGCGAGCTGCTCGGCGGCGGAGGACAGGATCGCGGACCGCCTCGCCTGCTTCGCCGCCTCGCTGCGCGCCCGACGGCTCAGCGGTCGCGCCGACGACGCAGCGCGACGCCCACCAGCAGGACGAGCCACCCCGCGACCCCGGGACCGGCCACCGAGCAGCCGGTGCTGCAGTCACCGCAGCCCTCGGCGTAGGGATCCTTCTTCTTGCCGCAGCCACAGGGATCCCCCGACGAGTACCCCACCGCGCCCACCGATCCCCGCACCGCGAGCCAGTCCTGCTGCGGACCGCTCGTGTCGGCCTCGAGGCGGGTGACACCGATCCCCTCGAAGGCCGGGATCGGGAACGCCAGGGTGTCGCCCAGCAGGCCCGAGAGCACGGTGTCGAGCAGGCCCGAGAGGGTCTCCCCCAGCCCATCGGCGATCTCCTGGGCGTCGGGCACGAAGGGATCGCTCGTCAGCGAGGCGCTCAGGCTCTCCCCCCCCAGATCCAACGCCACAGACAGCATCCCGGTGGCTGGATCGAACGGCAC
>DRPG01000095.1 GCA_011376105.1 Deltaproteobacteria bacterium
GGGGACGCCGGGGACGAAGCGCTCCCCATCGGCCGGGGCCTCCGCACCAGCGTGCGCCACACCGACGGGACCGGATCGGTCAGCTGCGCCCCGATCGCGACGGGATCGAGCCTCGCCACCACCCGGGCCCCCGAGGTCCCCGCCGCCAGGGCTGCCTCGAGGCAGGACAGGGCCTCGGCCTCCGCCAGGGTCCCCACCCCGAGGCGGCGCAGCCGCTCTTGCTGAGCGTCCCCGAGCTGCCCAGCCATGCCGGTGGCCCACGGACCAAAGGCCAGGCTGATCGTGGACAGCCCCCGACGCCCCCGATCCTCCGCCAGGGCGTCCAGGCTCGCGTTGGCCGCTGCATACGGGCCCTGTCCGGCGGCCCCCAGCGCACCGGACAGCGAGGAGAACAGCACCAGGGTCACCCCAGGGCGATCGGCGAGGACTGCGTCGAGGACCGCCGCTCCTCCGATCTTCGGGGCGAGGACACGGCTCGCCCGCGCGTCGGTCTGCTGGGTCAGGATCCCGTCGTCGCGGATCCCCGCAGCATGGATCACCAGCCCCGGCGACAGCGCGTCGATCAGCGCCGAGATCACCCCAGCGTCCTCGACGTCCCCGGCCACCACCGTCGCCTGGGCCCCGGCCTGCTCCAGCTCAGCCACCAGCTCGGCCGCGCCCTCGGTGTCCAGCCCCCGGCGACCCAGCAGCCCCACCCGGCGCGTACCCCGGGCCACACACCAGCGGGCCACCGCCTGCCCCAGCGCCCCCAGCCCTCCAGTGATCAGGACGGCCTGCGGCAGCGTGATCGCCTCGGGGAGCGCCCCTTCCCCGCTCCGCTGCAGCCTGAGGCCCCAGCGGTGCCCCCGGCGCCAGGCGAGCTGATCCTCGCCGTCCACGGCGGTGATCTCCCGGCGGAGCACCTCCGCTGCGTCGTCGTCGGGCCCCAGATCCACCAGGGTGAGGCGTAGCTCGGGGTGCTCGAGCTGCACCGTCCGGCCCAGGCCCCACAGCGCCGCGGCCCCGACGTCCACCCGCCCTTCATCTCCGGGGTGGACGATCGCCCCCCGGGTGAGCCACCACAGCCGCGGAGGGGGCTGAGTCGCCAGCGCACGCTGCACCAGCGCGAGCCCCCGGTGGGTCCCGGCGATCGCGTCCTCGATCCCCGCTCCCTCGAAGATCTCGACCCAGTCGTGGGCTCCATCGATCTCGGCCTCCCCGGGGGGGAGCTCGAGGGGGACCCAGGCGAGCCGATGCTCGAGCCCCACCGTGCGCCCCAGGGGGCGGACCCGCAGCCCGGTGATCGCCACACACACCCGCCCGTCCTCGTCGAGCAGGCGCAGATCGCTGGCGTGCTCCCCCCGGGAGGCGAACACCCAGGCCGGGACCACCCCTGGCTGGAGGAGCTCGAGCCGATCGAGGGCAAAGGGCAGCGAGGGGGGGGCGTCGGGCTGCAGCCCCGCGAGGACATGCAGGGCCGCGTCCAGCAGCCCCGGTGCCACAGCGACCCCCACCGGCCCCCCGGCCGCGACCAGCCTCCCGAGGGCCTCCCTCGGCGCTCCTGCGCCTCCCTTGGTGCCCCCACGCTCGCCCCTGGAGACGGACAGCTGCGTCA
>DRPG01000096.1 GCA_011376105.1 Deltaproteobacteria bacterium
GACCGGCCGACCGACAAAGGTGACCGGCCGACCGACAAAGGTGACCGGCCGACCGACAAAGGTGACCGGCCGACCGACAAAGGTGACCGGCCGACCGACAAAGGTGACCGGCCGACCGACAAAGGTGACCGGCCGACCGACAAAGGACAGCGATCCGCCAGGACGCGGGCCGACGGCAGCATGCGCTGCGGGCTCCTAGCCCCCTGTCTTGCTCCGCGGCAGCTTCCCTGGATCGAGCCAGCTCCGGCCCCAGACGGGATCGGGCATCAGCCCGACCCGGGCCATGCTCCGGCGCAGGCGGGCCTCGAGCTCCCCCTTGAGCTCTCGCTGGGCTGGATCGTTGGCCAGATCGTGCTGCTCCGTTGGATCCGAGCGCAGATCGTACAGCGCGGGGGGGGTGTCGACCCCGTGGTAGGTGATGTACTTGTGGGCCCGGGTCCGCACCGCGAACACCGTGGGGGTCGTGGGGAACCTGCGCTCGAAGAAGTACTCATACAAGAACGCGCTGCGCCACCGGGGTCGGGCGTCGGGGGGGGCGGCGAGCAGGGGAACGAGGGAGCGGCCGTGTAGATCATCGGGGGGGGACAGCCCCACCAGCTCAAGCAGGGTCGGGGCGAGATCGACGTTGAGGATCAGCTCGTCGATCCGGCTGCCGGGGGGGACCAGGCCCGGGGCCGAGATCAGCAGGGGGATCCGGATCGAGGGCTCGAAGGCGTTGCGCTTGTCGAGCACGCCCTTCTCTCCGTGCATGAAGCCGTTGTCGCTGGTGTACAGCACCGCGGTCCGGTCCGCCAGGCCGGTCTGCTCGAGCGTGGCCCGGATCCGCGCCACGCCCTCGTCCACCGCGAGCAGGGTCCGGTGATAGTCTCGGTACCAAGAGGCAAAGTCCGGCCATTTCCCATAGGGGGCCTCGATCCCGAAGATCGTGTCGCGCCGCATCCGCCGCAGCCAGTCCGGCAGCCCTGCGTAGGCCTCGTCGGTGTCGGGCAGGATCGCGGGGGCGGGGGCCCCGGTGAAGGCGTCTGCGTGCCGGGGGGCGGGGACGAACGGAGCGTGGCACGCCTTGTGGGCCACCACCAGGCAGAAGGGCACGTCGTCGCCCTTGTGGGCCTCGAGGTAGGCGATCGCCTCGTCCGTCAGCAGATCGGTGACATAGCCCGAGGCCTGGCGCAGCTCGCCGCCGTGGGAGAAGCCTCGATCAGCGGGCGTCAGGGTGTCGGGGCCGGGGTAGGTGTAGCGGCCCTGACCCCGGAACCCGACCCAGTGGTCCCACCCGGGGCGGGGGTGGGGGTTCTTCGCCCCCATGTGCCACTTGCCGATGTAGGCTGTCTGCACGCCTGCGCGCTGCATCCGCTGGGCGTAGGAGGGGATCGACGGGGGCAGCTCCGACTGGTTGTCGAGGACCCCGTGCTGGTGGGCGTACAGCCCGGTCAGCATCGACGCCCGGCTCGGACAGCACAGGCTGGTGGTGACGAACGACTCGGCACACCAGGCGCCGCTCGCCGCGAGCTGATCGAGGGCGGGGGTACGCAGGAAGGGGTGGGCCATGAAGGAGAAGCCGTCGAAGCGCTGATCATCGGTCAGGATCAGCACCACGTTGCGCGGAGAGGTGTCCGGGGGGGGCCCGGGGGTCCGGCGTGCGGGGGTGGGGACGGGCACACCAGCCCCAGCCCCAGCCCCAGCCCCAGCCCCAGCCCCAGCCCCAGCCCCAGCCCTGGCTCCGGACTCGGCTCCGGGCTCGGCTCCGGGGGGGGCCGCGGGACAGGCCGACAGCGCAGCGGTGGCCAACACCCCCTCGAGCAGGGCGCGGCGGGTCCGATCGGGCATCGCACCTCCGGAGCGGATGGTACCGCATGGTCTGGGGGTTGAAGGGGTGGCGGGGCTGAGCCCCCGCCAGGTATAGGGTGGGCCGGGATCCGTCTCTCCTTACCGTACATTCTCTCGGAGCGAGTTCATGATCACTGCGTTCTGGTTGTTGGTTGCGCCCCCTGTGCTCGCGGGGCGTCCAGGCCCCGACGCAGCGTGGGAGGAGCTCCGGGACGACATCGTGCGGGTCGAGTGCACCGAGGTCGGCGGGGAGCCCTGGTGTCGATCCCATGGC
>DRPG01000097.1 GCA_011376105.1 Deltaproteobacteria bacterium
CCCCTCCATCCAGCGATGGAGATCGTGGGTCACCTGTTTGTCGCTGATCGCTCTCTCGATCCCATGGACGACGAGATCAGAGGCCTCGTCCCAGCCCATGCGGCGCAACATCATGGCCCCCGACAGCGAGAGCGCTGAGGGGTTCACCTTGTCCGATCCGGCATGTCTCGGGACGGTTCCATGGCCAGCCTCGTACACAGAGACACCATTGGTGTAGTTGATGTTGGCGACAGGGGCAATCCCTGGCCCACCCACCTGGGCCGCCAGGGCCCCCGCGAGGTGTCCCCCGCTGAGGCTCAGCGCCGCGATCACCGGGTGTTCACCGGGCCGGGTGAGGATCTGCTGGAGCATCGCATCGGTGGGCACGCTGTGGATCAGCACCCGTCTCTGGTCCCTCGCCTGCTGCTGGGCCCGCTCGGCGGCCTGGAGCCCCTGGGACCCGGCGATCCGGGCGTGCTGCAGCGCGGTGAACACCCGATCGCCGAACCGCTGCTCCGCCAGCGCGAGGCCCCAGGACGCAAACGCGCCCTCGGTGTGCTGCATCGTGTCGCCCTGGTGCACCAGGGTGACGCTGGGCAGGTCATGATCGAGGGCGTGCTGGATCGCAGCGGCCACCAGCCGGTGGCTGCCCTCCTCGCTCACCGGCTTGAGCCCCAGGGCGGTGGTCTGGGGGAACCGGAGGGTGACGACCCCCAGCTCGTCCCGCAGGAACGCGATCAGGGCCTCGACCTCGTCGGAGCCTGCGGGCCACTCGAGGCCCGCGTGGACGCCCTCGGTGTTCTCCTGAAACAGGATCACGTCGACGGCCTCCGGGTGCCGCACCGGGCTGGGGACACCACGCAGCCAGCGGATGGGTCGCACCGCAGCATACAGATCGAGCATCTGCCGGATCGCGACGCTCAGCGAGCGAAACCCCGCCCCTTCAGGGGTCTCCAGCGGCCCCTTGATCGCGAGCACGTGGTGCTGGAGCTGGGTCAAGGCCCGGGGGGGGAGCCACGAGCCGAGCCGGGCGTGGGCCTTGGCCCCTGCGAGCACCTCGCGCCAGACGATCCGGCGGGCGGGGCCATAGGCGCGAGCCACCGCGGCGTCCAGCACCCTCCGGGTCGCGGCCCACAGCTCGGGGCCGGCCCCGTCCCCCTCGATGAAGCAGACGATCGGCTCGTCGGGCACGATCAGGGAGCCGTCGCCCCCGACGATGATCGGGGCTCCGGTGGTGGGCTCGGGGATCTCGTCGCTCATGCGCGCTCCAGGGCTCAACGCTGGGGCTGATCCTCGGCGATGTACTTCGGACGATACAGCGGGACTCCCTTGCCGTCGCGGAAGCGTAGCCGCTCGTCGACGATCTGGGTGGCGATCCCCGTGATGCGCGACAGACCAAACAAGGCGGTGTAGTAGTCGGGATCCGTCAGCCCCACCGCGTTGAGCAGGGAGCCGCTGACGGCGTCCACGTTGGGGTAGGGGTTGCTGATCTTGGGGTGTTCCTTGAGCACCCGGACCGCGACTTCCCGCAGGGTCCTCGCGACGGCGAACGTCGGATCGTCGGGACAGATCTCCTCGCCCAGGGCGTACTCGATGGTGGCCCGTGGATCTTCGGCCCGCAGGACGGCGTGCCCAAAGCCAAAGATCTTGCCGCCCGACGCCAGCTCCCGGCGGACGAAGGCCTCGACCGCCCCGGGATCCGAGGTGCCCACCCGGCGGACGAAGGCCAGGCAGTCCTGGTTGGCGCGCCCGTGCAGGGGCCCGTACAGGCCCGCCATCGCCGCCGCGAGGCTGCTGTAGAGGTCTGTCAGCGCGCTGGCGACGGCCTTCCCGGTGAAGGTCGAGAGGTTGCCGCCGCCGTGATCGAGGTGTAGCACGTAGAAGGTGCGCAGCAGGCGCACGAGCTTGGCGTCGTCGGCCCCGGGCACCCCCAGCAGGTGCACGAAGTTCTCGATCAGGCCGCGCTGAGGCTCGCTGGTGCGCGGCGGACCCCAGCCCGAGCGGATCCGGAAGATCGCCGCGATCAGCTCGGGCGCCCAGGCGATCACGTTCCGGGCGTCCTGAGCATAGTCTCCGGTCTTCGACAGCATGCCCAGGGTGATCAGGCCGACGCACAACCACTCCATGGGGTGCCCCTCCCTGGGGAGGGCCTCGAGCACCTGGAGCACACCGGGATCCATCGGACCCCGGGCCCGGAGATCGGCCTTGAACGCGGTGAGCTGGGCCTCATCGGGGAGCTCACGCTCCAGCAGGAGGTAGACGACCGCCTCAGGATCGTAGAACGCGAGATCCTGGATGGGGTAGCCGACGTAGCTTACGCCAGCCTCAGGATCGACCCGGGAGGTCCGGCAGGTCCCGATCGGGACCCCCCGCAGTCCCTTGTTGAGATCCGCTCGGGTCAGCTGGTACAGGATCTCTTCCGCCATGGGGGCTCCGTGGATGGGCAGAGGCTTTATGCGCCACGCCCGCGACCAGCAACAGCCCCCCTCTCCCGCTCGGTTGTCCGGGCGCCCGATGGGCCCGCACGAGCGACGGGGGAGGCTGTCCCCACCACCCAAGCGCCTCACCGGCAGCCCCGGCCGCGGACGCTAGCCGAGGAAGGACTTGACGTCCTCGACCTTGTCGAGCCGCTCCCAGGGGAAGCCGGGACGACCGAAGTGTCCGTGGGCCGCGGTGGCGCGGTAGATCGGACGGAGCAGATCCAGGTGCTCGATGATGCCCCGGGGCTTGAGCGGGAACAGCTCCCGCACACACCTGGCCAGCCGCTCATCGGAGACCTGGCCGGTGCCGTAGGAGTCGACCATGACCGACACGGGCTCGGCGACCCCGATCGCGTAGGCGAGCTGCACCAGGGCGCGGTCACAGAACCCAGAGGCCACCAGGTTCTTCGCGACATAGCGGCCCATGTAGGCCGCCGAGCGATCCACCTTGGAGGGATCCTTGCCGGAGAACGCGCCGCCACCGTGGGAGCCATGCCCCCCATAGGTGTCGACGATGATCTTGCGCCCGGTGAGCCCCGCGTCCCCCATCGGCCCACCGATCACGAAGCGACCGGTGGGGTTGACGAAGTAGCGGGTGTTGTCGTCGATCAGAGACTCGGGCAAGGTCCGGTGGATCACCTCGCTTAGGATCCCCTCGCGGATCTGCTCGTTGGTCGCGCTCGCCCGGTGCTGGGAGCTGACCACCACGGCGTCGACCCGGGCAGGCTTCCCGTCGCGGTACTCCACCGTCACCTGAGTCTTTCCGTCGGGACAGAGGAAGTCGAGGATCCCCTCCCGGCGGACCTGCGAGAGTCGTTCGGTCATGCGCTGGGCGTAGAAGATACTCGCGGGCATGAGCTCGCTGGTCTCGGTGCAGGCGTAACCGAACATCATCCCCTGGTCGCCGGCCCCCTGCTCCTTCTCGTCGCCCTCGTCGACGCCCATGGCGATGTCGGGGCTCTGCTGCTCGACCGCGACCATCACCGCGCAGGTGTTCCCGTCGAAGCCCTGATCGGAGTGGACGTAGCCGATGTCCCGGACCGCGTCGCGCACCAGGCTCGCGTGCTCGACCCGGGCGGAGCTCGTGATCTCACCCAGGAGGAGCACGAACCCGGTCTTCACCGCTGTCTCACAGGCCACCCGGGCCCGGGGATCCTGAGCCAGGTGGGCGTCGAGGACAGCGTCTGAGACGTTGTCGCACACCTTGTCGGGGTGACCTTCGGTCACGGACTCAGAGGTGAAGAGGTAGTTCTGCAGGGCCATACTGCTCTCGCTCGCCAGGGTGAGGCGCGGACGGGCATCGCCGCGGCCGTGGCCAGTAACCCACCCGGCGGGGGATGCGTAGCCGAGCCTCACCACCCCAGCCAAGCCGACACGCCCACAGACCCGGGCCCCACGGACCCGAGCCCGTGGCCCACCGGGGGGCAGCAAGCCCCCGGGCGGCCCTGACGGGTCAGCCCTCGGCGGGGACGAACTCGTCGACGTCGGTGTCGGTGTCGGTGTCGGTGTCGGTGTCGGCGTCGGTGTCGGCAGCGGCGAACCCGTCGGCCTCGTCGCCTACCCCACGCCGATGATCGATCCTGCGCTCCTTGCGGCGCCGCAGCCGGATCTCCATCTTATGGAACAGCTTGTCGAGGGCGGCCCTCAGCTCACCGTCCTCCTCGGTCACGGTGTGGGTCTCCCCGTGGGTGGTGACCACCAGCTCCAAGATCGCATCGCTGTGCTCGATCGCCACGATCAGGTGACCCTCTGCTGCGGAGTCGAGGAACCGCTCGAGCTTGGCATACAGCGCCTCCGCTCGGGCCCGCAGCTCCTGCCGCGGGCGAAGGTTCTTGAAGGTGATTTCGAGGTGCATCGACCCCTCCCGTTGAACGCTAGAACATCTGCTTGCGCTTCGATGAGGGCAGGATCCCCATCGACTCTCTGTACTTGGCGACGGTTCGCCTCGCGACCCGGATCCCTTCTCCCTTCAGGGCGTTGGCGATCGACTGATCCGACATCGGGCGCTTGGTGTTCTCCTCGGAGACCAGCGCGCGGATCCGACTCTTGATCGCCTCAGCAGCCATGTCCCCCCCCGACTGCTGCTTGACCGCCGCGCTGAAGAAGAACTTCAGCTCGAAGATCCCGTGGGGGGTGTGCACGTACTTGTTGGTCGTGACACGGGAGACGGTGGACATATGCACCCCGACCGCGTCCGCGACCTCCTGCAGCACCAGCGGCCGCAGCCGATCGACGCCGTGCTCGAAGAAGTCACGCTGGAACCTCAGGATGCTCTCCATCACGCTCCGGATGGTCTTCCGGCGCTTGTGGATGGACTTGATGAGGAACTCAGCGCCCCGGAGCTTGTCGAGCAGGTAGTCACGATCCGTCTTCGAGGCCTTCTTGAGGATGGTCTGGTAGTAGCGACTGACCCGCAGATCGGGCATCCCGTCCTCGTTGATCTCGACGATCCACTCCCCCTTGCGCTTCACCACGTGGATGTCGGGGGTGATGTAGCGCGCATCATCTCCGGTGAAGCTACGCCCCGGGAGCGGCTCCAGCTCCTGGATCATCTTGTGGTACTCGATGACGTCTTCCTGCTCGAGCCCTAGATCCCGGGCGATGGCGCCGTAGTTCCGCCGCTCCAGGTTCCCCAGGTGATCCTGGAGGATGCGCTCGAAGGTGTCGTCCTCGGGGAAGACCTGGCGGGCCTGGATGATCAGGCACTCGGACAGATCCCGTGCGCCGCAGCCCAGGGGATCGAGCCCCTGGACCAGCTCCAGCGCCTCCTCGGCGATCTCCAGCTCGACCTCGCACTCAGCGGCGATCTCCTCCAGGGGCATGACCAGGTACCCGCGGTGATCGAGGTTGTGGGCGATGGCCTCCGCCACGTGTCCCTCGTCGTCTCCACATCGGATCATATGCAGCTGGAACAGCAGGTGCTCGGCCAGCGACTCCCCATAGGTGAGGTTGGTCTCGATCGGCGGTAGATCCTCGTGGATCGTGCCCCCCGTCGCACCATGGATCCGGGGCCCGCTGTCGTGGATCTGCTCGATGAACTTCTCCCAGTCGAGGCTCCCCTCCTCTCCGTTGCGCTGCTCAGCAAGATCGTCGGTCGTGGTCTTCTCTGCACGCTCCCGAAGCTCGCGCTCTCCGTCGGGCTCAGAGCCAGCGCTGTCGGGCACGATCTCCAGCGTGGGGTTCTCGAGCATCGCCTCCTGGACGTGCTGGACCATCTCCAGGTGGTTGTACTGCAGCAGCTTGATCGCCTGCTGCAGCCTGGGGGTCATGACCACGTTCTGGGTCATCCTGGCTTCGAGGTTGATCCGGAAGTCTGCCATGCGTTCCCCGAGACAACGTCGACACGAGACGTACGTGGTCCATGCCCCCGAGCGAGTGAGGGCGTCCTGCTGCCCAGCGACCGGCGTAGCCCAGAGCCACGAGCGCCATGAATTCAGGGTTTATAGCGAACTTTCCGCCATTCACCCCAACACAGGATCCCATTATAAGCGACGCACTGTTGCTGTAAAGGGGCCCCCCGAAGATCGGTGCGCAAGAACTGTGCCTAACTCCACTATCCCCAGCATAACACGCTGATCACGCCTCAGGAGCGCTCGATCGCGTCGTGCAGGGCGTCGCCGCGGCCCCCCCACCGATCACCGGCTGCCGCTGACGCTTCGTCTCAGCCACCGCCTTGATGTACGAGATGAACAGCGGGTGGGGCTCCAGCGGACGGCTCTTGAACTCCGGGTGGTACTGGCAGCCGAGGAACCACGGGTGATCGGACAGCTCAGCGACCTCGGCCAGGATCCGATCCGGGGACCAGCCGCTGATCTGCAGCCCCCCGTCGAGCAGCTGGGTGTGGTAGGCAGGGTTGACCTCGAAGCGGTGGCGGTGACGCTCCTCGATCTGAGCCTCGCCGTAGATCCGACGCGCCAGCGAGCCCTCGGCCAGATCACAGGGGAAGCTGCCGAGGCGCATGGTCCCGCCCTTGTCCACCACCCGGCGCTGCTCGTCCATCAGCTCGATCAGGGGGTGGGTGGGATCGGGATCGAACTCCCGGGACATGGCCCCCTGGACCCCCATCACGTTGCGGGCGTACTCCACGATGGCCAGCTGCATCCCGAGACAGATCCCGAAGAACGGCGTCTTGCTCTCACGCGCCCAGCGGATCGCGGCGATCTTGCCCTCGCTGCCCCGCTCGCCAAACCCCCCCGGCACCAAGACCCCGTCCACGCCGCTCAGGCCGGCCCCGGGCTCCCCCGGATCGACGGACTCAGAGTCGATGAAGCGGAGATCGACGCCGACCTGGTTGGCGATCCCCCCGTGGATCAGCGCCTCGTTGAGGCTCTTGTAGGTGTCGGACAGGTGCACGTACTTCCCGACGATGCCGATCGTGACACGGAACTGGGGGCGCTTGAGGCGCTGGACCAGATCGTCCCAGGGATCGAGGGTGGCCGACGCCGCCCAGATCCCAAGCTTCTCACAGACCCGATCGTCGACCCCCTCGGTGTGCAGCTGCTGGGGGAGCTCGTAGATGTGCTCGACGTCGGGCACGGGGATCACGTCTCGCTCAGACAGGTTGCAGAACAAGGCGATCTTCTGCCGGATGTCCCGTGGGACGGTGCGATCGACACGACAGAACAGGATGTCGGGCTGGATCCCTAGCTGCAAGAGCTCCTTGACCGAGTGCTGGGTGGGCTTGGTCTTGAGCTCCCCAGCGGTCTTGATATAGGGGATCAGGGTCAGGTGGATATACAAGACGTTCTCAGCGCCCGCGTCCTGGCGGAACTGCCGGATGGCCTCGAGGAACGGGAGCCCCTCGATGTCCCCCACCGTGCCCCCAACCTCGACAATGGCCAGATCGACCTTCTCCGCCGCCGCATGGATCCGACGCTTGATCTCGTCGGTGATGTGGGGGATGACCTGGACCGTGCGCCCGAGATACTCTCCGCGCCGCTCCCGCAAGATGACGTCCTGGTAGATGCGGCCGGTGGTGAAGTTGTTGGACTGGTTCATCCGGGTCTTGAGGAAGCGCTCGTAGTGCCCCAGATCGAGATCGGTCTCGGCGCCATCGTCGGTGACAAAGACCTCGCCGTGTTGGTATGGCGACATGGTCCCCGGATCCACGTTGATGTACGGATCCATCTTCAGGATCGTGACGTTGAGCCCTCGCGCCTCGAGCAGCGCCCCCAGGGCTGCCGCGGACAGGCCCTTACCGAGGGAGGACAGCACGCCCCCCGTGACGAAGATGTACTTCTTGCGCATGTCCTCTACCCCAGGGTGACCTGGGCCCCTAACACCTCACAGGGCGAGGGCCCTCGCCGCCTGGAGCTGCTCAGGGGTGTCCACCGAGATCCCACAGCGCGCCACCTCGGCGATCCCGATCGGGATGCCGAGATCAAGCCAGGACAGCTGCTCCAGGTCCTCGGCCGCTGCGGCCGCTGAGCGGGGCGCGGCCGCACAGCGCTGGACCCAGCCGGGCCCGAAGCCATACAGCCCCACGTGCACCCACCAAGGCCCCTGCCCGGGGATCGGGCGCCGGGAGAACGCGATCGCTCGACCGCCCGTGACCACCACCTTGACCCGCGCAGGATCGTGGGGATCCCCCACCAGCGGAGCACACAGCGTGCCCACCGGGTGGAGCTCGATCAGGGCAGCCAGCGTGCGCAGGTGATCGGGATCTAGAAACGGTTGATCGGCCTGGATCCCGATCACCGGAGCGTGCTCGGGGGCGACCAGGGCCACCCGGTGCGTGCCCGAGGGCGCAGGGCCGGTCATCACCACCTCGGCGCCGAACCCCCGGGCCACCCGCGCCACCTCGTCGCTGTCGGTCGCGATCTGCACCCGGGCAAAACACCCCGCCTCGTTTGCAGCACACCACACCCGCTGCAGCATCGGCCGCCCCCCGACCTCCGCCAGCACCTTCCCCGGCAGCCGCCGGGAGCCCCAGCGGGCGGGGATGATAGCCCAGGGCTGGCTGTGGAGAGATGTCGGGCTCCTGCGCTGCACCACCCGCCCCCCGGAGCCTGGACCCGCCTCTAGAGCCCGGGCGCGGGCACGGGGCCGGGGCCAGCGCTCCACGATCGCCTCGTCGTCGTGGCCTGCCGGCGCGACGGACGCACCGTGGGGCCCAGCCCACGGCGCAGGCTCCATCGATCAGCGCTTGCTGAACTGGAACCGACGGCGCGCACCGCGCTGGCCGTACTTCTTGCGCTCCACCTTGCGGGCATCACGGGTCAACAGGCCCGCGGGCTTGAGGACCGCTCGGTAGTCGGGGTTGGCCTCGAGCAGCGCCCGGGCGATCCCGAGGCGGACCGCACCAGCCTGGCCGTTGAGCCCACCGCCCCGGACCGTGATGTAGGCGTCGAACTTCTCGTGGGTCTCGGTCAGCACCAGCGGCTGCATCAGATCCATGACCAGCGTGGGCCGGGGGAAGTACTCGTCGAGGGGACGCTTGTTGATGAACAGGTGGCCGTTTCCGGGCCGCAAGAACACACGCGCGCTCGATGTCTTGCGGCGGCCGGTTCCATAGTACTGGACGATATCTGCTGTAGCCATGATGGGGACCTGCGGGGCCTAGAGCACGTTCGGGAAGGGTTGGGGCTTCTGTGCGGCGTGCGGATGCTCCGCCCCCGCGTAGACCTTGAGCTTGCTCATCTGAGCACGGGAGAGCCGGTTCTTGGGCAGCATGCCCCGGACGGCCTGATGGATCATCCGCTCGGCGTCATGCTCGCGCACCACCCGGGCGCTGAGGGAGCGCAGCCCGCCGGGGTACCCCGAGTAGCGGTGGTACCGCTTCTGGTCGATCTTGCGCCCGGTCAGCCGGATCTGAGAGGCGTTGACCACCACGACGAAGTCACCCACGTCGACATGGGGGGTGAAGGCGGGCTTGTGCTTGCCGCGCAGGATCGTGGCGATCCGGGTGGCCAGCCTCCCGAGCTCGAACTCGGAGGCATCGACGACAAACCAGTTCTGTTCGATCTCGCCAGGCTTGGCGCTGTAGGTACGCATCTGAACTCTTCCTGATCCGGTGGGCCCCGCATCGAGAGAGCGGGCCCAGACGGGAAACGGGGCAGCTACACCACGCGCTCTGGGTGTGACAGCCCCGGGGACCCGGCACTGCTATCGGTGGCTACGCCAGGCGTCAAGGCCCACCCGCCCCGGACTGCCCACCACGCTCGGGCGTCGGATCCTAGGCCAAGGGACGAGGCGGATCTAGAGCGCCCACCACGCCCCGGACTGCCCACCACGTCCCGGAGGGGCTACCGCGCGTCGGCGCGGGGCGGCTCGGCCTCTTCGCCGAGGGGCAGGCGCTGGAAGTAGATGTCGGACGTTCCACCGCGACCATCGGTCCAGGCGGCGTACCACTCGCCCCCGAGGATCTGGAAGTTCAGATCGAGCTTGAAGCTCTGGCCGTCGTACATGGAGTCGATCCGATAGTCGGTCTCCTCAAAGGGGATCCCACCCTCGGAGTACTGGTAGTACAGGTCGGTGTAGCCGTTCTCAGCGCCGCTCTCGGCCTCGGCCCGGCCGTCGTTCCATGCGATCGCGACGGTGTCGTCGAAGAAGTCGATGACCGTGTCTAGAGAGTTGGCGGTGCCATCCTCGCTCCCCAGATCCGCGCGGACCTCCTCGGAGGTGTCGGGGATCCCGTCCTGGACCTGCCGGTAGAAGACGTCGTAGCCACCGAAGCGGTTGTCCTGCCAGGCGACGTGGGCGACCGAGCCGACGACGGAGCACACCGGGTAAAGGCTGTTGGCGATCCCCGCTGCGTCGGAGTCGAGCCTGCGGGCCTCCGCCAGCCACTGGCTGCCGCCGTCGTCGGAGTAGTTGTAGTAGATGTCGCGACCGTCTTCGCTGTTGCGGGTGTCGTGCCAGAACACGTAGACGTTGCGATCGTTGTCGGTGCAGAGGTAAGGCTCGAAGGAATCGGCAGAGCCTGCGTCATCGCCCGAGTCGAGCCGCTTGTCGTTCTCGAAGCTGACGCCCCCATTGCGGGAGTAGGCGAAGTAGATATCAGACCGACCCGCCCGCGAGTCCTCCCAGGTGATCCAGATGTTCTCGAGATCCTCGCTGACGTCGATCTGAGGGTGGGCCGAGTACGCCGTGTTGATCGGCTCGGTGTTGATCCGCTGCGGGGTCCGCCAGGTCAGCCCCGCGTCCCCGGAGGACGAGAAGAAGATGTCGTAGGTGCCGTTCATGCTGTCGTACCAGGTGACGAACAGATCCTGCCCGTAGCCGACGAGCTTTGGCTCGAGCGACATGTTGAGGCCTTCCCGATCGTCTTCGATCAGGATGTCCTGATCCAGGAAGGTCTCTCCACCATCGATCGAGCGGTTGAAGTAGATCTGGTGGTTCTCCAGCTCTCCATCTCGATCGTCTTCCCAGACGACGAACACGCCCTCGTCGTTGCAGAGCATGTTCGGGTTCTCGACGTTGCCCGGACCCTGCGCCTCTGGATCCCCCTGGTTGACCCGGACCGGGGCCTGGAGCCAGGAGTCGGTCTCGCCGCGGTTGAGCGAGCGGTTCATCCAGATGTCGACCCGCTCCTCGCTTGAGTTGGAGCGGTTGTCCATCCACATGACGTAGACGTGCCCTTCGTCGGTGAGGCACATCCGGGCCCCGAAGCTGTCGGGATCGTCGTTGGGGGACGCCATGTCGACCCGGATGTCCTCAGTGAAGGGTGGGGCCGCGGTGTTGCCCGAACACGCGCTGATGAGGATCAGGATGGAGCTGAGGAGCAGGGAGCGGTTCATCAGGGCCCTCTCGAGACGTCGACCCCGCGTATGTAGCAGAGAAATCGAGCCATGGCCACCACCATCGCTTGACGGGGACCCGACCCGTGGTACGTGACCCCCGTGCCCACGGGGACGGAGGGATCACCATGCTCGACAAGGCCCGACTGGGAACGCGGTACACCTGCTTCCAATGCGGGATCAAGTTCTACGACCTCAACCGGCCCACCCCCTCGTGCCCGGAGTGCGGCGCAGATCAGCACGATGCCCCCGTGCAGGACATCAAGTCGCTGCTGTCCAAGGGCGGAGGGCGCAAGCGGAGGCTGCCGGAGCCCGAGGAGGACGAGGCGGTCAAGTCGAAGCCGGAGGAGCTTGAGGAGGATGAGGAGGACGAGGACGAGGACTCCGAAGATGATCTCGACCTGCTCGGCGACGACGACGATCTGGAGTAGACCCGTCCACCCCGGGGTAGACCCGCCCCGGGCGGGGCGCGTGGTGGAGCAGAGGCCGCCCACAACCCCCGACGCTCGCCCCGGCCAGCCCGGGGCGCGGGTCCCGCAGCTCCTCCTGATCATGCTCGGTAGGTGATCTGCTCCAAGAGGAGCCCGTGGGGAGGCGCGGTCTTCCCCGCGAGGCCCCGATCTCGAGCCGCCAACAGCTCGGCGATCCACTCGACCCGACGGTGTCCTCGCCCCACGTCGTACAGGCTCCCGGCCACGATCCGCACCATGTGGCGCAGGAATCCGGTGCCCACCAGCCGCAGGTGGAGCTCGTCTCCGGCGGCCTGCACCGAGGCCCCCTCGAGGGTCCGGTTGGGGTGGCGTGCGCTGCAGCCCGAGGCCCGGAAGCTGCTGAAGTCGTGGGTGCCCACGAGACAGGCCACGGCCTGCTGCATCGCTGTGAGATCCAGGGGCGTGCGCACGTGCCAGGCGCGGTGGCGGCGCAGCGGGCTCCGGGGGACCCGCACCAGCCAGGCATAGCGGTAGACCTTCACGTGGGGCGTGCGCCGGGGATCGAAGTGATCAGGCACCACCAGGGCCTGGGTGCAGGCGATCTCGGGGGGGAGGTGGGCGTTGAGCCCGTCCCGGATCGACCTGGGTGCCCGCGGTGCAGACGAGACAAAGGTCGCGACCTGCAGCGCGGCGTGCACCCCCGCGTCGGTGCGCCCAGCCGCGGACACCCGGGCGGGGTGCCCCAGCAGGGCCCGAAGCGCGGCCTCGACCTCCCCCTGGATGGTCCTGGCGTTGGGCTGCAGCTGCCACCCCGCGAACGGGGCCCCGTCATACTCCAGATCGATGCGCCAGCGTGTGTCCGCCATCCGCGGCCCCGGCCTGGGAGAGAGAGCTCAGTAGTCGAGCTTGATCCCGACCATGAACGCGTCGCCGGAGAAGTTGAGCAGACTGTTGTCCCGGGAGCCGGACCAGGGGCTGCCCCGATCGTCGACCGTCTGCTTGCGCCACTCGAAGGTCAGCCAGGAGTCGTTGATCCCGCTCTGGGCCTCGAGCAGGCTGGCCCGCGAGGGCTGGAAGGTGTCGAGCAGCAGCTGCAGCCCCAGGGACCAGTGGGATCCATACTTGGCCCCAGACACGGTGTCCTTGCCCCCCGTGGCGTTGTCGTTCTTCTCAGACCAGATGACATAGTCCCAGCCATAGCGAAAGAACGGGACCAGCGGCTGCTCGTCCAGCAGGTGGAGCCGCAGGGTGCCGTCGAGGGCCAGGGGCCACCAGGTCAGCATGGTGCGCTCCCCCGACTGCACGCCCTGGGGACCATCGATGGTGTAGGCCAGCTCCTGGAAGAAGCCAAAGCCAAAGTCCAGCTCAGCGAACCGGAAGAACTGGGGGCCGAACTCAGCCTGCAGCAGGTTGGTGGGGGCGTCGCGGTACACGTCAGCGATCCGCTGATCGGCGAGGTTGATCACCCCATAGCGGATCTCAAAGTTCCCCCGGGAGGGCGTGAGATCCTTCTGCCACCAGGGCTCGCTCCGATCCCCGCTCTGAGCCCGGGCCTCTCCGGCCCCCCCCAGGGACAGGGCGAGCAGCACAGCCCCGAGGACGCCCCGGCGGCGACGCCCCAGGGCCAGCAGCCCCACACCCACCGCGAGCCAGCCCGCCGCCGGGGCCGCCCCCGTCGAGCAGGGCGCGCCGCCGGGATCACCAGCCAGCTCTGCGGCGGTGAACGTCGGGCGGGGGGTCCCCTTGATGATCTTGCTCATCGGCCCTTCCTTGTCGCCCTGATCCCGGGCGCGCACGCCAACGTAGTAGGTCACGTAGTTCTCCAGAGGCTTGATCTTGACGGTCATCGACTGCCCCCCCGAGGCCGCCCGGATCAGAGGGGTCGCGAGGTTGGTGGCGCCGTCGAACTCGGGACCGCCGGTGGGGTAGTCCGCCGCGAGCCACTCACTGGCGGAGACATAGATCTCATACTGCTTGAGATCTTCGTCGGGGATGCCGGGGAACGACAGGGTCAACAGCCCGTCCCCGAAGGCCAGGTCGCCGTCGGTGAGGATCGGAGGCTGGGGTGGGTTGTCGACGACGAGCTCGGTCTGGGCGTGGCCGACCAGGCCCGTGCTGTCGGTGGCCAGCACATAGATCTCGTTCACCGCCTCCTCGAAGCCCTCGTCCACCACAAACGAGAGGACGGCGTCCTGATCTGCGGCGGTGCCGCCGCTGCCCAGCGAGATGCCGCCGCCGCTGCGATCCCCACCGAGGAACACCTCCCAGTCGGTGGCCTCGTCGACCTGGAACGTCAGGCTGATCTCCTCACCGCGGGCCGCCACGTCGACGGCTGGATCGAGCACGATCCCACCGCGCCGCAGCACCAGGCTCCCCGGATACACCCACGGCCGGGCGGTGACGATGTGCAGCCGACCCTCAGGCCCCCCCCCGAACAGGTAGCCGTCGCTGCTGATCATGTCGTTGATCGGGTTGTCCGCGTCCTCGGGGCCTTCGTAGTAGGGCGTGGGATCGACGGCCCCGCTCTCGTCCATCTCCCAGACCTTGACCTGGGATCCAGTGACCGACAACCAGCCGTCGCTGAGATCCTGGCTCGCACAGACGGCCTGGGGGGTGTCCAGCACCCCCAGGGCCAGCGAGATGAACAGCCCCGAGCCTCCGGTGGTATAGGAGCCGACCTGGCCCCTGGCGTCGACGCAGTAGACCCCGCCCAGCGGACTCGGCGCGAGATCGTCGCATCGGAAGGTGCTGGGGGCGCTGGCGACGGGGGTGGCCCCCGGCGTCACGAGGCTCAGTGACGTCATGTCGGAGCCGCCGTGGGAGACAAACAAGGTCCCGTCGACGATGGCCCCCTCGTTGAAGCCCACCGTGCCCAGCCCGACGGGGAAACCGCTGCTCACCGACGCATCGATGAGCAACGTGTCGACCTGGGGATCCACCACGTGGAGCGTGGGCTGGTCCCCGGCCACGGACAGGGCATAGACGTAGCCCTCGATCTCCTCGAACCAGAGCGAGGACAGGCTCTCGTCGACGCTGTACTTCCGCTCCACGCCGTCGCCGGTCAGAGCCACGGACAGGCCAGCGCCGTCGTAGGTGCGCACGATCACCGAGCCGTCCCCACACGCGATCCACAGCTCGGGATCCCCCCCCTCGAACTCGATCGGCACGACCCCGTTGACCGCACAGTCGCTGAAGGTCAGCAGCTCCCAGCGGTCGATGTCGAGCAGCCAGCCCTCTTGGCTGCTCTCCATCCGCCCGACCAGCAGATCCCCAGACCCACTGACGCTCATCCGCTCGACCTGACCTCCACCCGTCGTGTTGATGTCCCAGAGCTTGGCCAGCCTGTCGGGGGGATCAGCGATGGCAAGCGACAACAACCACGCAGGGATCATGGGACCTCCGCTCGGGTATCCAGCAAACCCCGTGCCGGTCTCCTGGGGTTGATCGTGGCGTTCTCCCGTGGAAGCCACCACCGCGACAGTGACAGGTTGTCAGCGCAAGGAGGGTCGACGCGGCGCCCTGGACAAGGTGTCATCCCTGCCCCCCGCCGACCCGGAGCAGCGCCCCGGTCAAGGCGGCCTCCACGGCGCACACCCGCTGTCCGTGGTGTCATCCCTGCCCCCCGCCGACCCGGAGCAGCACCGCCGCGGCGGCCACCGCGGCGGTGGCGGTGGTGCGAAGGTTGTCCATCGACAGCCACAGCCGGAGAGACGCACCATCGGCGCCGTGACGCACCCGCCCGACGTGAGCAAAGGCCTTGCCCTCCACCCGGCGGGGACGAGGCAGGTACCGCAGCCCCGGGGCCTCGGGCAACACCACCCCACCACCCTCGAGGATCTTCTGGACCAGGGCGAGGTCGGGGGGGCTTGGGATCCGCAGCGTCAGGGAGGCGCTGATCCCAGAGAACACCGGCACCCCCACCCAGGTGACCTCCACCGGGCCCCCGGCGATCCCCAGCCGGCCCAGCTGCTCCACCACCCTCGCCTCCCGCTCGGTCCCGCCCCCGGCGTCGGGGGAGCAGGGAGCAGGGAGCAGATCGAACGCCAGGCCGTGCTCAAAGATCTTCCGGGGGGGAGCCGCCGAGTTGAACAGCGCGATGACCTGCCTGGAGAGCTCGTCGATCCCGGCACGACCCTGCACCGATGCGGGCGCGAGCACCACCGCATCCACTGCGCCGGCGATGCCGGCGCGGGCCAGGGGAGCCAGCGCCGAGGCGAGCAACAGCGCCTCGGGGCCGGGCACCGACACCGCCGCGTGGGAGATCCGCAGCAACGCCTCGGGGTTGAGCCACGGCACCACCAGAGGCACGCCCGGATCGGAGGCCAGGGACCCCGAGCAGTCGATCACCGGCACCCCCGCCGCCACCGCCGCCTCCCCCACCCCACGGGCGGCGGGCATGGGCAGGGCCACGATCAGCGCATCGAGCCCGTCGAGGGCCTCGTCCGCCACGTCGTCCACCGGGACGCGCTCTCCACCGTACTCGACGTGGCTCGTGGCGGTGGAGGCCCGCGCCAGGGCCACCAACACCTCAGGGCGCCACGTCGCCCGATCGAGCACCCGGATGACCTCGGCGCCCAGGGCACCGGTGGCTCCGGCGACCCCCACCCGAAGGTCCGTTGACATGCATCCTCCACCCGAGCGCCCCGAGCGCCTCGATCACCCCGATCGCAGCTCGTAGCTCCTAACCCACTCGCTTCACCGCATCTGGCGCCCGGAGGTAGGTGGGCCGAACCTCAGCGGGATGCTGGCCCTCCCCCCTGGCCAGGGCCTCGCTCCCTTTGGTGGCGAGCTGGCCGATCCCCGGGAGATCGGCCCCCTCGATCACCCCCCCCCCCCCCCCCCCC
>DRPG01000098.1 GCA_011376105.1 Deltaproteobacteria bacterium
CGAGATCCAGGCCCTGTTCGAGCTCGCCCGCCACTCGTTCACCTCCAACCAGCGGCACCAGCTCCGCCGCGAGCGGGCCCGGATGGGGCACCGGATCCACTGAGCGGGCGCACCGCGCCGGCCCAGGCTCACCGATCAGCGCGGTGCACGGATCTGGCACGGGAGGCCAGCGGCGTTCGCCTCGAGGCTCCCATCCAGCCACGCGAACACGATCTGCATGTTCACCGGGATCTCTCCGATCCTCAGCCCATCATCAGCGACGACGTGGAACTGAGGCCCGATCCCCCAGCACCCCTCGATGATCGGGACCTGCTCGATCTCGAAGAGGAAGGCACCGTCCTCGTGGCTGAGCCCCGAGCCCCGGACCACGGTGGGCCCCCAGTCCCGCTCCTCGAGCCACACCTCCGCCCCGGACACCCCCCGCCACGCAGCGTCGACCACCACCCCTGAGATCGTCATGTCCACGACGTGGGTGATCCCGCAGGCGCTCTCGAGCTCGTCACCGCTGCCCGTGGACGTCGGAGAGGAGAGCGTCGTGGGCGGCTTTGGATCGGGCGGGGCCCCTGGAGCCCCCGGATCACAGCCCACCCCGAGCCCCAGACAGCCCGCCAACGTCCACCGCATCGCCTACCTCCTGGCGCGCTCGACGGATCGGGGGCGGTCGGCGACCTGTCATCGTCTGTCACGGTGGAGATCCACCGGGGCCGGTGGCCCTCGACCGGTGGCCCTCGACCGGTGGCCCTCGACCGGTGGCCCTCGACCTTCGAGGCGTGGCGGCCCCGGCGGGGGGGAGCCCGCCCGGCTCCTCGAGGCAGCAGGGATCCGGCTCGACACCTCCAACACCGCCAACACCTTCAAGGGGGAGGTGTGCGCCCCAGCGAATGGATCAGCGAGCCAGGAGGCACGAACCGGGGGCGGATCCAGCGGACCAGCCAGAGGGCCAGGGCCGAGGCCCAGCGCGGGAGGAAGCCCACCCCCAGGGAGCTGATCATCGCCGCCGCCAGGGCCCACCCGGCTGAGCCCACCCCGAACAACAGGATCGCCACCACCGCGACCGAGGCCACAAACGTCAGCCCCACGATCCCGAGGGTGAGCTGGTGGACTCGGTCCTGTATCGCCACGTCGTGGGCCCGGGCGGCCTCGGCGATGGCCATGTAGGCCTCGATGGAGCCCATCGCCCCCGAGGGGATCCCGCCCACCTCCTGGAGGTGATCGAGGTGGGCCCGCCACAGGGTCGCAGCGTCGCCGGTGATCAGGTGGATCGAGCGCCCCTGGTGCGGCATGTGGCCCCGGGTCTGCTGCTGATCGATGCTCTCCTGGTGACCCTGGGGCAGGATCCCTGGATCGAGGGCAGGCAGCCGATCCCAGCGGAGCAGGGTCTCCACCAGGGTGCCCCCGATGAGCTGGGTGCGCATCCTCACCGAGGGGGCCCCGAAGAAGGAGCTGACGTCGGCGAGCGTCGCCCCCTCGGCGCTGATCAGGACCACCGCAGGGTGATCGTGGTGGACGAGGAACCAGCGGCGATCGGCGTCGGCATAGCTCGAGGCCTGGACCTCGGGCGGGATCTCCGAGCGCGCCCGCACCCGCCCCAGCTGGACGAACCCCAGCGCCTCCAGGGCCTCGACGAGCTCGGGGTGCAGGATCTCAGCCTCGGAGGCTGGATCTGCGGTGACGTCGATCCACTCCACCCTGTGTCCTCCTGCCGCCGCCCTGATCGGCTCGGGGCCAGCGCGTCCCTCTCTCTAGCCTCGCTCGTGCCCACAGACCCGCTCCATCGGGCCCGATCCCCGCGTGGGGCTGTGGTGGGCGGGCCCACGACCCGCCCGGGATCTGGGGCATCAGGGTTGAGATCGCCCTGGAGGCCGCCCGGGCCATGCCCCGCTCCGCCCACCCGAAGATCCGAAGGATCACCGGGAGAAGGTCGTAGTGCCGTCCTCTCCGCACTGGCTGTCGGGGGCCTCCAGGCAGCCCCAGCGGGTCCGCCAGCCACCGAGCGCCTCGCCCTGCTGGGGCGGCATCAGCTCGATGAACAGCCGCCGGACCCCCAGGGTCTCCACCAGCTGCAGGGCGATCCCGAGGGCCTCGATGTCCTGGGCTCCGAGGAGATCGTAGCCTCGCTCCAGATCGGGATCGGACATCTCGATCTGGCCGGTGAGCATTGCCTCATCCCCAGACCACGTCAGCTGAGCGCTGCCGGAGCGGACGCTCCCGTCGAACAGGACGAACTCGAGCACCCACGAGCCATCCAGCCCCGCCACCAAGGGCTCCGGCTCGGGCTCACAGCCCCCGAGCAGGGCGAGGACGACAGGGATCCGGAGGTCGGGCATGGACGGAGTCTGGCGCAGGCACGCCCGGGGCTCAAGCGTCCGGTTCATACAGTCCCGAGAGGATCCGGATTAAGCCCCGGAGGGAGGCGAGATGGCAGATCCACAGCACACCCCCGTCCTCGACGGGTTCGATCGGACGACCGTGGCGCTGTACCGCGCCGGGATCGGTGCAGCGTCCGTCGCCCTGCTCGCGCTGGCTACCCAGCAGGTGGCGAGCCACCTCGGGGTGGAGATCAGCGGCTGGATCCCGCGATCGTTGGTGCTGATCGCCACCGCCCTGGCGGTGGTGGATCTCCACCTCTACGACAAGCGGGTCCGCTGGGTGATCCACGCCGCGGCCTGGACCGGAGCGAGCCTGTCGCTGGTGGGGGCCGGGCTGCAACAGACCGCGGGACACTGGGTGAGCCACGCCGGGCTGGGCTTCCTGTTCGTCTCGCTGTCCGCCCTGGCGCTCAAGGAGCGCTTCTGCTTCCGGATCCCCGGGCTGCGGGCCGTCCCGCTGCTGCTGGCCCTGTCCCTGATCCCTCTGCTCGGGGGCTGGCCGGTCCCCGCCGCCCTGCTCCTCGGCGGGGCCGGGCTCATCTATGGCGTCCTCGCCGTGGCCAAGGTCCGGATGCCGCTGCACTTCGATATCGGCAACAAGGACGCGTACCAGATCTGATCCAGCCCGGCCCCGGCGCGGTGCCCGGCGCGGTGTCCGGCGCGGTGTCCGGCGCGGTGTCCGGCTGGACCAGCCGGGGGCAGCCCTGGGCCATGGGTGCGGCTCAGATCAGGCCGAGGGAGTACATCACCGCCACCCCGATCCCCACCGCCCCGATCCCGCCACACAGCCCCAGGCCCGCACCCAGCAGCAGGCAACCAGGCAGGGCGAGGCCCCCCACCGGGGCAGCGAGGATCGGCGCCCGGGTCTGCTCGGCGATCTGGAAGTCCTCGGGGGACACGGCGATCAGCGGCAGGGCCACCTCATCCTCCAGCTGTCCCAGCAGGACGGCCTCACAGATCGCCAGCTGCTTCGAGAGGATCCCGACCGATGGGGTCCGGGCCCCCCGCTCCTTGACCAGGCAGCTGGCCACGACCTGCTGTAGGCAGACAGGGATCGGAGGCACGCTGGGAAACGGCGCTGGATCCTCCGAGAGGTGCGCCAGCAGGACATCGGCCGTGCCCTTGTGATCGAACGGGTAGGCTCCGGTGAGGGCGCGGTACAGCAAGACCCCGAGGCCGTACAGATCCGAGCGCTGATCGAGATCTTGGCCCCCCCGCACCTGCTCCGGCGACATGAACATCGGCGTGCCCACCAGCAGCCCGGCCGCGGTGAGCTGGGGCCCGCCCTCGATCCGCTTGACCAGCCCATAGTCGACCACCTTCGGCTGCTCGGTCCCACCGGGGCCCTCGGCCAGCAGGATGTTGGCCGGCTTGAGATCCCGGTGCACCAGCCCCAGGGCGTGGGTCTCAGCCAGGGCGCCACAGACCTGACGCACGATCCGCACCACCCTTAGGGGCTCCATCGGACCGCTGGAGAGGGCCTGGCGCATGGACGGGCCCCGGACCAGCTCCATCGCCAGCCAGGGCTGGCCATCCTCGGTGCCATAGTCGTAGACCCGCACCGTGTGGGGGTGACTCAGCCCCTTGAGCAGGGATGCCTCCTGGAGGAAGCGGGCCTCGGCGCGGGTGCGCTGCTCTGGATCCGGCTGCAGGATCTCCAGGATCTTGACCGCGACCTCCTGGCCCGAGGACAGCCGGATCGCTCGGTACACCGCGCCCATCGCCCCCCGTGCGATGGGTTTGGTGACGCGGTACCGCCCCCCGATCACGCGATCCAGCCATGGATCCGACGCTCTGCTGTCGCTGGCCACGCTCGCGTCTATCCAGGGTCACACGCTTCGCACAGCGCTACGTTGGAGAGGTGAGCGACGCAACGATCGGCAGGCACCTCAGGATCGCCAGGCGGTTGGGCGTGGGAGGGATGGCCCGCGTCTACCTGTGCTGGGACCTCGAGGCGTCGCGCTGGTGTGCGGTGAAGGTCATCTCCGACGAGATGGCGGAGGTCCCGGCTCACCGCGCCCGGTTCGTCCAGGAGGCCCGGGCCATGGCGCAGCTGCGCCATCCCCACATCCTCGAGCTGTTCTCCCTGGCCGACGACGTCGAGAGCCCGTTCTTGGTGATGGAGCACGCAGCGGGGGGCAACCTCTATGATCGGCTGATCGCGAGCGGCCCCCTGGGGCCCGGTGAGGCGGCCTACCTGATGGCCGACGTCTGTGCTGCCCTGCAGTCCGCCCACGACGAAGGGATCGTGCACCGGGACATCAAGCCACCCAACCTGCTGCTGACCGCCGAGGGCCGCGTGCAGGTGGGGGACTTCGGGGTCGCCCGCTTCGAGCAGGAGCTGCGGCTGACCCGCAACAACATGACCGTGGGCACCCTGGCCTACATGGCGCCGGAGCAGGGCCAGGATCCCCGACGGGTGGATCCCCGCTCCGACGTCTACTCGGCCGGGGCCTGCCTGTTCGCGGTGCTGACGGCGCAGCGTCCGATCGAGCTGCTCGGGCTCAAGCGCACCGCCGCCCTGTCCCGGCTCCCCGACGGCCTGCGCCAGATCGTCGATCAGGCCACCGCCCTCGATCCCCGGCGTCGGATCGCATCGGCCGCCGATCTCGAGACCGAGCTGCGGCGGGTGGCCGTGGGCCTGCCCGGTGTCGGGCCCCTGCTCCTGACCCCCGCCCGGCTCCCCGAGCCTCCCCCGGAGCCCGATCTCCTGCTGGATCCAGGGGAGCTGCTCGGCACCCAGCGTCCCTGGTCCGGGGATGGCCTGATCCCCGGGGTGCTCCGGGCCGCGATCACTCCGACCGCCGGCGGCCCAGAGCGGGTCGCTGCGCCCCGGAGGCGGCGTCGGCGCCGGTGGATCGCAGCGCTCTGCCTGCTGCTCCTCGGGTGCTCCGGAGGCTGCGCGGGCCTGGCGGCCGCCGCCGGAGCCGCGCTCGCCCGCGCGGGGCTCCTGTCCTGAGCGCCGCGCTCGCCCGCGCGGGGCTCCTGCCCTGAGGCTCGAGGATCTCTCGCTCGAGCCCGATCGAATACGTCACGGAGACGTTCGTCGAACGAGCCCGCAGGAGGTGTTGGATGTGGCTGTGGTGGATGGGACAGGCCCTCGCGTGTGGGGTCACGGTGCCCGAGGGGGCCCCCAGCGGTCAGGAGCCCACAGGGCAGGAGCCCACAGGGCAGGAGCCCACGGCCAAGCAGCCCGCTGAGCGGGTGCTGTTTCGCCAGGACAGCGAGGACGAGTGGACGGCCTTCGTCGAGATCCAGTACGAGAGCGACGTGCCGTTCACCTGGATCATCCCGGTCCGGCCCCCCTTCGATCTGGAGACCGACATCGCGGTGGTGCCCGACGGGCTGTTCGACGCGCTGGAGTTCGCCACCGCTCCCCGGTTCCTCTCCGAGGGGTTCTCCGCAGGGGACGCGTGCAGCGAGGGCTGCGGCGCCGCCCCCTCGCCCCTCACCCTGGCCTCGGATCTGCTGGCCAGCAACGCCCTGCCCCCCCCCGACGACGAGCTGCTCCTGGGCGAGTCCACCGCAGGCCCCTACGACATCCAGCTGATCGACGGCGCCGATGGATCCACCCTGGTC
>DRPG01000099.1 GCA_011376105.1 Deltaproteobacteria bacterium
GCGGCGGAGCGCGGCGGAGCGCGGCGGAGCGCGGCGGAGCGCGGCGGAGCGCGGCGGAGCGCGGCGGAGCGCGGCGGAGCGCGGCGGAGCGCAGCCTCCAAGCCTCGAGCGGGCCGCCGGACGGGCTCAGCGCCGCCCCGAGCGGCCGCCGGACGGGCTCAGCGCCGCCCCGAGCGGCCGCCGGACGGGCTCAGCGCCGCCCCGAGCGGCCGCCGGACGGGCTCAGCGTCGCCTCGACCAGGCCGCCATCCCCTCGATGTTGGCCCTCAGCACCCGCGACGCAGCTGCGTCTGCGCCCTTGGTGAGCGCCTTCCACTTGAGGAAGCCCACGTCGCCCCGCTTCGGCGCCGACGCCAGGGCGTAGCCGACCACCCCGGGGGCAGCGAGCCAGGCCCCGGTGTTGTAGTCGGAGCGGAAGCCATCCCGGGTGCTCAGCGCATCGGTCTCGGCCTGCAGCAGATCCCACGCGGCGATCCGGTAGCCCCGCAGCTCCCCCAGATCGTGGATCACCAGCTCGTGGTGCACCGCACCTAGCACCGGGATCGTGACCTTCTGGTAGAAGCGCACCGAGGCCGGCGGAGTGAAGCGCTCATCGGGGATGCTGCGGCAGATCGTGACGTGCTCGACGTTGCCCACATAGTGATCGACGTCCATCACCGCGGCGATCAGCTGATCTGGATCGGCGCTGGGCACGGGCATCAGGCCGAACCCCTCGTCGGTGGGGCGATCTGCGTGGCTCCAGTGGGAGAAGGTGAACCCCTCGGGGGTGGCCGGGGGTAGGCGCTCCAGCACACGCTGGACGAAGGCCTCGTGGTCCATGACAACCTCCAGGGGCGCAAGCCTACCCGATCCGGGCCCACGGGCTCCGCCGATCCGGCCCTGGCTCGAGCTAGAGCTCGGGTAGCGACAGCTGATGTCGGCACCAACGACATCTGATGTCGGCACCAACGACATCTGATGTCGGCACCAACGACATCTGATGTCGGCACCAACGACATCTGATGTCGGCACCAACGACATCTGATGTCCTCTTTCTTGATGCCACCAGCAGAAAACCATGGTTCACCGGTCGGCACAAGATCTGCTGGTGGCCGGCGGGGAGGACGTGATGGGTGGGTTCTTGGGCGCGCTGGTGGCGCTGTTGACGTTGGGGATGGTGGCCGGGGTCGAGCTGGGGTGGTTCACCCTGGAGCTGGTGGCCGACACCGCCCTGATGGTGACCGCCGGGGTGGCCCTGATCGGCGTCACCAAGGTGCCCTGGGATCTATACCTGCAGGCGCGGGGGGTCCTCGACGAGCAGCGCCGGAGCACAGAGATCGGCCTGGAGGTCCCAGAAGGGGACAAGGTGATCACCAAGAAGATGGTGACCTGGCTGCTGGTGGCCTGTGTGGTGCTCCACCTGCTGCTGGCCGGTGGTGCGTCCGCGGTGGCGGTGTGGCGCGACGCACCCGCGGGCTGGGCGTTCGCCGCGGCCTACGTCGCCGCGACCGGGATCCGGCCGGCGTGGGCGGCCCACCGGCGCCTGTCCGAGCGCCTCCGGCGGATGCTGCAGCGCGCGACCTACCCCCGCGACGACGTGCTGGAGCTCCGCCGGCGCCTCGAGGAGATCGCGACGCTGACCGCCCAGGTGCCCCAGCTCCAGCACGCCCTGACCGAGCTGAAGCAGGGGCTGGCCGAGCGGGACGATCAGCTCCGGGCGCGCTCCCGGAGCCTCGAGCAGCGGATCGAGCAGCTGACCGGCCACTTCGAGTCCGCGGTGGCCCGAGCTACAGAGGACGCCGACACGCTCAAGGGGCTGCGCGCCCTCGCCCGGCTGCTCAAGCAGGCCTGAGCGCCCGGAGCGACGAGGGCACCACGGGGGTTGTGGCTACAGCCCGTCCTCGATCGCACCCTGCAGTGCGTCGAGGCCCTGCTCCAGGAGGAACAGCTCCGAGGCCTCGCCCCACAGCACGGCCAAGGCTGCGTCGATCTGGGCCAGGGCGGCCTCGCTGCCCGCCACCGTCGTCAGGTCCACCGAGCCCGCGTCGATCCCCAGGGCGATGGTCGACAGATCCGGCAGGGACACCGTGATCCGATCCACCCCGTCGACGTTGCCTGTGCCCCAGTGCAGCTCGACCGAGGGGGTAGAGCCGTTGCACAGGTCGATCCCTCCGTAGCTACAGCTGTCGGCCAGCACGTCCACCAGTGGCTCTAGCACCTGGTACCCGTCCCCGAGCACGGCACGCTCCGAGGCGGGCAGCGCTGGATCCGTCCCCTGCTCGACCACCCAGCGCAGGTCCCCGATCACCTCCTCGATCGCATCCAGGGTCACCTCCACGATCTGGATCGCCGCGCGACCGTCGTCGAGGTTGTCCAGCTGGCTCTCGGTCACCACGCTCCGATCGGGGGGAGGCACCACGGGCTCGGGGGCGGCGGGATCCACCAGCTCTCCGCACAGCTCGAGATCGATGCTGAGGCGCTCGTGGTGGACCTCGAGCAGATCCCGGGTCGCCGCCACCCAGCCCCGATCCTCGTCGACGCTGGCCGCAGCCGCCTCCAGCACCGCCAGGGAGCTCCGGGCCCCGACGGGATCGGACAGATCGATGGAGCCTTCGTCGACCCCGAGCACAGGCGCGGTCCAGTCCATCAGGGGGATCTCGATCAGCCCATGGATGGGATCGGTCCCTACGTAGACGTCGATGGACAGCGTCGAGCCGTTGGCGAGGAAGATCGAGTTGATCTCGGCGAGGTTAGCCTCTTGATCCACCAGGGTGGCCTCGGTGGCGGCCGCGCTGGTCAGATCGACGCGCTGCCCGCTCGGCAGCAGCTCAGTGGATCCCCGGATCGCCAGGGCCTCGTAGCGCAGCAGCCCCTGGGCGATCCTTCCCCCGGCGACGGCCAGCGCGTCGACGACCTCGAGCCCGCCCTCGACCTCGGTGAGCCAGCCCTGCTTGAACTCACAGATCAGCGCCCCTGTGCCGGTGAACAGCTGGGGCGTAGCACCCACGTCCGCCACCCCCGAGGCCTTCGACTTGCACCC
>DRPG01000100.1 GCA_011376105.1 Deltaproteobacteria bacterium
CCTCCGGGGCCCGCCACTGCTCCTGGGCGGCGGCGGCCCGGAGCTGGTAGGCCGCCCAGGTGCGATCCTCGTACAGCCCAGGGGGCCACGCTGCTCGGTGCTCCAGGGCGTGCTCAGCCCACAGGATCGCGCCGTGGGTGTCGTGGCGCTTGAACGCGTGCAGCCCTAGCCGCAGCGCCAGCGACGGGTTGCCGGGATCGATCTCGGCGAGGTGGCGCTCGACCAGGCCGGCCCACGAGTCATCCTGCTGGGCCGCGGCGTTGGCGATCAGGGCGAGAGACAGCCGGTTGCGCAGCTGAGGCTCGCCCGCCTTGCCGAGCGCCACCTCGATGCAGGCCCGGTGCAGCGGGGTCAGCGCCCCGATGTCAGCCAGGGGCTCGACCGCCTCAGGGGGACAGCCCGCCTCGAGCCTGGCGAACAGATCCACGGTCGAGACCTCCGACATGCTCTGGTTGCTGTTGGGGGCGACGCTCTCGGTCTCCACCAGCGCCGGGGGAGACGGGGTGGGGGGCTCCGGGGCCCCGGGCCCCTCGCCTCTGCCTCCGTCGGGCGGGGCCCCCTCGGGGGGCTCGGGGGCGACCGGAGCCCCGGGGGCGACCGGAGCCCCGGGGGCGACCGGAGGCACCGCAAACAAGGCGCTGCCCGGCAGCGGGGTGGTGACGTTGCCCCAGATCAGCTCGGTCGAGCCCTCGCCGGCCGAGGGTGGAGGGGCCCGGCGATCGGGGACCGTCCGGCGTGACAGGCTCTCGTACCGCGCCCCGGGGGGGACGGGGTGGGAGGTGATCTCGAGGGGCTCGGGGGGTGACTTGGAGGCCTCGATGACCGGTACACACGAGGGCAGGATCCAGAACAACGACCAGGTTGGAGATCGCAACATGAGCGCTCCCGATCCTCTATCATACAAGATCACAGTATTCGGTGGTCCCCGCGGCTGACAGACATAGCTCGTAGGGAAGGGTCCTGTCGATGTCTGCGGCGGTGGCGAACTGTAGCCACTCCCGCGCGAGGGTCTTGGTCTGGTTGCGCCAGAAGGTGGCGCGCTGGAGCCGCTCGGGCAGCGCTCGCTGCAGCGCCTGCTCCTCCGCGTCGAGCCACAGCGACTGGGCCACCATGGTGCAGATCCGGTGCAGCGCGGCGATCCGCTGGATCCGCTGATCGCCCTCCCACTGGTGGGCGTTGTCCAGGGCCAGCCTCGCCCAGCGGATGGCCTCGGGATCGATCGACCCCTGCGAGGCGAGCCAGCGGGCGAACAGGTAGCAGAGATCTGCGTCCGAGCGATCGATCTGCTCCAGGTGGCGGCGGATCGCCCCCGACCAGCGGTGATCGTCGCCCCTCGCCCAGGCGTCCGCGACCAGGAGCCGGCTGATGGCGCTGCGGGTCGTCTGGGCCCGGGTGGTGCTCAGGCGGGTCTGCAGGCAGAGGAGCTGGACCTCCGTCAGCCTGCCGAGCATGGAGCGGGGCTCGAGCAGGAGCAGATCGTCGCAGCCCTGGGTGCTCCGTCCCTGCTCGAGGGGATCCCGGCGGGGCAGGACGTCCTCCAGGTACACATCCACCCACCGGATCGTCCCGTCGCCCGGGCCCGGGCCCGGGCCCGGGCCCGGGCCCGGGCCCGGGCCGGGATCGCTGGTGTCACTGCGGCGCTCGAGCCGGGCCCGGCGCCGGGCTGCGCGCAGCTGCTCGCGGTGCAGGGCTTCCTTGAGCTGTTCCTTCTCCTGTAGATCCTGCGCCAGCTGCTCGGTCCGCAGGGCCCGCCGCCGCGCCTGCTCCTCGGGGGAGATCCGCACCGGCGCATAGGGATCGAGGCCTGGATCCGGCGGAGGGCAGGCCCAGGGGATCGGCAGGGGCTGAGGATCGTCGCTGAGCAGCGCCTCGGACCAGATCACCCCGTCCTGCCACAGGGTCTGCAGCACCAGGCCGCTGCCGTCGATCACCTGGACCAGGTGGGGCGCGTCGGGGACCGCCTCGGGGTGATCCTGGGGGATCCCATCGACCAGGAGCGCCCCTCCCCGGGGCACCCGCAGGCCCCGGTGCTCCAGCCGCAGGGGCGGGGTGGGCTCCAGCGCCTCGAGCGTCTCCCGGGCTGGGTGATCGCCGTCGAGGCCCCTGGGCCAGCGCACCTCGGGATCAAGCAGGGCGAGCTGGCCCCAGTAGCGCAGCTCGGCTTCGTCGGCCTGGGCGAACGCGAGCAGGGCGCGGGCGCGCCCGTACCGGACGAGGTGCCTCGGGTGGACCGGCTCCTCGAGGCAGATCACGCCCTCGTGGAGCACCGTGAGCACCTCCCCCGCGCGGCTGTCGATCCCCTGGGCTAAGGCGTGCTCCGCCACCTCCAGCCCCTCGAGGAGCCGGTTGAGATCGAAGGAGCCATCACATTCGGGTTGATCAGCGAGGGCTGACAGGGAAAAGAGCCAGAACATGGGGCGTCGAGCTCCGCAGGCTGCTTCGAGGCGCTATACCTCAACCAAAGCTCACGTTCGGGTACACGGAGGTTCCATGCTGGCGGTGGCGTTGCTCTTGGGGACGGTGGGGGCCGCCCCTGTGGCTCGCCCCCAGATCGTGTCGGTGGTGGTGACCAACGACGACGGGGAGCCGATCCCCAACGCCTGGGTCCGGATCCCCCAGACCGAGGGCCGCCGCGTGGTGGATCCCGAGACCGGGCTGTGGGAGGCCTCGACGGTCTACCACTACGATGGCTCCCCCCTGGTCTTCACCCGGGGGCTGCGGCTGGAGCTGACGGTCTCAGCCCCGGGCTACCTCACCCGCAGGCTGGCGGTCCAGGTCCGGAGCCGCCGCAACCTCCTGCCGGTGACGCTGCAGCCGATGCCCACCCCCCAGCTGCTGACCACCTCCGAGGATCCAGACGCGCTGATGGCGGAGTGGCTCGCAGCGACGGCCTCCGAGGCTCCCTGAGGCCGTCCTGGGTTTCCGCCGGGCTCGTCCCGGGCTCCGGCGGGCTCGTCCCGGGCTCCGGCGGGCTCGTCCCGGGCTCCGGCGGGCTGGCTCAGGCTCCGATCCGCTGGGCCAGCAGCACCAGCTGGGTGCGGGGCAGATCCAGCTCGAGGCCGATGGCTTCGCCCCAGGCGCACAGCTGGCGAGCCATCTCGAGCAGCAGGAGCTCCCTCGGGCGCCCCGGGCCCGCGATCGCGGCCGCCGCCAGGGGGTGCCCCTGGTTGAGCAACAGGATGGCGCGCCCCCGGTGGCTCCGGGCCAGATCCAGCAGGACCGCGGGTTCGTGGGGGGAGGCCTCGGTGGGGACGACCGACAGGGCGATGGGGGGTGCCCCCAGCGCGTCGAACAGTCGGCCCTGGATGCTCTGATCTTCGAGGCCCGCGGTCTTCTCCAGGGCGGTGGTGGGCTCCTCGAGTGGCTGTAGCCCGGGGGGGAGCTCGGGCCTGGCGTCGACGGGGGTCGCCAGCCAGGTCTCCAGGGTGTCCCAGGGCTGCCCGTCGGCGTCGGCGATGGGCACCAGGCGGGCCAGCTCCCGGGCGGTGCCCTGCAGGCGGTTGCTGCGGCGCCAGACGAGCAGCACGAAGGTGGTCGCGTAGCGACAGGCCGCCTCCATCCGGGTGGCCCCGGGGCGATCCCGCAGGATCGAGATCAGGGTTTGGTACAGCCGCAGCCCCGCGAGCTGGACCACCCGCCGCTGCTCCTGGGAGATGGCGGAGCCTCCACCGTCGGGCCACAGCAGCCCGTGGCACGGCACGCTGCGATCGACGTCCGACAGGGCGATGAGCTGGCCGGTGGTCCGCAGCAGGATCCCGGAGGTGCCGTCGTGGGGACAGCGCAGGCCCAGCCAGCCCCGCAGACCCCCGTGGCGGACCTCGTTGCGCACGAGCCAGCCCTGCTCGGCCTGGGACAGGGAGCGCCACACCTCGGGGGCGTCGTCGTACCGCAGCCGTGGGGTGGTGCCGTCGGCCTCGATCACCGAGAGCTCGTCGCGGGTCAGGGAGAAGGTCCAGGGCTCGGCCAGCTTCACGCCGCGGCGGGCCACGATCCGGGCCGCCGGGTGGCTGCGGATCTCGCCGAGGCTGCGCCGCCCGCCCCGGTCGCTGGGGACCAGCAGGGGCTGCTCCCCTCGATCGAGCATCACCGCGAGGTGGAGCAGGGCCAGCCGGCCCAGCCCCTCACAGCGGCCCGCGGTGCTGGGGCCGTGGGCGTAGCGGCTCCAGCTGTCCTCAGCCTCGATCCGCTGGAGCTGCTCGAACAGCGTCTGCCAGCCCTGGAGCCAGTCTCCGGGCTCGACGTCAGCGCGGACCGCGCTCACCAGCTCGGGGTGGGGGTGGGCCTCGGTGCGCCAGCGCGCGTCGTGCCTCCGGGGACAGAACGTCGCGCCCACCCACACCATCTGGGTGATCGTCTCGAGCCCCCACATGCCGTGGCCCTCGAGCCACACCCAGCGATCCCCGATCCGGCCGACCCCGAACAGGGGCTCACCCTCGAGGGCGGGGTGGGTCAGGTGGCCATAGCCAAAGCGCTGCTCAGCGGCGTCGAGCGCCAACAGCGCGTCCAGATCCTCGATCGTCCGGGTGTTGGAGGTGCCCAGCAGCCCGAGGAGATCTTCTAGGGTCAGATCTCCCTCGGTGGTGTTGATCAGCGCCACATGGCGCAGCCCCTCGGGCCAGCCCACCGGCAGGGAGGCGGCCACGGTGATCCCCTGCTCCGAGCGGACGAACTGAGGCACGGCCAGGGCGCCGACCAAGGCGCCGAGCAGCTCCCGGTGGGGGGCCCCCCGCTCGGGCACCGCGAGCTCCCAGGCCCGCGACAGGGCCAGCGAGACGTGGCGATCCTCGAGCAGGCGATCCTCGCGATCCACCTCGAGGCGCAGCGACACCCGCGGCAGCTCCAGCGGAGTGCGCACGTCGCGCTCGGCGTCCCACGACAGCGAGCGGGCACCACAGACCCGCACCTTGCTGCCGTCGATCACCCCGAACTCCACCGTGCCGCGCTCGTCGGTGACGCAGAAGGGCACCCCCCGGTGGCCGTGCCCCCAGTCCGGCAGCGGGCCCTCGAGGTGCAGCCGCAGGGTGAGGCGGAAGCCGTGGCCCGCGGTGGTCAGCTCCCTCACCCGGACCCGGCGATCGATCACCCGACGCACGAAGTCTACGTCGGCCTTGGCCGTCAGCCGGTGTAGGGCTGCGTCGGGGATCTCCTTCGACAAGGTGAGGATCTGACCCTCGGTCAGCACCAGCACCCGCCAGGGGAAGCGATCGGGCTCGGCGGCGCGCCCCTGCAGCGCGTTGCTGTGCCGGGGCTCGACGTAGAACAGCGGGATGTCCCCGATGCCCCGCAGCTCGGCGAGGGTGGTGGAGCCCCGGGGCCACAGCATCGGCAGGGGCTGGGGCAGGGGCTGGGGCTCGGGCCCCTTCGGGGCCTCGTCCTTCGACGCCCGGCGCACCTCGGGGATCGGTGGCAGCGGGGGAGGGCGGTAGCTCGAGCCCTCCTGCTTGCGCATCAGCCGGGTGGCCACGGGCTGGACCGCGTGGAGCATCCCGACGTATCGATGATCCTGCACGATGTCGGACTGATCTGCGGTCTTCCGTAGATCGTCGTCGCAGATCACCCCGACCAGGGGCCGGCTGGCCAGGGTCTCCAGCGGCAGGGTGGAGATCCACACGCCCCCGACCACCATGCGGAAGCCCGTCGGGGCCCTCGGGCTGCTGTGGATCGCCACGACCCCCCGGCGGCCGGACTCGTCGAAGTGCTCCTGGAGCCTGGCGCCAAAGATCTCGATGTGGCGGCTGCCCCGGTAGCCAAACGGTGCTGAGCCGTTGAGCAGGATCGGCACCGGCGTGTACAGGCAGCGCTCCTCGACCAGGCCCTGCTCCTCGGTCCAGGTGCTGGTGCGGAACCTGGAGAAGAAGCCGCTACCGTACTCGACGTACAGGTAGGTCCCCGCGATGGGATCGGTGGGCTGGCCGACGGTGCCCTTGCCCTGTGCGTCGAGATCCATCCGGATCGCGGTCTGTCCGTCTCCGCTCTCGATCCGCAGGGTGCGTGGCTTGCGCTGGAGGATGGCGTTGACCCCGATCGCCAGCTGGACCATGTGCCGCCACCGGGCGTCGCCTCGATCGGCGAACAGGTAGTCGAACAGGCCCTCGAGCTCCCTCGTCCCCAGGGGGTCGCCGCCGACCCAGGCCACCAGCAGGCTGTGGGGCCTCGTGTCGATCGCGATGTACTTCGCGCCCCCGAAGACCGCGGCCTGGACCAGCTCCAGCACATACTGCCGGGGGTGGCGCAGGGCGAACTCGCGCTGCTTCTCGATCGCTTTCTCGCGGGACAGGGTGAAGGAGCGACGCTCCACCAGGCGGCCGGGGCTGCGGCTGCGCGCGAGCAGATCGTCGAGCTGGCTCATGAGCGGCTCCCAAGATCGTCGGCGAGGGTACCGAGCATCCGGTGGTGGGCGCCGTCGCCCTCGAGGCCCTCGCAGTGGAGCAGGGCGCTCGCCAGGCCGTAGGCTGCGACGTCGAGATCCTCGGCGCTGGCCAGCAGCTGGGCCCGGAACAGCGGGTGGTAGCGGTTGATCAGCAGGGTCCGCCACAGCAGGAAGGCCGGCAGCCGGAACCAGGTGGGCTCGGGGCGGATGAACACCCGCCCGTCGGTGGGGCCGTTGAGCGCCAGCACGTCGGTCCGGCCCAGATCCATGCCCCCGAAGTCGCCGATCCGCACCGAGAGGCGGTTGACCACGCTGTTGCGCGAGGGGGCCCACTGGAGCACTCGCTGGGTCATCGGCAGGTGGACCCGGACCCCCACCGCCGAGCGCAGCAGCTCCTCGGTGCGGTGCAGCAGGCGGCGCTCCAGGGGATCGAGCTCCCCCTCCTCGATCAGGGCCGGCAACACGAAGACCTCGTCGGCGCGCTTGATCTCCCGCCGCCCCCGCAGGAACTCGAACAGGGGTGGCTCCTCGGTGGCGAGGATCAGGGCGCGGGTGTCGGGGTGATCCTCGAGCAGCAGCAGCCCCAGGGAGGCCAGGGCCTCGGTCAGCGCGCCGGAGCGATCCGCCACCAGCACCCCGCCGACCCTGCCCTCCTGCTTGCGCATCGCCTCGAGGGTGACGGGCCTGCCGTCGAGATCCCGAAACACAGGGGACATCGCCAGGGCCTCGATGAACGCCCTCGAGTCGGGCGTGCGGCACTCGGCGGCGAGCCGGGCGTGCCAGGGGCCCAGCGCCTCGCCGGCGTCGACCGCGGCCACCGCGCGCTCCACCAGCTTCCGCCGCAGCCCCGAGCGGGCCCGCAGCACCCCCTGCATCGCCCGCTCCCAGTTCTGATCATGGAGCACGTTGTCGCGGGTGAGGGTGTGCTCCAGCCCGTCGTGCTTCACCTTGAACGACAGGTGCCCCAGCTGCTCCCGGTAGCTGCCCAGCACGTCGGTGTTCTGGGTGTTCAGCAGGGTCAGGCCGCCGTTGTAGAAGCCAAAGCGTGGAGGATCGGAATAGCCGATGGCGGCCTCGAGGCCGTCCTCGACGTGCAGGTGCTGCAGCGCCGCGTCCAGCGACAGGGGACGGTTGACCCGCTCGCTGCCCGGCGCCGACTCCTGATCGAACGCAGCGAACGGATCGGCGCCCACCGGGGCGTCGGACCTCGCCTCGGTGGTGCGATCATCGAAGGTGATCGGCGTGTCGGAGTGCTCGCACCAGTAGTCGAGCACGAACCGGACCTCCTGCACGAACGGCCGCAGGCGATCAGCGGGCAGCCGCTTGAACAGGGTCAGCCGGGTGCCCTGGATCGGCTCGTCGATCCGCACCTTGTCGAAGCTACGATCGGCGTGGAACAGCAGCTCCCAGTACTCCCCGTGGCGCCCAGTGCGCAGCAGCACCGCCTCGGGGAGGATCGCGAAGATCGAGGTGAAGCCGATCCCGAACTTGCCGATCTTGGTGAGATCGTCTTCCTTGGTGGAGGAGAACAGGCGGGTGAGCTGGTTGTCGATGATGTCCTCGTCCATCCCCTCGCCGAAGTCGTCGACGTGGATGCGCAGCACCCCTTCGGGGGAGCCCGGCGGCGGAGGATCCCACGCGACCGCGACCTCGATCCGCGGAGATCCTGCATCGATCGAGTTTTGCGCGAGCTCACGGAGGAAGTCCAGCGGGCGGGCAAACTGGTTGACGAGGTTTGCCAGCGCCTGCTCTGCGAGGGAGGGCGGGCCGCTTCGATCGACCGAAGGTGGTTGCGACATCGGGGGATCCTAATGATGGTGTGTCGTGGTGGCTGGTCTCGATGAAGCATGAACCCTGAGTGGGGCGCCAGGGTGAGGCGGTGGCTGTCGCTGGATCTCGACCGCCAGAGCCGGAAGCTGGTCCGGCGCCTGGTCTCCGCCGGGATCGCGTTCGCGACAGCGATGTTCGCCGGGGCGGTGGGCTACCAGCTGATCGGCCGGGGGCGATGGTCCCTGCACGACAGCCTCTACATGTCGGTGATCACCCTGTCCACCGTCGGCTTTGGCGAGACGCTGGAGGGCATGGAAGGTGTGCCCGGCGCCCGCACCTGGACCGCGGTGCTGATCCTGCTGGGCAGCGGCACCCTGCTGTACTTTGCCTCCACCCTCACCGCCTTGATCGTCGAGGGGGATCTGAGGGACGCGCTGCGGAGGGGGACCATGCGCCAGAGCCTCGCTGAGGTCCAAAACCACGTGATCATCTGTGGGGTGGGCTCCACCGGGGTCCACGTCCTGGCGGAGCTGCTCGCCAGCCGGATCCCCCTGGTGATCGTGGACTCGAGTCTCGAGCGGATCGAGCGCGTGCTCGACGACGCCGAGGGGAGGAGCCTGCTGTATGTCCACGGCGACGCCACCGAGGACCAGGTCCTGGAGGAGGCGGGGATCCACCGGGCCCGGGGGCTGATCGCCGCCCTGCACGACGATCGGGAGAACTTGTTCGTCACGGTCACCGCCCGGGCGCTGTCCGATCGGGTGCGCATCGTGGCCAAGGCGGTGGAGCACGAGAACGTGGCCAAGCTGGAGCGGGGCGGCGCAGACGTGGTGGTCGCGCCGGCGCTGATCGGGGGGGTCCGCCTGGCGTCGGAGATGGTGCGGCCGTCGGTGGTACGCTTCTTCGACGCGCTGTCCCGGGACCGGGAGCAGACCCGCAGGATCGAGGAGATCCCCGTCTCAGCGGGCAGCAGCCTGATCGGCTGTCGCCTGGCCGACGCCGGGATCCGCGAGATCGTCGACGCGCTGGTGATCGCGATCCGGGATCGCAGCGGGCGGCACGAGTACAACCCCTCCGCCGATTGGGTCCTCGAGGAAGGCATGGTGCTGATCGTCCTGGTCCGCACCGACGAGATCGAGCTCCTCAAGCTCCACGTCAACGGAGATCCAGGATCCTGAGATGACTTGCTGTCATGGGTTGCAGTTTCCCCGGGGCGCCATGATAGAACCTGATCTGTTCGTGGCACGGAGGCTGCAGGTCTCTCCTCCAGCCGCCGTGGTCCGTGAGCACAGGAGGGTGAGTGGACAATCCTCGGGGGAGGATCACCCCCTGTGTGGGCCACGGCGGCTCGCACCCACCTGCCGCCTCCACCGGTGGATCCCCCCGGAAGAGGCGGTGGACCTCGTCCTCCAGCCCGCTCCGTCCCCGAGGGTGAGCGCCTTCGTGGGCTCTGCCTGTCGCTGAGCCCCCGATCCCCGGATCCGGGTGACCGGGGTGGAGCCGTGAGGTTACCGAGGCGGTCGGAGGCAGGGTGGCAGACTTCGACTTCGATCTGATCGTGATCGGTGGTGGCTCCGGTGGGGTCCGGGCCGCACGGATGGCTGCGTCCTATGGTGCGCGGGTCGCCCTGATCGAGGCGGGTCGGATGGGGGGCACCTGCGTCAATGTGGGGTGCGTGCCCAAGAAGCTGCTCGCCTACGGCGGCCACTATGCCTCGGATCTGGAGGACATGACCGCCTATGGTTGGCGCGTCGAGGGGCCCGCCCGCTTCGACTGGCCGACCCTCAAGGTCGCCAAGGATCAGGAGATCGCGAGGCTCAACGGGATCTATGATCAGCTGCTGGAGCGGGCGGGGGTGGAGGTCATCGCCGGCCGGGGCGCGGTGGTGGGGACCCACCGGGTGTCGGTGTCGGTGTCGGGGGAGCCCGTGGGCCGGGAGCCCGTGGGCCGGGAGCTGACGAGCCGGTACCTGCTGATCGCCACCGGTGGGCGGCCCTGGCGTCCCGAGCCCGGTGTGCTCCCGGGGATCGAGCACACCTGGACCAGCGACGACATCTTCGCCCTCGACGCGCTCCCCGATCGGATCGTGGTCGTCGGCGGGGGCTACATCGGCTGTGAGATGGCCTCGATCCTCCATAGCTTCGGGGTGAGGGTCCACCTGATCCACCGGGGCGAGACGCTGCTGCGGGGGTTCGACGCGGATCTGGGCCACGAGCTGGGCAACGAGCTGCGCAAGCGTGGGGTGCACCTGCACCTGCTGTGCACCCCCCAGCGGATCCAGCGGGTCGATGGGCACCTCCGGATCGAGATCGAGGCCGGCGACACGATCGAGGCCGACGCCGTGCTGATGGCCACCGGTCGGGTGCCCAACACCGCGGGCCTCGGGCTGCAGGCCGCCGGGGTGGAGCTGTCCGAGCGGGGGGCGGTGCTGGTCGACGATCGGTTCCGCAGCACCTGTCCCTCGATCTTTGCGGTGGGCGACGTGATCGATCGGATGCAGCTGACCCCGGTGGCCCTGGCCGAGGGCATGCGGGTCGCCCGCAACCTGTTCCTCGGCGAGGACGAGGCGCTGGACTACCGCTTCGTCCCCACCGCGGTGTTCACCCACCCCGGCGTGGGCACGGTGGGCTGGACCGAGGCCGACGCGGCCCGGCACTTTGACAAGCTCCGCCTGTACAAGTCGTCGTTCCGGCCCATGCGCCACACCCTCACCGGCCGCAACGCCCGCACCTCGATGAAGATCATCGTCGACGACGCCACCGATCAGGTCGTGGGGCTGCACGTGGTGGGGGAAGACGCGGCGGAGATCGTTCAAGGCTTCGCTGTGGCCCTGCGCTGCGGCGTGACCAAGGCCCAGCTCGACACCACGATCGGGATCCATCCCTCCGCAGCGGAGGAGCTGGTGACCATGCGGACCGAGTGGACCCCCGCTTCTTGATGGAGGACGAATGGATCCGGCAGGGGCGCTGCCCGCAGATAGCGAGACGCTGCTCCAGAACTTCGAGCTGTTCGATGGGTGGGAGGATCGCTACGCCTACCTGATCGATCTCGGCCGCAAGCTACGTCCGCTGGCGGACGAGGAGAAGACCGAGGAGAACAAGGTGCGCGGCTGTATGAGCCAGGTGTGGCTCGTGCGCCGGGACGATCCAGAGGGGAGGCTGCGGTGGGACGGAGACTCCGACGCCGCCATCGTGCGGGGCCTGATCGCGGTGCTGCAGGTGCTGTATGCCCACAAGTCCCTCGCTGAGGCCCGTGAGGTCGATGTCGAGGCCTTCTTCCGTCGGCTCGGGCTGGAGCGCCACCTCTCGATGAACCGACGCAACGGGTTCTTTGCGATGGTCTCGAAGCTCAAGACGTTCGCTTCTCCCTCGTGACCCAGCCGCAGATCCTGTGTTGGATCGGTGGGGGGAGGGCTGATACGCTCGGCCGCGGTCGGGGGGCCGGAGGAGTCGTGGTCGAGGTCTTGCTTCCGTTCGTTCTTGGTGGTTGTTTCCTGCTCCCCGAGCCAGAGGGGCCCGACGATCCACCGGTCGTCCTGGGCAACCTGCCCCCGGGGGGCGGCCAGACACCTCCCCCCGCGGGCGACACGCCCTATGTCGGTGGCTTTCTCCAGGGTGAGTTCTGTGATGTACAGGCCGTCTTCCAGGTGAGCTGCGTGGTCGGCTGTCACTCGGGCCTGGTCCCCGGTGGCGGGCTGGATCTCGACACGGATCCCTACTACGCCACCGTCGGTCGGGTCGGAGCCGGGGGCCGGGTCCTGGTGGAGCCCGGCTACCCAGAGCAGTCGTTCCTGTACCGGAAGATGTTGGGGGATCTGCAGCCCGACGAGGGCGCGGTGATGCCCACCAGCGGTGTGCTGGATGCTCCCTTCACCGATGTGATCCGTCGCTGGATCGCAGACGGTGCCTACAACGACTGCCAGCCGGGCACCGCCCCCCCCGAGCCCACCGACTACACCGAGGACGAGCCCTATCACCCACCGGGCTGGTCGGATGGAGGGGTCCACGGGGTGGCCAACAACCTCCAGACCGGCGGTGACTGTCGCCAGTGCCACGGCGATCAGCTCGACGGCGGCACCTCGGGCGTGACCTGCGACGACTGTCACGAGCCGGGCTGGCGCACCGACTGCACCTTCTGCCACGGTGGGGTCGACAACCTGACCGGTGCCCCCCCCGAAGATATCGACAACAGCCCGGTCTCCCAGGCGTTCCCTTCCCACACCGCGCACGTCACCGGGTACACCCACCTCGCCTACGGCTGCGAGCAGTGCCACGTCCAGCGCTACGACGTGCTGACCCCAGGTCACATCTTTGACGATCTGACCGCGGGCTATGGGGAGCTCAACTACACCCAGGGCCTGTCGCCCTATGGTACCTACCTGTTCGGTACCTGTGACAACCTGTACTGCCACGGGGGTGGCCTGCTCGACGACGGCTATGCCACCATCGGCGACACGATGTACTGCTACAGCTGCCACCCCGACGGCCTGAGCAGCGGCGCCGCCGAGTGGGCCCAGATGTCCGGCCGACACGCGCTGCACATGGAGGAGGCCGCGGCCCAGTGCTACGAGTGCCACTCCCAGGTCACCGACGCGGCCCAGAACCTCATCGGGCCTCAGTACCACGTCAACGGCCTGCGCGAGGTCCAGCCCGTCGGGGTCGTCTATGACGGCAACAGCTGCAACGGCGCCTGCCACGGCTTCAACCACAACAACAGCGGCTGGTAGCGCGCGGGCTCCGGGCCCCGGCACGTCGCGGCCCGGCGCTCCGATCAACGCCCCGAGCCCCAGTCTCCGACGAGCTGGACCTCAGGCTCGAGGTCGATCCCGTGGGCCTTGGCGACCCGCTCCTGGATGAGCTCGATCAGGCGGCGGAGATCCGAGGCCGTGGCTCCGCCGAGGTTTACCAGGAAGTTGGCGTGCTTTGGACTGACCCGTGCCGCGCCGATGGTGAAGCCCTTTAGGCCGGTGGCCTCGATCAAGCGCCCCGCGTGGTCCCCAGGTGGGTTGCGGAAGGTAGAGCCACAGGTCGGCACGTCGGTGGGCTGAGTGCGGGCTCGGTACGCGAGGTGCTCGTCCACCAGGCGCCGGCTCTCCTCCGGGCTGTGCTCGCCCCGGGAGAAGCGCGCCCAGGCCACGATGCCTCCGTCGGGGAGCCGGGAGGAGCGGTAGGACAGGCCCAGATCCTCCGCCCCGATCACCGACACGCTCCCGTCCGGCAGCACCACACCAGCCTCGAGGAGTGGATCGCTGATCTCACCCAGCCGGGTGCCCGCGTTCATACGGACCGCCCCCCCGACCGTGCCGGGCACCCCCGCCACCATCTCGAGGCCGGTCCAGCCCTCCCGGCCCGCGCGCCGGAGGAAGCTGATCAGCTTCAGCCCTCCGCCCAGCCGCAGCGAGCCCCCGGGCTCGGGGTGCACATCTGCGAGCTGATCCGTCAGCCGGACCACCACCCCGCGGATCCCCGCGTCGCTGATCAGCAGGTTGCTGGCGTTGCCCAACACGAACAGCGGCACCCCCTGCTCGGTGCAGACGCGCTGGAGCGTGATCAGGGTCTGCAGCTCGGTGGCCTCGACGTAGCCATCGGCGGGGCCCCCCACCCGCCACCAGGTCTTCTTGACCAGCGCGGCGTCCTCGACGAAGGGGATCCGGTGTGCGCGCAGCTGAGCGGCGAGGGCAGGAGACAGGGGCACGTCGGCCTCCAGGGGGCTGGGGGCTCGTAATCCGTGGCCCTCCGCCTGGTGAGGCGATGGGCGGCTGAGCGGCTCCACAGCGGGCGGCGCGGGCGGCGCGGGCGGCGCGGGCGGCGCGGGCGGCGCGGGCGGCGCGGGCGGCGCGGGCGTGGCTGCGGCTGGTGGCGCCTCTCTGTCGCTGTCGGGCTGGCTCCGGGAGACATCGGTCGAGGGGGATGCCGGGTCCGGTTCATCCGTTGGACGTCAGGCTCAGTGGATCCCGTCTCGCTCGATGGCGAAGCCTGCTTCTCCATGGCCTCGAGCCTCCTCCACTCGAACATCCAAGCGCTCTCGGGGGCTCGGTGTAAGGTCTCCTGCAGTGGAGCCCGTCGCGTCCCTGGAGCTTCGCTGCGATCCCGCCCCCCTGGCGATCAGGGGCACGCCCGGGCCGGGGGCCTGGCCTCGCCTCTGTCCGGGCCAGGTTAGCCCCCGCGGGGAGGCATCCATGATCGTGGTGGGGGCAGGGCGCGTCGGGACGGCGCTGCAGCGACAAGCGCAGGGGTCGGGGCTCGAGCTGACCCTGATCGATCGCCACAGGGGCTGGGAGGCGCTGGACGCGCCTCAGGGGGATCCGGTCCTGCTGGCGGTCCGCAACGACGATCTGACCGAGGTCATCGGCCGGATCCCGTCCCACCGTCGATCGGATCTCGTGTTCCTCCAGAACGGCGCGATCCGAGAGCTGCTGGCTGAGCACGCGCTGGCGGGGAGCACCCGGGGGCTGCTGTACCTGATGGTCTCGAGCCGCACCGCGCCGCTGGTGTCCGGCGGCACCAGCTGGCTCTGTGGTCCACACGCGCTGGCGGTGGTCCGGCTCCTCGGGGCGCTGTCCGTCCCCGCCGAGGCCGTCGACTGGGCGAGGTTCAGCTACTACGAGCTGGAGAAGCTGCTGTGGCTGGCAGCCCATGGGCTGCTGTGCGAGGCGCTGGACGCGACGGTGGATCGGATCGCTGCTGCGCACGTCGACGCCCTGACGCAGCTGGTCGTCGAGCTCGCCGCCGTCGGGCGGGCGGCCTGGGGGGTGCAGCCCGATCCTGCGTTCCTCGTCCAGCGTATGCTCGACTACTCGGCGTCGATCCCAGGCTACCGGGCGTCGGTCAAAGAGTGGCCCTGGCGCAACGGCTGGCTGGTGGCGGCTGCACAGCGCTACGGCGTGGCCACCCCCCACCACACCGCGCTGCTCGTCCAGACCGGCCACCTCCCCCGCCCGGCGATCGGGTGACGCGGCTGCGGCCCCGCGGTGTCCAACGGACGAGGAGGTGAGGAGGTGAAGATGCGCTGGACGCTGTGGGCGGGAGCCCTGTGCTCTGGGTGTGTGGTCGGGGGCGGGGATCGGAGCTGGAGCTTCGAGCGACCTGCGGAGGTGGTGGTCCAGATCGGCAGCGGAGAGATCGGGGTGATCTCGTCCCCAGACGATCGGCTGCGCGTCTCCTGGGAGGGCGGTGGCGTCGGCGACAACGGTCGCCCCGACGTGTACGAGGAGGGCGGCGTGGTGTGGGTCGACGCCAACGGGGGGATCCTCGGGGGCGGAGAGGTCCGGCTGGAGATCCCCGACGGCGTCGCGATGGATCTGGAGGTCTCCCGCGGCGAGATCCACACTGCCCTGTCGGCTCAGGCCAGCATCGACGCCTGCGTGGCCACCGGCGAGGTCTCCCTGGGGGTCGCCCCGGGGCCCTACGTGCTCGATCTCGCCATCGGCCTGGGGCACCTCGAGTCCGAGCTGTGGCACGATCCAACGTCGCCCTACCGCCTGTCGGCCTGCACTGCGGTCGGCGATCTCCATGTCTACATCTATGATGGAGGGTCAGCGATCCCCTTCGATCGCCTCGCCGACTGATATAAGGCTGGTCGGAGGTCTCGATGTCCCGCACCGTCGTCGTCGCTGCAGCCGCGTCCCTGCTCTCCTCGATCCTGACCTGGGTGGTGCTGGGATCCGCCCTGGCTCAGCAGCCATCTGCTCCGCCCCCGGTGGTGGATGTCGAGTGTACCCAGCTGCTCCAGCGGCCGGGTCAGATCGACGAGGTGTTCGTGGAGCGCTTCATGTCGAACCAGATCGCTGCGGGGCGCAAGCGCTTCGAGAGCGTGCAGGGGATCTCGACGGTCCTCTGCGCCTGGTAGCTCCAGCCGGCTCCGGGCCCGCAGGAGGTGTTCTGCTAGGTGCCCGAGAACTGCACGCCCTCGAACCGCAGGGTGGGGGCGCGCACCGACGACCAGCCCCACACGTCGCTGCCCACCTCGACCAGCTGCCCCAGCAGCTGCAGGATGTTGCCGCTGACGTTCATCTCGGAGAGGGACTGGACGATCTCGCCACGCTCGAGCAGCAGGCCACGGATCCCGTAGCTGAAGTCTCCGGTGGACGGGTTGCTGTTGCCTCCGAGGAACCCGGTGACCAGCACGGCCCGATCCAGCTCGGCGGCCATCTGTTGTAGATCTCGCTCGCCGGGGGCGATCACCCAGTTGCTGCGACCGCCCCCGGTGGGCTCGACCCCCAGCTTTCGGGCAAAGTACACGCCGATGTTGTACGAGCGCAGCACGCCCCCCTCGATCAGGGTGCGGGGGCGGGCGATGAGACAGTCTCCATCCCAGGGCTGGGAGCCCAGGCCCCTGGGGATGGTGGGATCGTCGATCAGGGTGAGGTGTTCGCTCGCGATCTGGGTGCCCAGCCGATCCATGAGGCAGGACCGGCCCTGGTGCAGCGCGCTGCCCGACATCGGCGCCGCCAACACCCCCAGGATCCGGCCTGCACAGCGGTTCTCCAGCAACATCGGGTAGGCCCCCGACGGCGCTGCGCCGCTGCCCAGCCTGTGCGCGACGCGCTCCTGGGCGGCGGCGGCGATCTGCTCTGGATCGGGTAGATCGGAGAGGTGACGGGCGGAGTAGGAGGCGCCGGCCTCGGGGCGACGATCCCCCTCGGAGAGGGTGATGTCGCCCCCAGCTGAGAACCAAGCCCCCGAGGTGCGATCGGCGAACCCGTTGGAGAGCACCCGCACCGTCTCCCCCCGGCCATCGGCGACGTACGAGGAGCAGGAGACTTGATCTGTTCGGGCCGAGGCGAGGATCGCCTCCTCGATCGCCTCTGCCTGAGCCGCCCGATCGGACGCGGTGCGCCTCCCCCAGGCCGGATCGTCTTGATCCAGCGCCTCCTCGGAGACCCCCCGGCCACACAGGGCGGCGTCGGGCAGGCGACGGTAGGGATCGGGCTCGATGAACGAGGCGGTCTGCACACAGCGCGCGATGAAGGGCTCGAGCGCCTCGGGGCGGAGATCGCTGGTGGCGTTCGAGGTGTAGCGATCGTCGGCGAGCAGCGCGAGCACCAGCCCCTGGGTGATGGCCTCGGTCGCCTGCTCCACCATGCGATCCCGGCGCTGGATCGTGACGTGGGAGCCCCTCGACACGCTCACCGAGACCTCGTCGGCGCCCAGCGCCCGGGCGCGCTCTAGCACGTGCCTCGCCAGGGGCAGCAGATCGTCTCCGTCGAAGCGGCTCATGCCCGACCTCCACCCACCGACAGCTTGCCGACCAGCACCGAGGGCATCCCCTGGCTGACGGGGACCCCCTGGCCCCCCTTGCCACAGGTCCAGCCGCCCTCGTCGATCTCGAGATCGTTGCCCACCATCTGGATGGCCTCCAGCACCTCGGGGCCGTTGCCGATCAGGTTGACGTCCTTGACGGGCTCGGTGAGCTTGCCATCCTCGATCAGGCGGCCGTGGCGCACATAGAAGGAGAAGTCTCCGGCGCCGATCTGCACCGCTCCGTTGGCGAAGACCTCACAGTACAGCCCGCGCTTGACGCTGCGGATCAGGGCCTCGGGCTCGTGGGGGCCTGGCTCCATGTAGGTCGAGCGCATCCGGGGCAGGACCGGGTGCCGGAACGACTCCCGGCGCCCGCTGCCGGTGGAGGGCACCTGGTAGTGGCGCGCGCTGATCCGATCGTGGAGGTAGGTACGAAGCACGCCGTGATCGACCAGGACGGTGCGCTCGGTGGGGCTGCCCTCGTCGTCGACGTTGAGGCTGCCCCGGGCGTGGGGCAGGGTCGCGTCGTCGACGATGGTCACCTCGGAGGGGGCGATGGACTTGCCCAGCTTGCTGGCGTAGATGCTGATGTCCTTTCGGTTGAAGTCGGCCTCCATGCCGTGGCCGATCGCCTCGTGCAGCAGGATGCCGGAGCTACCCGCGGCCAGCACCACCGGCATCTCCCCCGCGGGGGGGCTGCCCGCGTCCAGCGCCCGCAGCGCCCGCTCGACCGCCCGATCCACCATGCGGTGCTGTCTCGCCTCGTCATAGTAGGTCAGATCGCCACGGCTCGAGACGTTGTAGCTGCCGCTCTCCCGCTGCCCATCGGCCAGGGCGGTGACCGAGACAAAGCCCCGGGTCATCGGTCGGTAGTCGGCATGGATCAGCCCGTCGGCGCGGACGATCAAGACGTGCTTGTCGGCGTCGGCCATCATGGCCTGGACCTTGTCGATGCGGGCATCGCTCGCGAACGCTCGCTCCTCCCAGGCGCGGATCATCGGCACCCGCAGGGAGAGATCGACGTCGGACCAGTGGCGATCGACGGGGTAGTAGTCGGCCACCGGGCCCCGGGGCTCGGTCCGGACCGGGGGGGTGCCGCTGTGATCGTGGGCGATGGCGCGCGCGGTGCGGGCCGCCTCCAGCATGCTCTCCAGGGAGAGATCTTCGGTGTAGGCGTAGCCGACCTGGTTGCCGACCACGACCCGCACCCCCATCCCCAGATCGATGGTGGTGTGCGCCCGATCCACCACCCCGTCGGACAGGCCGACGGCGGTGCTGGTGGTGTGCTCGAGGTAGAGATCCGCGTCGTCTGCGCCCCGGGCCGTGGCCTCGGCGAGGACGGTGTCCAGGATGCTCTTGTGGACACCGAAGCCCTCGAACCAGGCCAGGGGGGACAGGTGCTGATGCATGCACGCTCCTCGACCCAGGTTAACCCCCGCGCAGCAGCGTGGAGGCTCGATGCGTCGTTGGCTACCGTTCGTGTTGCCGTTTTTGGCGATCGTGCTCGCGGGCGCGGGGGTGAAGATCTGGCTGAGCCTCACCGCGCTGCCCCCCTGCGCCGAGCACACCCCCGCTGATCTCGCCGATCTAGAGCTGGCGATGGGGTGTGTGGTGGTGTCCGGCCAGGCCCACTACGAGGTGGTGGTCAAGCAGACGATCCCGGGCAACCTGCTGCTGGATCAGCGGCAGCTGTACCTGTTCCCGCTGTTCCCGGAGGGCCGGACGCAGGATCGGGCGATCCGGGTCCTGGTGCGTACCGATCGCGAACCGGAGGATCTGGTGAGCTTCGAGACGATGACGGTGTCCGGGCGGCTGATCCCGGTCACCACCGACGAGGTGCCGTTCGGCACCGAGGTGCAGATCGGCAAGCGCAGCGACTACTTCTTCACCGACGAGATGTTGCTGCTGGTGCCCGATCAGATCATCTCGGGGGACGAGGTGTGGCCCCCCGCCGAGCCACAGCCCATGCCCTGACCGATCGGTGCCGTGTAAGCTCGCCCGCAGCAGCACGTTGGGGCCGTGGGAGGTCGCATGCGGACGATCGGCTGTGGGGTGGGGTTGCTGGCGGTGGCCTGTAGCCAGGGGGAGGGCACCCCGGTGGGGGCGACCCTCGACGACGGGCAGGTGCTGATCGGTGAGATCTCCACCCATGTGCTGCAGCTCCAGGGGGCCTTTGGCCCCGTCGCGGTCCCCCTAAGGGACGTGGGGATGGTGCTGCCGGTGGAGGGCCACACCCTCGACGACTCCGGCGGTCACGTCGACGTCTGGCTGCGCAACGGCTCGGAGCTCCGCGGGAGGTGGGCTGAGCCCGAGCTGTCGATGGGGATCGAGGTCGGCGGTCGACGGGTCGGGGTGGAGGTGCCCGCCGGGCGGATGGCCGCGCTGCAGCTACAAGGTCATGAGTCGTGGCCCTCCGACGGTCTGTATCGTGTGCGTACCTCCTGGGGCGACGACTTCCTTGTGGATCCATCCAAGACCCGGATCGAGATGGAGAACAAGCTGGGCAGCTTCGAGCCCTTCCTCACCGAGTGTCGCTCGGTGGGCCCGATCTCCGATCCAGAGGGGGACTGGAGGCTGGAGCTGCTCTCGGGCACCGTGCTGATCGGCCCGCTGAAGACCGATCAGATCGCGTTTGTCCTGCCGATGGGGCCCGAGCGGATCGTGGTGCCGCTGGGCTCGCTGGTGGCGCTGGAGCGCGGCGCCTGGGCTGAGTCGAGCTGGGAGCCTACCTCCGCCGATCGGGTGGCACAGCCGATCGCGGCCGCTGCACAGGACGTGTGGGCGGAGGCGGCGGCGGAGGCGGCGGCGGAGGCGGCGGCGGAGGCGGCGGCGGACGATCGCGGGGCGCCACGGAAGCTGCGGGCCAGGCCTGGCCTGTCGCGGGACGCGGGCTGGTTCGATATCAGCCGGCTGCACAGCGCCAAGTACTGACGCCCAAGCGCTCAGCGGAGCCTCCTCCGCCGCCGCCCCTCTCTGCTTCTCTGCTCGGCGATCTAGCTCGAGAGCACGACGCGGAGATCCTCGAAGCCCATCTCCCGCCAGAAGGCCAGGGCCTGGGCGTCCCGGGCCAGGGTGCTCACCTCGATGCGCGGGTAGCCCGCCTCGTGGGCGGCCCCCCGGAAGGTGGCCACCAGGGCACGCGCCAGGCCCTTCCTGCGATGATCCGGCTCGATCCACAGGTTGTCGATCCGCGCGGTGGGGGGCTGATCGAGCACGGGGTGGACCTGCATCGGCTCCCCGGAGATCAGCCCGGCGAGGCTTGCTCCGCCCGCTTCGCCCGCTTCGCCCGCTTCGCCCGCTCCGTCGCCCCCGAGCACCCAGCAGGCGGGGAACGGCAGGAAGCGCCCGAACCACGTGTCGAGGATCTGGGCCCGCAACAACGCGCGGCTGTGGCCCCGGAGGCGGTACCTCGCGTCGGCGGCGGAGCCGTTGGCGTTGAGCCGCCCGAGCAGATCGAGGATCCCCTCGAGATCGGAGCGTTCGGCTGGACGGGGGGTCACGGCTTCGCGAGGTAGGCGCGCCCTGCGTAGCGCGCCGAGCTCCCCAGCTGCTCCTCGATCCGGAGCAGCTGGTTGTACTTGGCCACCCGATCCGAGCGGCAGGGGGCTCCGGTCTTGATCTGGCCGGCCCGGGTGGCCACCGCCAGATCCGCGATGGTGGTGTCCTCGGTCTCGCCGGAGCGGTGGCTCATCACCGCGCTGTAGCCACGGTGGTGGGCCAGATCCACGGTGGCCAGGGTCTCGGACAGGGTCCCGATCTGGTTGACCTTCACCAGGATGCTGTTGGCCACGTGTTGATCGACGCCTTGCTGCAGGCGCCGGGGGCTGGTGACGAACAGATCGTCGCCCACCAGCTGCACCCGATCGCCGAGGGTGGCGGTGAGGTGGGCCCAGCCCTCCCAGTCGTCCTCGGCCAGGCCGTCCTCGATGCTGACCAGCGGGTAGGCCTCGACCAGCTCGCGGTACCAGTCGGTCAGCTCCTCGGCGGACCACTCCGCCCCCTGGCCGGGCAACCGGTAGCGGCCCCCCTGCCGGAGCTCGGAGGCGGCGACATCCAGCGCGAGCACGATCTGCTCCCCGAGGGCATAGCCCGCGGCCTGCACCGCCTCACAGATCAGATCGAGGGCGGCGGTGTTGCTCTTCAGATCCGGGGCGAAGCCCCCCTCGTCGCCGACCGCGGTGGACAGGCCGCGGTCGCGGAGGACCGCCTTGAGGTGGTGGTAGATCTCGACGCCCGCCCGCAGGGCCTCGCTGAAGGCGTCGAACCCCACGGGGATCACCATGAACTCCTGGACGTCGACGTTGTTGTCGGCGTGGACGCCTCCGTTGAGGATGTTCAGCATCGGGGCGGGCAGCACGTGGGCGCCGGCGCCGCCGACGTAGCGGTACAGCGGCAGCCCGCTGCTCATCGCGCCCGCCTTCGCCACGGCGAGGGAGACCCCGAGGATCGCGTTGGCTCCGAGCCTGCTTTTGTTGGCGGTGGCGTCGAGGGCGATCATCTTCTCGTCGATCTCGGCTTGATCGCGGCAGTCCATCCCGATGAGGTGCTGGGCGATGTCCTTGTTGACGTGCTCCACCGCGGTGCCCACGCCCTTGCCGAGCCACCGGCTCGTCTCACCGTCGCGCAGCTCCACCGCCTCGTGGGTGCCGGTGGACGCCCCCGAGGGCACCGCGGCCCGGGCGACCACCTCGTCGTCGGTGATGACCTCGACCTCCACCGTGGGGTTCCCTCGACTGTCCAGGATCGTGCGGCCCCGGACAACATGGATCGTGGACATGAGACACCCTCCCTGAGTGGTCGGAGTGGGGCGGTTTCCTGGTTCGACCAGGATCGTGGAGTCCTGGCGGGGCCGACCCGTACGGCTCCTAACCTGCACTCCCAGCAAGGCCACGCGACACCCATGAAACGATCGAGCCCACCTTGGGTACATAGGGACGATCCAGCGGGGCCTGTGGCCCGTGGGATCGCTCCACCCCGGCGGAGGTGCGCAGAAGATGTTGATGTGGCTCACCCTGGTCGCGCAGCTGGCCCTCGCTGACGACGACAGCTCCTTCGATCACGCCCACACGAAGCTCACCGCGTTCCTCGACGGCGCGGTCGACGCCCGCGGGGTCGACTATGCGTTGCTGGCGTCCCGGCGCGATCAGCTCGATGCCTACCTCGCCGGGGTCCAGGAGGTCGACGCGGCCGGGCTGAGCCGCCCGCAGCAGCTGGCGTTGTACGTCAACGCCTACAACGCCTACACCCTCGCGCTGATGCTCGACAACGGCCCCCCCCGCAGCATCCAGGATCTGGACGGGGGCAAGGTGTGGGACACCCGGACCTTCGTGGTCGCGGGCCAGCCCCTGACCCTGAACCAGATGGAGCACGAGCACGCCCGCGAGCTGGCGGACGGCAGGATCCACGCGGTGGTGAGCTGCGCCTCGCGGGGGTGTCCGCCCTTACCCTCCAGGGCTCTGACCAGCAGCGGCCAGTCCGCACAGCTCGACGCCGCCGCCCGGGCCTGGGCCTCGAGCAATGCGTTCACCCTCGAGGGGGACACGATCGCGCTGTCGAAGATCTTCGACTGGTACAGCGGCGACTTCGCCCCCGCCCGCCGCGGCGATCTGGCAGAGGTGGAGGGCCCCGCCGAGGCCGCCCTGTGGTTCCTGTCGTCCTTTGTGGACGAGGCGACGAGAGACAAGCTGTTGTCTGGAACGCTGTCGGCGCGGTGGCAGGACTACGACTGGTCGATCAACAAGCGGTGACCACCGGAACAGGGTAGAGACCCCACCGTGCGCACCGAGTTCTGCAGCCCCTTCGACCACGACCTCGCCCACCGGGGACCCCCAGCGGTGTTCCTGCTCGATCGTGAGGGCCTGCTGAGGTTCGATCCCCAGTGGACCCGCGACGCCTGGGGCCGCAGCCCCGGGCCCCACGAGCCTGGCTGGGTGTGGATCCTGGCCCGGGATCGGGACACGGGCTTCGTGTGGCAGGTGCTGGCGACCTCCCCCCAGCTGCTGCCCGATCACCCCCGGCTCGATCTCAGGGCGTTCGTCGATCGGGCCGGGGCGGTGGCGCTGCTCGCGTCCCTGGGGGAGCCCCCCCTGGCGAGGGAGCCGTGGTGACGGGGTGGCTGGTGCTCGTGGGGGCAGCCCAGGACCCCGAGGATCCAGGGACGCAGCCGGACGAGGCTGAGCTTGAGCTCATCGTGTACGGCGAGCTGCAGGTGGAGGCGGCCCGCCGTGCGGTGGTGGACGAGCTGGCCGAGCTTGGGTTCACCGACGTCGTCGAGCGCGGGGATCACGTCGTGTACCGCCACGAGCGCCCCTGGCACGGCGAGGTGGTGCTGTACGAGGACGGGTGGATGGAGGTCAAGCGGCAGCCGCTGCGGGTCGAGGGGCGCGAGGTGCCCTGGGCCCGGCAGGACACGCCGCTGGCCTGGGCGGGCTGCCTGATCTACCCGTGGGCCTGCCTGCGGATCAACGGCGCGATGGTCGGCTCCCGCAGGTGGCGGAGCTCCGAGAGCCGCACCGTCGCCGCGGTGCAGCCCAAGGTGCAGGCCTGGGGCGATCGGATCGCCGATCTCGCGGTCGAGCACAGGTCCGACGCCCTGCCCCAGCGTCTCGAGGCGCTGTGGACGGAGGGGATCGGGCTGCAGGGCGGGGCGAGGCTGCAGACCTACCGTGAGCGCCGGGCGGCGCTGCTGTCGTACTGGGCCAGCCGCACCGACACCGTCTGGGGGGACGAGATCCGCAGGGCGGTGATCGCGTTCTGTCGGGCGGTGGTCCAGCACAGCGATCATCCCTTCACCGACGCCGAGCTGCGCGCGTTCGGTGCAACGCAGGAGATCCTGTCCAGCTCGCCCCGCTCCCCGGGCCCCGCCGAGGTCGGAGCGCCGTGAGCGCGCGCTCCCCTGTGGAGCTGCGCACCCTGTGGCGCCTCGCGCGCCCGGGGGGCATGCCCCTGGTGCTGGCCCTGCCCCTGGTGGGGTTTGGCTTTGGCCACTGGGAGTGGGGGCTGTCGCTGCGGGGGCCCGAGCGCCTGGTGGCGGTGTTGATCGGCTGGTGGTTCCTCTCCGCGGGCACCCTGTGGCTCAACGCAGCGCTGGATCGCGACGAGGGCGAGGTCCTGATGGGGCCCCACGCCGATGTGCCCGACGGCATCGAGGCCTGGGCCTATGGTGCGCTGGTGCTGGCGGTCGTCGCCTCGACCCTGGGGGGCTGGGTGGCGGGGGCGTCGGCGCTGGTGGCGTCCGTGCTGGCGGTGCTGTACTCCCACCCCCGCACGGCCTGGAAGGGCCACCCGGTGGGGGGCCCGCTGGTGAACCTGGTGGGCTACGGCTTGCTGTCCCCCCTGGCGGGCTGGTCCCTGGTCCACACCACCCCGACCCTGCGCACGATCCCCACGCTGTTGCTGATCATGGGCTGGATCGCTGCGACCTACCTCGGAGCCCAGGCGTTCCAGCGCAAAGAGGACGCAGCCCGGGGCTACCGCACCCTGGTGGTGACCCATGGCCCCCGCACCGTGCTGGTGCTGGTGCGCTGGCTGTACGGGGCCACCTTCTGGCTCGCGATGGTGCTGACCGCCATCGGCATGTACCCCCGGCTGGCCCTGGCCGCGATCCCCTCCTGGATCGTCCTCGATCGCCACCTCTCCGCCTGGATCCAGCAGCCCGACGGCGGCGACGCGCGCTGGGCCCGCACCATGCTCCGGGCGGCGGCGACCCTCACCGGGGTCCTGCTGTTGACGGTGGCGATCCAGCACCTGTGGCACGTCCTGGCGGGGGGGGCCCCGGCGGGCC
>DRPG01000101.1 GCA_011376105.1 Deltaproteobacteria bacterium
AGCGGACCCCACCGCGACGACGGCGGTGGCCTGGCTGGCACAGCTGGCGGGGGAGGCCGCGCTGAAGCGGCGGCTGATCCAGCGCGGCGAGCTAGCCCTGCGGGGGGCCGCGGGGATCTGGCGGGCCCTGGGGCACATCAGCCAGGCCGCGGAGATCGAGACCCAGCTCGGGCCCTGAGATCACCCCGGGGCCTGCTGCGGGCGCCTCGATCAGCCCGGCTCCAGGATCCCGTGCCGGAGGAGCTGCAGGATCTCGGCCACCAGCTGCTCGGTGTCGAGCTCCTGCCTGTCCAGCGTGGCCTGGACGACGGGTTCCTTGAGCATGCCCAGTAGACACCGCGCCTGGAGCCCGACCCCGCCGGGGCGGACCACGCCGAGGGCCTGGCCGGTGCGCAGGGCGGCCTCGATCCGGGCCAGGGCCCCGCCGTAGAACGCTCGCAGGGCCTCGTCGGCCTCGCCGTCGATCCCCAGGGCCTCGCCAAACAGGACCCGACAGACGTCTTCCGCGGTGATCGCACGGACCAGGCGATCGAGGTTGGCCAGCACCTGGGGGGGGATCGGCGCCAAGACATCGATCGGCTGCACCACGGAGACGACCTCGGTCATCATCTCCTCGAGGATCTCCTGGAACACCGAGCGCTTCGACTCGAAGTACCGATAGAAGGTGCCCCGGGCGATCCCGACCTCCCCGACGATGTCGGCGATGCCGGTCCGGTGGTAGCCCTGGGCGGCGAAGACCCGCCGTGCTGCGACGAGGATGGCCTGTCTGCGCTCGTCGGGGTCCATGGCTGAGGCGCGTCCCATCCGGCTGGCTAACCCGTTCGGGGGATCCCTCTGGGCCGGGGAGCCGGCACCGGGTGACTACACGTCGAGCAGCTCGCCGTCGACCTCGGCCGCACGCTCCATGATGAAGCGGAAGCGGTGGGAGGGATCGTTGCCCATCAGATCGCTGACGATGTTGTGGGTCTCGACTGGATCCTCGAGGGTCACCTGGACCAGGCGCCGGCTCTCTGGATCCAGGGTGGTCTCGAACAGCGTACGCGGGGGCATCTCGCCCAGGCCCTTGAACCGGGTGATCTCCGGGCGGGCCCTCGCCGGCAGCGAGGCGAGGATCCGCGCCTTGTCCGCATCATCGAGGGCCCAGTGGGTCTGCTTGCCGACGTTGATCCGGTACAGGGGCGGCATCGCGAGGTAGACGTAGCCCTGCTCCACCAGGGGGGTCAGGTAGCGGTAGAAGAAGGTCAACAGCAGGGTGGTGATGTGGTGACCGTCGCTGTCGGCGTCCATCAGCAGGACGATCCGGTTGTAGCGGAGGCGATCCTCCCGGAAGTCGGTCCCCAGCCCACACCCCAGGGCGGTGACCACGTTGCTGAGCTCCTCGTTCGACAAGATCTTCTTCAGGTTGGCCTGCTCGGCGTTGAGCACCTTGCCCCGCAGCGGCAAGATGGCCTGAGTGCGGCGATCCCGCGCCTGCTTGGCCGAGCCCCCGGCAGAGTCACCCTCGACGATGAACAGCTCACAGATCTCGGGATCGGAGCTGGAGCAGTCGGCGAGCTTGCCCGGGAGGTTCAGCCGGCCGCTGGTGGCGGACTTGCGGCGCACCGACTTGGCCGCGGCCCGGCTGGCGACCCGCGCCCGGGCGGCCTGCACCGCCCGGGCCACGATCGCCTCACCCACCGAGCGGTTCTCGTGCAGCCACTGCTCGAGCAGGGGCCGGGCGGCGGAGTCGACGATCCCCCGCACCTCGGGGTTGTTGAGGCGGCCCTTGGTCTGGCCCTGGAACTGGGGCTCTCGGACCCGCACCGACAGCAGGCACAGGGTGCCCTCGCGGATGTCCTCCGCGGTGAGGGTGACGCCCCTGGGCTGCAGCTGGTGGGCCTCGATGAACGCCCGGAGGGCCTTGTTCATCGCGTCGCGCAGCCCCTGCTCGTGGGTGCCCCCGTCGCTGGTGGGGATCCCGTTGACGAACGACTGGACCTGCTCCCGGGGCGCATCGGTCCAGGTCACCGCGAGATCGATCCGCACATCGTCGCTCTCGCGATCGAGGGCGAAGGTGGGCTCCACGATGCGCTTCGCTCCGCTGCGATCGCTTAGGACCGCGAGGTAGTCGACCAGCCCGCCTGCGTGGCGGAGCTCGTGGTGGGAGTCGTCGACCTGGTTGCGGAACACGATCCGGAGGCCCCGGTTGAGGAAGGACTTGATCTCCAGCTGGCGCACGATGCGTTCTGGATCAAAGCCGGTCTCCTCGAAGATCTCGGGATCGGGGGTGAAGGTGATCTTGGTGCCGGTGCCCCGGGCGGGTCCGGTGGGGGCGATCTCAGCGCGGGGGCGGCCCCTACGGTACTCCTGCACCCACTCCTGCCCGTCGCGCTTGATCCGGGCCTCGAGGTAGCTCGACAGGGCGTTGACCGCGCTGGAGCCGACCCCGTGCAGCCCACCGGCGGCGTCGTAGCTGCCTCCACCGAACTTCCCGCCTGCGTGCAGGGTGGTGAGGATGACCTCCAGCGCGCTGCGGCCCTGGGTGGGGTGCTCGTCGACCGGGATCCCCCGGCCGTTGTCCTCGACCGAGACCGTCTCTCCGTCTGAGTGGAGGGTGACTGTGATCGTGGTGGCGTGGCCCCCCATCGCCTCGTCGCAGGAGTTGTCGACGATCTCCCACAGCAGGTGGTGCAGCCCGTCGGTGCCCGTGCCGCCGATGTACATGCCCGGCCGCTTGCGGACCGCGTCGATCCCCTCGAGGACGGTGATGTCGCTCGCGGTATATTCCTTCGCTGCCATCAGGCCTCTCCCTCCGCGTGGCCAGCCCCGAAGAGGCTGGCCTGCTCCTCGATGGCGGCTGCGTCGCTGGCTGCATCACCCCCGGAGGAGCCCGAGGAGCCGCTCAAGCCCGGATCCTCGGGCTCCTCCTCAGGCTGGGGACCCAGCACCTGCACGGTCTCGCGCTTCCAGTCCCCGAGGGTGCCCCGCTTGATCACCACCCGGCCCCGACCCCCCGGCCCCCGGGCTCCGAACTGGCGCTCGTGGACCACCAGCTCCCGGCCGAAGGAGGTCTTGACCGTGGGGCCCTCGTGCTCGTCGGCGGCTAGCTCGAAGGCGATGACCTCGTCTCGATCGGCGAGCTTGATGCCCGAGACGCCCTTGCCCGCCGCCTTGAGCACCGGGACCTCGATCACGGGGAAGGTGGTGGCGCGCCCCTTGAGGGTCGCGATGCACACCCGATCCTCGGGACCCTCGATCAGGTAGGTCGCGAAGACCTGATCTCCCTCGTTGAGGCGAGCGAAGCGGCGACCCGTGCGGGTGGATGGCTCGCTGTGGGCGCTGATGGGGAAGCGCATGGTGCGGCCCCGCTGGGTGACCGCGATCGCGTGGGGCGGCCCCGGATCGTCTCCACCCACCAGCTCCCGATCGACCTGGCCCGGCTGCCGGTGCCGGGCGTCGTGGGAGATCACCCCGACCACCCGCTCCCCGTCGGCGAAGGAGAACATCGCCGAGAGGGGATCACCGTAGCCGGTGGTGGCGGGCACGCTGTCGACCCGGAGCACGTAGGCGCGGCCTTGGTTGGTGAAGAAGGTGATCGTGGAGCGCGTGTGGGCCAACACCAGCCACCCGATGGTGTCCTCGTCGCGGATCCGGATCTTGCTGAGCTTGGAGAATGAGGACTGACGCTTGATCCAACCGTCTCGGGTGATGATGACGTACGCGTCTTCCTTGATGATGTAGGCGTCCTCGGCGAACTCGAGCTCGGCGTGGGGCTCGCCGACGACGGTCCGGCGAGGATCGCCGTAGATCTTGCGGATCTCGAGGAGCTCGCCGCGCACGGCGCTCCACAGCCGCTTCTCAGACTTGAGGATCCGCTCGATCTTGGCCGCCGCCGACCGCTTCTCGGCGAGCTCATCCCGGATGGCCTCGATCTCGAGCTTGGCGAGGCGGTACAGCCGCAGATCCAGGATCGCGTCGGCCTGGATCTCCGACAGCTCGAACCGGGCGATCAGCTTGTCGGCTGCGTCGCGCCTGCCCTCGGCGCTCCGGATGAGCTCGATCGCCTCGTCGAGGGCGTCAAACAGGATCTCGAGGCCCTCGAGGATGTGGATCCGCTCCAGCAGCTGCTCGAGATCGTAGGTGTAGCGCCGCCGGACGGTCTGCAGCCGGAAGGTGAGCCAATACTGAAGGATCTCCTTGAGATCGAGGCGCCTCGGGGCCGCCACCTCGGGGCTCTCGGTGGGCACCAGGGTGGTGAGGTTCACCGACCAGGTCGTCTGCAGGTTCGTGCGCTTGAACAGGTAGGCCATCACCGCCTCGGGCGAGGCCCCCTGCTTCAGCTCCAGCACGATCCGGACGTCCTCGGTGGACTCGTCGCGCACGTCGATCACCTGGGGCAGGCGCTTGGTGCGGACCTGCTCGCCGATCGTCTCCACGATCTTGGCCTTGTTCTGCCCATAAGGCACGCTGGTGACGATCACCTTCTTGCTCTTGCGCCGCCCCCGCTCGATCTCCCAGGTCGCCTGGATCTTCAGCGAGCCCTGGCCCCGCTCGTAGATCGTGATCAGCTCGTCCTTGGGGGTCAGCAGCTGGCCCCCGGTGGGGAAGTCGGGGCCCTGGATGTGCTCGAGCAGCTCGTTGATGGTCAGATCGGGGTTGTCGATCAGGGCCGCGGAGGCATCGATGACCTCGCCGAGGTTGTGGGGTGGGACCTTCGTCGCCATGCCCACCGCGATCCCCTCGCAGCCCATGACCAGCAGGTGGGGGAACTGGGCCGGGAGCACGATCGGCTCCTGGCGCTGGCCGTCGTAGTTGGGCCGGAAGTCGACGGTGCGCTTGCGGATCTCGGAGATCAGCTCCTCGGACAGCGGTCGCAGCTTGCACTCGGTGTAGCGCATGGCCGCGGGGGGATCACCGTCGAGCGAGCCAAAGTTGCCCTGCCCGTCCACCAGCGGGCTGCGCAGGGAGAAGTCCTGCGCCATCCGCACCATCGCGTCGTAGATCGCCTGGTCGCCGTGGGGGTGGTACTTGCCCATCACCTCACCGACCACGGCCGCGCACTTGCGGTACCGACCCCCCGGGTGCAGGGCCATGTCGTTGAACATGGTGTAGAGGATCCGCCGCTGCACGGGCTTGAGGCCGTCTCGCACGTCGGGCAGCGCGCGGCTGGTGATCACCGACAGCGCATAGGACAGATACCGATCGGCGGTGGCTCGGTGCAACGGCAACTGCTCGACGACATCGGTGGTCGTCATTCGAGCTCCGGGTCATGGGAGGGTGGGG
>DRPG01000102.1 GCA_011376105.1 Deltaproteobacteria bacterium
CGCCCCGGCCGCCCCGGCCGCCCCGGCCGCCCCGGCCGCCCCGGCCGCCCCGGCCGCCCCGGCCGCCCCGGCCGCCCCCTCGGGGAGGTGCTGGGCCGCGAGCGCCAGCAGGGGGGCGGTGACCGGCTCGGGGGTCGCGCCGGCGGTGGTGAACGGGACCGGGGTGCTGATCTCGGTGCGCACGAGCTCGCCGTCGATCTCCAGCTGGATCAGGCCGCCGATCCGGGCGTCGGTGGGCAGGGGCTCGGGCTCGTAGGCCTCGGCGTCCATCGCCACGAGGATCCGCTTGTCGCTCAGCTGCTTGAGGCGGGGCGGGCCCAGCAGCTCCCAGGAGTAGTCGGTGGCGACGATCGGGGTGAAGGTGGGCCACAGCGCGTCGCCGACCTCCGGGAGGGTGCCCCCCTCCGCTGCGTCGAGGAGGAACACCGCGCGGAACCTACCGTCTGCGGGGACCTCGGCCACCGACAGGGCGGCCCGCCAGCGCAGCCCCGTCACCGCCTCGTGGGGGATGGGTTGCTGGGCGTGGTAGTGATCGAACAGCGGAGCGTAGGGGGAGGGTGAGGCCTCGGTGCCTGCGGCCACGATCTCGACAGGCAGTGTCAGATCGGCCTCTCCGCGGATGCACAGGGTCTTGCACACCAGCCAGCTGGCCCGGGCCTCTACCAGGTGTCGCCCGAGCGGTGTGTCCTCGGGCACCGTGATCTCGGAGATCAGCAGGACTTCGCGATCGTAGCCAAAGCTCACCTCGGGCACCGGGCCGCTGAGCTGCTCGAAGCGCTGGGGCACAGGGTAGACGTGATCCGAGATCGTGATCCCTTCGGGCGCTCCCCAGTCGATCTCGGTGGGTTGGCCCACCGCCCCCGGGGACTTCCAGTAGGTGTGCCAGCCCTCGTCCTGCACGAGGTGCAGGGCGATCCGGGCGGTGGAGCCCGCAGCGATCGTGTCCTGATCCAGCAGCAGCCTGGCCAGCACGGGGTGGGGTTTGCCGTCCGCCTGGATCCGGCGCTGGGACGCGCCCTCGGGCAGCCCTGAGAAGTCGATCTCCGGGGGTGGGGGGGGCTGGGCGCCGGAGCCCGAGGCGAGGGCCGGGGCGAGGGTGGTGGCGAGGAGCAGCAGCGACGCGATCATGGGGTCCCCGGGCGTGTGGGGTGGGGCCTTCTCTCTAGCAGGGCGCCGCGCCGTCGTCTGCCCAGGGCCGGTCATCCCCTGTCTCGATGGGTCTTCAGCTCGGATGGGTCTTCACGTCGACGAGGCCCGAGCCCAGCCGGGCGTCGAGCTCGGCCTTCAGCCGGGCCCGGCGATCGTTGAGCTGGTAGACCGACCGGGCGTCCTGGACGAAGCCCGGGCCGAAGTCTCTGCGCGCCTCACGGGCCCTCAGGCGATCCTCGATCTCCCACAGCGCGGCGTTGACCTCGCTGAGCGCCGCGTGCTCGGGCAGCTCGGGCAGCTCGGGCAGCCCCGCGTGGTCCCAGGCCTCCTCCAGGGCCAGCGCCCAGGACTCGGCTCGTGCCCGTTTCTGTGGATCGGAGATCCGCTGTCGCTTGATCTGCAGGATCGTGAGCCGATCCACCACCTCGGACAGTGGGACGGGCACTGAGAGCACGAGATCCCCCTCTGCGGCTGGTTGGGGATAGCATGGGGGGGGGTCTGTCGATTGTGTTGTTGTTGTGGCTCGGGGCCTGCCAGGGTCCCTTCTCCGAGGACGTGGTCGACGGTGTACGTCACCTCTCCGCCCAGATCAGCTCCAACCCGAGCGGCACCGCCCGGGTCCGGGTCTCCGTCGAGGAGGGGGAGCAGGCGATGCTCTCAACCGCCTCGGTCGCACCTCCGAACAAGGTGCACTTCCGCAGCCTGTACGGTCCCCACGACACAGAGGCGTTCCTGTCCGCCGAGTGGAGCGGCTCGATCTACTCGAAGACCAACGGTGGCTTCATCGCCACCACCACCACCCTGAACTGGCCGGTCCTCGCCTCGGACGTCCCCCTGTCCCCCGGGCGGTGGATCTTCGAGCTAGGGGTGGTGGACGAGGCCCAGCGCTACATCGGCCAGCCCGTCGACTTCGAGCTCCTCCTCAAGGAGGATCCGGAGCTCGACGGTGGCTCGCTGGAGGTCGCCCTGATCTTCGCCGACGATCTCGATCGCGACGAGGCCCTGGCCGGTGCGGTCGACGGGGCAAAGGCGATCTGGCAGGCGCTGTATGCTCAGGTCGGGATCGAGGTGAGCTTCGAGTCCTACGCCTATGACGGGGCGCCCCTCGCTCCCCCTGCGTTCGGCGGGGAGCCAGGGTACGTCGGGATCGCGGCCGAAACGCCGATCCGCTCGATCAACCTCGTCTTCTCGGAGGAGATCGATGGGTATTCCGACATCCTCGGGATCTCCGGGGACATCCCCGGCCCGCTGGTCCCCAGCGCCCGCTCCGCGGTCCAGCTGAGCACGCTGCTGGCGGCGGGCCCCGACGGGATCTACGACGCGGAGGACGTCCGGCTGTTGGCTGAGACCATGGCCCACGAGACGGCCCACTTCCTTGGCCTGTTCCACCCCGTGGAGCGGGAGGGCTGGAGCGAGTACGACGTGCTGCAGGACACCGACGAGTGCGATCGCGAGCCCCAGTGTATCCAGCGGCTGGGGAGGAACCTGATGTTTCCCTTCCCAGTGTGCGGGATCATGACCTGCACGCCCCAGGACGAGCTGACCGTCGAGCAGGGGGAGATCCTCAACCGCTACACCGGCGTGCGGTAGCCCTGCGGTCGTGCGCTCCCCCCCTGCCCTGGACAGGCCCGGCGGGGGCCTGGGTGGTACCCTCCGCGGCCCGGGCCGTCCCGGTCCATGGGAGGAGAGTGTCATGCGTGCGACAACGCTTCTTGCCATCGCGACGTTGGCTGGTGCCTGCGTGTCAAAGGGCAAGTACAACGAGCTGGAGACGATGTACAACACCGCGGTCGAGGAGCGCGACACGGCGGCGGCCGAGCGCGACGCTGCACAGGACAAGGTCCAGCAGATCAAGGAGCGGGAGCGCACCAGGGCTCAGCGCTTCATGGACGTCTACGAGGAGCTGCTGGCGGTGCAGGAGCAGGGCCTCGCCAAGATCAAGATCGAGGACGGCAGGGCTGTGCTCCAGCTCGAGTCCGACGTGCTCTTTGCCAGCGGCTCCGCCCAGCTCACCGAGGCAGGAGAGGAGACCGTCGCCGAGATCGCGAAGCTGCTCGCCCAGGGATCCGGTGGGAGGTACCAGGTCGAGGGGCACACCGACAACGAGCCGATCGACAGCCGGGAGTTCCCCTCGAACTGGCACCTCGGCGCGGATCGAGCGATCAACGTGGTCCAGGTCATGATCGACGCGGGGCTGCCCGCCGATCGCATCAGCGCGGCCTCCTACGGCGAGCACGCGCCCCAGGTCTCCAACGACAAGCCGGAGGGCCGGGCTCAGAACAGACGGATCGAGATCGTCGCGGTGCCCGAGCTGAGCAAGCTGCTGCCCTACAAGCGGATGCTCAAGGAGATGAAGAAGAAGGAGCAGGAGGCGCAGGAGGCGCAGGAGGCGCAGGAGGCGCAGGAGGCGCAGGAGGCGCAGGAGGCGCAGGAGGAGTAGCTCCCTCGGTCGGGGCCGGCATGCCCGCAGCGAACGCCACCAGGCTCGCCAGCCGCAGGGCGTGGGGCGGCGGGGGCTGGCTCGCCAGCAGCGCCGCTAGGCCCTCCGAGCGGGCCTGTGCTGCGCTGGCCGGCGCGTCCGGCGAGGACCTGAGGATCGCGTCCACCGCGACCCCCAGATCGCCGGTCAGCAGCAGGGCTGCGCGATCCGCCTGCATCCGGAACGCCAGGGGCGCGCCCTCGAGCCCCTGGCGCCCCACGCCCCCGCTGGTCTCCCCGGGTTGCAGCCCGAGCCAGTCGAGCACCGGGGTCGCGACCCCCGACACCCGATCGAGGGTAGAGCGGGTCGCGAACACCCTACGGGAGAGGAGGATCAGCGTCTGGATCTTCGCCAGCTGATCGATCCCGGGGATCAGGGTGGCGACGTCGACGATCCCCTCCGCGGTGCCGGCGAACCGACCAAGGGACTGGTAGACCGAGCGGCTGGTCCCGACGAGATCCGTGTCGAAGGTCAGCACCGGGTGCCCGGCCGCCAGGTGGACCAGCTCCACCGCCACCAGGAACGACAGCCCGTCCAGCCCCAGGGCCCGGGGCCCGTCGCCCAGGTGTTCAGCGCCGATCAGCAGCGCCGGCGGAGCGGTCGCCCAGGCGCTGCACCCAAACGCGCCCTCGCCCCGGAACAGGTAGGCCTCGGGGGGCTCGATCCCGAGCCTCCTGCTCAGCTCGTCGACACGAGCCGTCAGGGCCTCGTGCCCGGACGTAGCCAGGCGCTCTAGGCCCCGGACCAGGCTCCGTCGATCGGGGGGCTCAGCGCTGGTCACGGCCTGCCGCAGGCGCGGGATCACCCCGACCCCGCCGGGGTGCAGCGCGTCGAGCTGCGCCCTGGACAGGGGCGGGGAGGGGGGCAGCCCCGGTGCTGCGTCCGCCGCCCCGCCCCGCAGCACCCCGAGGATGTGCCTCCACCAGCTGGGATCGAGCCCCGCCCCGGGCGCCAGCGCGATGGCTCGCTGGAAGACCTCGGGGTGGAGAAAGTCGGTGGCGACGGTCGTCTGGAGCACCTCGGCCGCGGTCCCCCGATCGCCTGCGTCGAGGCGGTGGCGGACCTCGCGCAGCCGCCAGTCCGGATCCACCGCGTCGGGGTGCTGCTGCTGCAGGCGCACCAGGACGTCGGCGGCCTCGGTGGGGCGCCCCAGGTGCTGAGCCAGGTGATCGGCCAGCTCGAGGTAGGGCCCGGAGGGGACGGGATCCACCTCGATCGCGCGCTGCAGGGCGTCGGCGGCTGCGGCCCAGTCGCCTTCCTCCGCCGCCACCGTCGCGAGGGCGCGCCCGGCCTCCGCGGGCAGGGCGATCGCGGTGTCACCCCGGGGATCGACGGTCAGGGCCGCGATCCAGTGGCGCCGGGCCGCCGGTAGATCGCCGTCCTCGTAGGCCCATGCGGCCCTGAGCCAGAGGCGCCCGGGGGTGGGCTGGAGCGCGATGGCGCGCTGTAGCGCCTCGATCGCCTCGTCCGGGGACTCCGCCCGCAGGGCGTGTGCGGCCCGCTCCCAGGCAGCGTCCGCCCCGGGCCCGCGCAGGCCCTCGGTCAGGACCGCCAGCGCGGCCTCCCGGCGTGGCCCCCCGGGCTCGTCCCGCCACAGCTCCAGGGCCTCGGCGAGGGAGCCATCCCGGGCGAGGGCCGCCGCCCACACCTCCCCGGGCGTGGCGGGGGGCCAGGGCAGGCCTCGGGGGGCCCCGGGCTCCCCCAGACCCGCGAGCGGCTCCCGCAGCAGGCCCCGGACGAAGCTTAGGTCGACGCGATCCCGCCTGAGCCTGCGTGCGTCCCCTGGGGAGATCCGATCGAGGGCGGCGGACGCACGCTGCCCCCGGGCCAGGGCCTCGCCTGCGGCCCCCACCGCGAGGATCGGCCGCTGTAGCGCGATGAGGATCCGGGCGAGGACTGTCCAGCCCGTGCTGTGCCCCTGCTGCGTCGCCTCGGCGATCAGCCGCAGCGCGTCCCGGGCGCGTCCCTCCTCGAGGGCTGCGCGCGCGGCCTGCTCCCATCGCTCGGAGGGCGATCGCAGCCGGGACAGCGCCACCGCCGCCGCCGCCGCCTTGGCCGCGCCCAGCGGGACCCGCAGCCGGCGTGCCCCCGCCCTGAGCTGGCCGCGGCCGATGGGGGTGGGGCTCGCGAGGTGCTCCACCGGCTCTGAGAGGATCCGGCTGTAGACTGGGTGATCGGGGATCCGGGCGGCGATCACTGTGCGCCGATCGGTGGACGCCAGCCACACCGTGCCGTGGGCCACGCTCCCGTCGTCGAGGTTGAACGGCTGGGTGGCGCTGGTCCTCAGCGCGTGCAGCCACCGCTCGGCGGGGACAGCGTGCACCCCGGCGATCAGCCAGTCTGGGATCGGTGCAGCACCCCGGGCCGCCGGACCCCGACCCGGGGGCGGGGGGGGAGGGCTCGGAGGTAGCGGATCCCCTCCACCGCCCCCGGCCTTGATCGCCTCGATCAGGGCCGCAGCGGCTGAGCGTGAGCCCCGGCGCAGCGGGATCCGCCACGGGCCCACGATCAGGATGTCCCGCATCCAGCCGAGCGCGAGCCTGATCCGCTCTGGATCACCTGAGGCCGCCGACCAGAGGCCCTGATCCCCGTGGGCAAGCAGCCACAGCCGCTGATCCGTCGCGATCGCCCACAGCGGGGCCGTCACCTCGTCCCCCTCAGGGCTGAGGAAGGCCCGCACCCCTGCGGTCTGCAGGGCTCCCCGGACGTCCTCTCCGGCGTCGAGGATCGGGGTCAGGATCGCCTCTGGTGGTGTCACGTCCCCTCCCGCGGGTCACCCACAGCGAGTATGCTCTGTCCATGGCTGTGTTGCGTGATGTCGAGGGTGGGGAGGCGATCCCCCTGGCGAGTCGGGTGTTGGTGGGGCGGGCCCCCACCGCTGCGCTGCGGCTCGAGGACAAGCGGGTCTCCGGAGAGCACGCGACCCTGTTGTGGACTGGGACGTCCTGGGTGGTCCGAGATCTGGGCTCCCGCAACGGCACCTTCGTAGACGGTCAGCGCCTCGAGCCTGGCGGCTCCTGTGTCCTGTCCGTCGGCAGCCGGCTGTCGTTCGGGGCCAGGGGCGATCGCTGGCAGCTCGCCGACGCAGGCCCGCCCGGACCCATGGCCCGGGATCCCGAGGGTGGGCTCACGACCGCCTCGGGCGGCGTGTTGGCCTTGCCCGACGAAGACCAGCCCGAGATCGCGGTGTATGCCGATGGCCGCGGTCGGTGGATCCTGGAGATCGGCGAAGATCAGCGCCCGATCACCGAGGGAGCCCAGGTCGAGGCCGGTGGGCGCACCTGGCAGATCCTGCTCCCAGCTCAGATCGAGGGCACGGCCACGGTCGACCCGGGGCCTACGATCGACACGATCGGCGTGCGCTTCGGGGTCTCGATGGACGAAGAGCACGTGCAGATCACCTTGCTCCACCAGGGGCGCTCGATCCCCCTGGAGCGCCGAGAGCATGGCTATGTCCTGCTCACCCTAGCCCGCCAGCGCCTCGAGGATCGTGCGCTCCCCGCCGCAGAGCAGGGCTGGGTCGATCGCGACCAGCTCCTGCGGTGGCTCCAGCTCGACGCCAACGGGCTGAACGTCGCGATCTACCGAGCCAGGGGCCAGCTCGCAGACGCAGGTGTCGAGGGCGCAGCCGGGGTGGTGGAGGTCCGCCGGGGCCAGCGTCGCCTGGGTCTCGAGCCCGAGCGGCTGGAGATCGGCCCCCTGAGCTGAGCGGTCGGGTGCTGTAGGCCGGGCTGGGCTGGGCGTCCGCAGCCCCCCGGGCCCGGCGGGGCGACCGCAGCCCCCTGGGCCCGGCTAGGCGGGGCGTCCGGGGCGCTGCGGGCGCGGCTAGGCGGGGCGACCGCAGCCCCCTGGGCGCGGCTGGGCGGGGCTTCCGGGGCGCTGCGGGCGCGGCTGGGCGGGGCTTCCGGGGGGGCGCGGGCGCGGCTGGGCGGGGCGTTCGGGGCGGCGCGGGCCTGGCTAGGCGAGGCGCCCGGGGCGGCGCGGGTGCGGCTCGGCGGGGCGTTCGGGGCGCTGCGGGCACGGCTAGGCGGGGCGCCCGGGGTGGCGCGGGTGCGGCTGGGCGGGGCGTTCGGGGTGGCGCGGGCCCGGCTGGGCGGGGCGCTCGGGGTGGTGCGGGCCCGGCTGGGCGGGGCGCTCGGGGCGGCGC
>DRPG01000103.1 GCA_011376105.1 Deltaproteobacteria bacterium
CCCCATCACCTTCCTGATCACCGACATCGTGTCAGAGGTGTACGGCAAGAAGCGAGCCGACTTCATGGTCGTGCTCGGGTTCTTCATGAGCTTGATGATGCTGGGGATCGTACAGCTTGCGATGCGCCTGTCGCCCCACGCATACTGGGTCCCGATGGAGGGTGGGTTCTATGACGACGTGGGGGGCTACCAGCACGCCTTCGAGAGCGTGTTCTCCCTCAACGGGGTGCTCCTGTCCGGCTCGATGCTCGCCTACCTGTGCGCTCAGCTCACCGACAACTACCTGTTCCACTTCTGGAAGCAGCTGACCAATGGCCGGCACCTGTGGCTGCGCAACAACGGCTCCACCATCGTGTCCCAGCTGGTCGACACGATCGTGGTGAACTCCATCCTGTTCTACATCGGGTTCGGCTGGGAGCTGTGGCAGGGGATCACCGTCATGGCCACGATCTATGCGCACAAGGTGCTGCTGGCCCTGCTCGACACACCCCTGATCTACCTGGGCGTCGCCCTGGCCCGGCGTGGGATCGGGGCGCCCGGGCCCGAGCCCGCGCTGGAGCGGGCCACGTGAGGCCGCGGGCGATCGTCACCGGTGGGGCCCGACGGGTCGGGCGGGCGATCGCCTCCGAGCTCGCACAGCATGGCTTCGATCTCGCCGTGCACTACCACCACAGCGAGGCCGAGGCCGAGGCCGTGGCCGCGCGCTGCCGGGCGGCCGGCGCCGACGCGTTCACCGTGGGGGCGGATCTCGCCGATCTCGACGCCATCGACGCCATGCTGGCCCGGCTCACCGAGCGCTGGGATCGACTCCACCTGCTGGTGAACAACGCCAGCGTCTACGATCCGGTCCCGTTCGAGCAGATCGACGCGGCCGAGTGGGATCGGGTGCAGGCGATCAACGTCCGAGCGCCGTTCCTCCTCAGCCGGGGCCTGCTGCCCGCGATGCGGGCCACCGATCCAGCGGATCTGGGGGCTCCGGACGGTCAGCACGGCGTGGTGGTCCACCTGTGCGACATCGGCGCCGACAACCCCCGACCCGGCTACGCCCACTACTCCGCCTCCAAGGCCGCCCTGGTGATGCTGGTCAAGGCCATGGCCGTCGAGCTGGGGCCGACGATCCGGACCGTGGGGATCAGCCCCGGCCAGGTGGCTTGGCCCCCGTCGTACGACGAGGCCAGGCGTGCCCGGATCCGCGCCCGGATCCCCCTGCAGCGGGCCGGTGATCCGGGCGACGTCGCCCGGCTGGTGCGCTTCCTCACCCTTGAGGCCCACTACGTCCACGGCGCGATCGTGCCCGTCGACGGGGGCCTGAGCAAGCGGTACTGATGCACGACGATCGCGTAGAGCTGCAGCTGCAGACCGACTGCATCGTGGGGATCCTCCCCCGGGAGCGGATCGAGCCCCAGCCGCTACACCTCGATCTCAGCCTCTCCCTGGATCTCGATCCCTGTGGCGAGACCGGCGAGCTCGACCGGGGCATCGACTACGCAGCGGTCGACACCCAGATCCGGTTTCTGTGCATCGAGGGCAGGTTTCGCCTGATCGAGTCCCTGGCCCGGGCGGTGCTCCGCCTGCTGCTCGCCCCCCCCGATCCCTCCGAGGGGCGTACAGCGATCGAGCGAGCGAGGGTGCGCGTCACCAAGCCCACCGTGCTGCGGGCGGCCAGGCCCTCGATCGTGCTGGAGCGCACGGCGGCCTGGGCCGCCTCCTCCGATCCATCCCAGCAGCTGCTCGTCGATGCCCCCGGGATCCGGGCCCGGCGGCTGGTGCTCGGTGCCGGGCGATCGCTGCAGGGTGCGGGCTGTGCCCTGTGCCTCGGCCCCCAGCCCCACCGCGTCGAGCTCCCCCTCACCGTCGAGCAGCCCACCGCCCTGCTCTACGTCGAGGCCCGGGCCTAGCTCCCCCGGGCTCGCGCGCTCCCTCCACACGGACTACGGGGCCAGGCGGAGGGAGGTGGTGATGGTGCTCGTCCGAGTCCTCCACGGGATCATCATCGGCACCCTCGCCCTGGAGTCGCTGTACGCAGGCTTTCAGGTGTTCATCGTGCTCCAGCCGGAGGGCATGGTGGGTCCCCTCCTGTTCGGTGCGACGGAGGTGCCGCTCGAGCTGCTGATCGTGCGCAGGATGTACGCCATCGAGGCCTGGCTCGCGTTCGCAGCCCTGGCGATCTATCTCGGGCTCACCGAGGTCCTGCCCCGGCGGCTGCTCCTCGATCGAGCTCTGCAGCGCCCCCTGCAGCGCCCCCCCGTGCTCGAGCAGGATCCCGGATCCAACGGAATCCTCCCCCTCCCCCTGACCGAGCGGGCGGAGGAGCCGGAGCTCCCCTGTCCTCCTGCGGATCCAGCCCCAGGAGCCGGCACCGCGACCCGATCCCAGATAGTCGGTGCCCGGAGGCCCGATGATGCCCTACGCCGCAGCTGATCCAGAGCTCACCGCCTACGAGCGGAGCCACCTGGACCTGGTACGCTATGCGCGCATCCTCCTGTGGGTGCTGGCGAGCCTCAACGGAGCGTTTGCGGTGCTGGCCCCCACCCTGTACACAGCGGCGGCCTACACCGATCCCCAGACGGATCCCCAGTCCACCCCAGCGCTCATCATCGGGGGGCTCTGCGTGGCTCTAAGCGTCGTCACCGTCGGGGTGCTCCCCCTGATGATCGCCGCCGTGGGCCTGGGCCGGGGCGCGAGGTGGGGCTGGCTCCTCACGATCCTCGCGGGGATCCTCTACACCCCCTCCCTCTGCCTCCCCGTCGGCGTGTTCCTGCTGTACGCGATGCTCAACGAGCGAGTGCGGGCGGCCTTCCTCAGGGACTGAGGGGCTGTGGATCCAAGCACCAGATAGTGCGGCGGCTCGAGCTTGGAGGAGACGCGATGTGGTGGATCTGGATGTTGGCCTGTGGCACACCCTCAGAGCAGCCTCCCCCCCCCGGGGAGATCGTGCAGGGGCTAGAGCCAGCCCCTGCACCGGCGGGCGTGCTCGAGGCCCCCGTCCCCTCGGGGCTGACCCGGGTCGACGCCGCCCTGATGAAGGCCCTGGCCTCGAGCGCCCAACCCCCCGGGGACTTCCTCGATCCATCCCGTGGGCTCGCGATCGTCGAGGTGGGGGAGGACGCCAGCGGTGAAGATCCCAGGGCCGGCGAGGACGGCGTGGTGAGGATCGCGACCCACCTGTGTGGCGAGGAGGCCTCCGCAAAGCTCGAGGGCCTGCGCGCCGATCTGGCGCTCCGGATCGAGCAGGCCGAGGCGGGGGAGCTGTTCACCTGCAAGGCCGCCACCTGCACCCACCCGGCGAGGATGGAGTTCGACAAGACCGGTGAGTACATCTTCCGCTCAGCCCGAAAGGGGCTCGTCCTCGATCGGGTCGTGCGCATCGAGGGCAACCTGAGCGAGGCCTGGACGAGCGAGGCTCGAGCCTGGGCCGACGACCAGCTCAAGCGCCTCCGGATGGAGCGCTGCGGCGAGCCCCGCGCCACCGGAGCCCCCGGCACCCAGGGCGACGCGGCTGCCTCCGATCACCAGGGCGACGCCGGAGCGGACGACGCCGGAGCGGACGACGCCGGAGCGAACGACGCCGGAGCGAACGACGCCGGAGCGAACGACGCGGGCAGGCGCTGATCCAGGCCCGGGCGGACAGCCACCCCGGGCGGACAGCCACCCCGGGCGGA
>DRPG01000104.1 GCA_011376105.1 Deltaproteobacteria bacterium
GGACGGAGACGGGGACGGGGACGGAGACGGAGACGGAGACGGGGTCGTGGGCGTCGAGGGGCGGGCTGCGTGACGGACGAGCGTCCTGCTCGGGGGGCTCCATGCAGGCTCCATCGCCGGGGCGATGCACCGGTGAAGGTGGGTCGAGGCGATCGGCGGAGCCCGGGGCGCGGCGCCTCGGGCGCTCTGTCCATGGCGCTCCCGTCCCCCGAGAGGCGTCCTCGATGGCTCAGATTGCCTGTGTGGAGACCGGACGGGGTAGAATTCCCTCCCAGGAAGGAGAGTCAAATGAACCACCGCCTCAAGACCTTCATGACCTCCCTGGAACAAAGACGCTGGAACACTGAGACCATCCACTTCGTCCGGGAGACCTTCGAGCGGTGGCTCGAGGGCACGCCCGAGGAGCTCGGCGTGTGGTACGGAGAGCTTGAGCACCACGCAGAAGAGGCCGGGGTGGACTTCTACGAGGTCTGCGAGTTCTTCGCCTACGTGATGGAGAGCCAGACCCCCGGGCGGAGCTCGCTGTTCAGGGCGCTCGCCGAGCGCGCCCCGCTCGACACCCTACCCAACCAGTCCTCCAACACCTCGCCGCTGGAGTAGGCGGGCGAGCAGGCGCTGGGCCGCCCGGCGCAGGCGGTGGGCCGCCCGGCGACGCGGGCCCACGATGGTCCTGATCGAGGTAGAGGGGCGCGTGAGCGTACCCCACACCCTCGAACTCCACCTCCGACGGGAGCCCGATGATGTCGATGCCTGGTCGGTGTATGCCGACTGGCTGTCGGAGCAGGGCGATGCACGGGGCGAGCTGATCAGCCTGTCCCACCGCCTCGCCGAGCCTGGGCTCCCTCAGGAGCAGCACAGCGCGCTGCGGCTCCGCTCCCGGGCGCTGATCCAGCGCCACCTGCCGGCCTGGCGCGATGGGCTCGAGCTGCCCCGGGGCTGCCGCCTCGACTGGCGCGACGGGTTCATCGTGGGGGTGCGGCTGCTGTGGGACGGAGACACCCTCGACGCCCTGGCCACGCTGCGGGCCCACCCCACCGCGCGCCTCCTCGCCGCCCTCGAGATCGACTGCCGGATCGGGGGCCGGCGGCTTGGCAACCAGGGCGCTCAGCGGCTGGCGGCCTCCAGCGCGCTGCAGGGGCTGGCCCAGCTCGATCTCGGCGCCGCGCAGATCGGCAACGCGGGCGTCGAGGCGCTGGTGCACGCCGGGTGGATCGAGCAGCTGCGCGCGCTGGATCTGAGCCACAACCGGATCGGCCCGGCCGGCGTCGAGGCGCTGGCGAGCGCAGGCTCCCTGGGGCAGCTGCGGGAGCTCCGGCTGAGCCACAACCGGGTGAGGGTGGCCGGCGTCGAGGCGCTGGCGGCCTCCACCACCCTGGAGCAGCTGCGGGCGCTGGATCTGTCCAGCAACCCCCTGGGGACGGCGGGGCTCGCGGCCCTGGGGAGCTCCCCCCTGCTGGCCCACCTCATCGAGCTGGATCTGAGCCGGACCTACGATGCGCCGGGCGAAGACCACGTCAAGGCCCTGGCCCACGTGGGCCTTGGGGGCCTTGGGGGCCTTGGGGGCCTTGGGGGCCTTGGGGGCCTCGTAGTGCTCAGGCTCCGGGACAACCTCGTACGTCGTGGCGGGCTGGAGGCCCTGGCTTGTACCGGGGGACTGCCCCGGTTGGTGCGCCTCGATCTCGGCGACAACCAGATCCACGACGGCCTCGACGTGCTGCTGAGCGGGGCCACCTTCCCCCGCCTGGTCCACCTCGGGCTCCGCCACAACCACCTCGGGGCTCAGGGCCCAGAGGCGTTGGCTCGTTCCGGTGCGCTCCCCGCGCTGCAGCACCTCGATCTGTCGGGCAATTACATCGGAGACGAGGGGCTGGTGACCCTGGCCAGCTCCGCCCTGCTCCCCCGCCTCCGGGAGCTGAGCCTGTCCGACAACGAGCTCGGGCCGGGCGGGCTGGCGGCCCTGGCGAGCGCGCTCGGACCGGTAAAGATCCTCGATCTGTCCTGGAACCACCTCGGTGACGACGGAGCCTCGATCCTCGCCCGATGCACCGCGCTGCAGGAGCTGGAGAGCCTGAGCCTGAGCCGCACCGGGATCGGCCCAGAGGGGGCCGCAGCCCTCGCCCGCTCCGGCGCCCTGGGCCACCTCGTCCGGCTGGATCTAAGCCATGCTCCGATCGGCCCGGCCGGCGCCGAGGCCCTGGCCCATGCCCTGGCCCTGGGCCGCCTCGAGGTGCTCGGGCTCCGGGGGACCGCCGTCGGAGACGCCGGGGTCACCGCGCTGGCCGGCTCGCACACCCTCGGTGCCCTCACCCGTCTGGATCTGACCCGGGTCGGCGTCGGGAGCGAGGGGATCCGGGCCCTCGCCGACGCTGAGGCCCTCCCACACCTCACCGAGGTCACGCTCACCCACAACGAGATCGGTCGTGCGGCCCGCAAGGCCCTGAGCACCACCCTCGCGCCACGCCGACGCCCGGGGCGGTGGGCTCTGGGGGCCGCGCCCGGAGTCGACGACGGGATCGTGCGGCCCGGAGTCGATACGGGGGCGCGGAGGTGAGCATGAGCCACGAGACGAAGGCACCCGATCCCGCCCCCACCAAAAAAGCGCGCGTGGTGCGTCCCTTCGACACCCGCTGTGAGATGACCTGGATCGTGATGCCGGGTGACTGCAACGCGCTCGACACCGTCTTCGGTGGCCAGGTCTGCTCCTGGATCGACGTGTGTGCTGCGGTCGCGGCCCAGCGCTTCACCCACACCGACGTCGTCACCGCCGCGATGGATCAGCTCGTGTTCAAGGCCCCGATCCGCAGGGGCAAGGTGGCGGTGTTGCAGGCGATGGTCAACTGGGCGGGGCGAACCTCGATGGAGATCGGGGTCCGGGTTGAGGAGGAGTGCCCCACCACCGGCGTACGCACCCAGACCTCCACCGCCTACCTCACCTTCGTCGCGGTGAACTCAGCGCTGCAGCCCATCGAGGTGCCCACGCTGGCGCCCCACACCAAGGACGAGCACCGGCGGTTCCGCGAGGCCGAGCACCGGCGGGCCGATCGCCTCGCCCACCGGGCCCGGATCCAGGCCTCCAGGGGGGCCCCGTGAGCGGCTGCGGAGCCCCCGTGTGGCTCGCCAGCGGCTCCCCCCGGCGGCGGGACCTGTTGACCTGGGCGGGGATCGCGGTGGAGGTCCACCCCATGGATCTCGACGAGTCGAGGGATCCAGGCCACGATCCAGTCGCCCACGCCCGGCACCTGGCCACCGCCAAGGCCGCCGGGGCGCCGCCCGGGCGCGTGGTGATCGCAGCCGACACCGTGGTGCACCTCGGCGATCGGATCTTCGACAAGCCCACCGATCGCACGATCGCACGCGACCACCTCCAGGCCCTGTCCGGAGCCTGGCACGCGGTCACCACCGGCGTGTGTGTCGCCCGGGGGAGCGAGCGGCAGGTGCTGTCGGTGACCACCGCGGTGCGGTTCCGCACCCTGTCCCCGGGCGAGATCGACGCCTACCTCCAGACCGGAGAGGCCGACGACAAGGCTGGCGCTTACGGGATCCAGGGCCGGGGGGCCACCTTCGTCGCCGAGGTCCGGGGCTCGTGGACCAACGTGGTGGGCCTGCCGGTGGAGGAGACGCTGGCAGCCCTGGCTCAGCACAAGATCACCCCCACCCACGCCTTGGAGCTCACCGATGGCGATCGCTAGCGCGCTGCAGGGCGTCCGCACCCGGATCGAGGCCGCCGCCCGCGATGCGGGGCGGGATCCAGCCGGGATCCAGCTGATCGCTGTGTCCAAGACGTTCCCGGCGGAGGCGGTGGCCGAGGCGGCGGCCTGTGATCAGGTGCACTTCGGCGAGAGCTACGCCCAGGAGCTACGGGACAAGGCCGCGGCCCTGCCCGGCGCCCTGCGCTGGCACTTCATCGGCAGGCTCCAGACCAACAAGGCGCGGTACATCGCGCCGGTGGCCCATCGGGTGCACGCCCTGGAGACGGTGCACCAGGCCGAGGCCCTGGTCCGGCGAGCGCCTGGGCCTCTGCGCTGCCTGGTGCCGGTGAACGCCGCGGGGGAGGCGAGCAAGGGCGGCCTGCCCCCCAGAGAGGTCCTCGATCGCTGTGAGGTCCTGTCGAAGATCGAGGGGATCGAGATCGTCGGGTTGATGACCTTGCCCCCCTGGAGCGAGGATCCACAGGATGCCGCACCCTGGTTCGCTCAGGTCGCCGATCTCGCCGCCCGGGGGCGGGCCCGGGGCATCCCCCTGCACGAGCTGTCCATGGGCATGAGCCACGACTTCGAGGTGGCCATCCACCACGGCGCCACCTGGGTCCGCGTGGGCACCGCCGTCTTCGGTGAGCGGCGCTGATCGCACGCGTTCGTCGGGGGATCGCCCCGGGCCGCCGCACGCAGCCAAGATCCCCACGATCAAGACCGGGGTCAGGCGCATCGACTCCTCCTCCAGCCGAGCACGGTCCTCCACCCCGCTCGACGTCAGCGATCTTGTCTGCCTCGTGTGACGTCGACGCGAACGACTGGTGGGGATCCGCTACGGAGGGAGCTCACACCACCCGCCACGATCCACCAGCCCGCGCCTTGGATCCCGGGTGGGGATCCCGGTGAGCAACAACCCCAGGTCCCGGATCAGCCGGGGGGAATTCGACACCTTGTCGTGATCCAGCATGTTGACATACAGACGGGAGGCGTCCACGACCTCTACGCCGCCCTCGTGCAGAGCCCCGAGGGTGCCCGGACGACAGGTCCCCAGCCGATCGTAGCCACCGTGGACCCCCCTGGACAGCTTCAGCGCCCGATCGTCCTGCGCACAGTACACAGTGACCTGATCCGAGGCCGCCACCGCCAGCCCGAGGTACCGCCGCGTGAACAGCGCCGCGTCGATGTCGGGGGCCGCGTACACGATCTGATCAAGGGAGGGCAGGGAGCCATCGAGCTGACGCAGATCCAGCAGGGCGTTGGACAGCACCCGGCTGCCCATGGAGTGGGCGTAGGCCGAGACGGAGACGTCGAGCGCTCCGAGGCGGGCGAGGGTCTCGGCGAGGCCCGCGCTCGAGCGCGCGGCCTCGTTCTCGTCGAAGGTGTACTTGGCGCTGGCGAGCCAGGTCCCGCCGTGGGCGGGCCAGCTGTACAGCACCGGGACCACCGCTGGCTCGAGATCGTGGGCCAGCTGGGCGCTACGCCGCACCGCATAGCTGAACGAGTTGTTGTAGCCATGGACGTAGGTCAGGATCCCTGCGTCGAGGGTGTCGAGGGTGTGCCGGAGCTGTTGCTCCCACACCTCGGGCTCCAGGGCGCTCACCTCGAGGATCTCGAGCCCCCGCTCCAGTGCGCCGGTGGGGTGATCCTCAGGGATGCGCACCAGGGCGGTCCCGTACTCGAGGGTGCCCGAGTCGCGGGCGCGGTACCACCTGCGATCGCGCCGCCAGGGCTCCCGGTTGGTGCTGTAGAACACCCGCACCTCGGAGGCCGGCGCTCCCAGGGCCTCGAGCCTCCGCTGGAGCGAGACCAGGCGGGCGCGCCGGTTCACCAGCCTGATCTCAGCCCGGAGATGGGAGCGGGCGAGCTTTGGATCTTCTGGTTCGTCCTCTATGATCGAGCAGGCGTCCTCCCACCGGCCCTCGGCCGAGTCGGTGCGCGTCATCCAGCGCTGGACCCTGCGCTCCAGCCGCACCCGCTCGCTCTCCACCGAGCTGGCCCCCGCCGGGACGGCGGCGGACAAGATCCCCAACGTGAGCAAGGCCCCAAACATGCAGATCTGCGTAATCGGTTGGCGTGTCCCAGACCCTCTCAGCCGGTGACGGCACCAGCGCGGCCCGGGGGGGAAGGATCCACCGACTCGTCCAACTCCGGGACGTCCCCCCCTCCGGAGGCCCAGGGGGAGACAGGGAGACCGGGAGACCGGGAGATCGGGAGATCGGGAGATCGGGACGCCCAAGGGGGGCCGCCCCTGCCCTTCAGAAGGTGAACTGCACCGGGACGGTGGTGCCGTCCTTGCCCAGGGTCGCGCTGTGGGTCTGTCGGGTCTTGGGCTGCCCGGGCACCATCGCGCTGATCGTGTACTGCCCCGGGGAGGCGGGGAAGTCCTGGGGGGTGTAGCCGAGGGCCTCGCCGTTGACGTAGACCAGGACCTTCCGGTTGCTGCGGATCTTCAGCGTGCCGGCGGCGGCGGCCACGGGCTTGGGGGGCGGCCTACGGGTGGGCTTTGGCGCCTCGACCACCGGCGCGGGCTCCGGCGCGGGCTCCGGCTCGGGCTCGGACACCACGGGCCCGTTGCGGGGCGCGACCGCGGGTCGGGAGGGATCGCGATCGGAGCGGCTGGGCTCGGGACTGGGCTGCACCGACGGGCGGATCTCGAGGTTCCCTGACGCGGGCTCACGGGAGACCAGCCCCTCTTCCTCCTCGGGGGGACCGCCCCACAGCAGGGTGAGCCAGATCGCGACGATCCCCATGCTGAAGATGCCGATCATCAAGACGCCCATCAGCTTCAGCAGCTCGTCGGGGGGACCCGATGGACCCTCGTCCTGGAGCTCGGGCCCGAGCGCCTTCGCCCGCCGGGCGGCCCACTCACCTGGATCGAACCGGGACGAGTGGGCGGGGGTGTCGTCGATGTAGTCGGGGCGATCCCGCCTCGGGCTCTTCAGGGGGTAGCTCTGGTTGCCCGAGAGCCCGGGGCCCTGCCCCGGCTCGCCCATGCGCTCCACCGGAGCAGGCGTGAACAGGCCGGGGATCGGAGGAGACGCGATCGGTGCGGAGTAGGGCTCGTCGATCCGGGGCGCGATGTTCTCGGTCTCGACGTGGGTGGGGGGCTGCAGCGGCGCAGGCGTGGGGGGCCGCAGCGGCGCTCCGGGGTCGACGGAGCGCTCGTCCCCGGGGCGCTCTGCCCCGGGGCGCGCTGCCCCGGAGCGCGCTGTCCCGGGGCGGGCTGTCCCGGGGCGGGCTGTCCCGGGGCGGGCTGTCCCGGGGCGCCCACCGGGGGAGGGTGGCCCGGTGCGGGGCGCAAAGATCGGGGTGGCCTGGGACGAGGGGGGATCCACCGGCGGCAGGTGATCGATGGCGGAGTAGGGGTGCCGCGGCCCTGTGCCCCGAAACGGCGCGGGGGCGGGGGTGGGGATCCCCATGGGGGGGGTCAGCTCGAGCTCCGAGATGATCTGAGCGTTGGAGCCCTCCTCCAGCGGCCGTGGATCGGCAGCGATCTCGACGGGCTCGGTGGTGGGTGCCGTGCTCGCGGACGTGTCACTGCCTGGCGCGCGGGAGCCCGGAGATCTGATCAAGCTTCGGCGACGTCGACCCATCGAGCCCCTCTTAACCCTCGACCGCTGCGGTGAGGCTGTCTGGTATGTCGGATCCTTCGGCGATGGCCTGCACGCGCTCCCTCGCCTCATCGCGCACACACACCAGCTGACCGATCGGGGTGACCTCGATGGACAGCAGGCTGGCCTCGGCCAGGGTGTGCAGAGCCCGGGAGAGCAGCTCTTGCTCCGTGTGCTCCAGCCCACGCCACACGTTGTCGAGGCGGGTCGGCCGCTCGGCGGTGTGGCCTCGGCTCAGCAGCAGCCCCAGGGCGGCCCGGATCCGCTTCAGCCCGGGGTGCCCCTCTCCGTTGGGCAGCGCGACCCCCTCCCACCAGGGGGGCTCGATCCGACCCAGCTCCCCCAGCCGCTGGACCAGCTCTGGAGCCAGCGCGAACGGCCCCTTCGGGACCGCATCGGCCACCACCAGCAGGCGGACGACCTCGAAGGGATCGATCCCGAGGCGACGAGCCGCTGCGGTCAGCGACAGGGGCTGAAGCTCATCCAGCATGGGGGACCTCCGCTCCATCTTCTTCCGGGGGCAGCACATAGTCGACGTCGACCCGGCGGCCGGTGGCGAACACCTGGCCGGCGAACAGCTCGGGGGACGCCCCCAGGATCGCCCCCAGCTGCTCCTCGAAGGCGCCCACGAACTCCGCCGGCGCACCGAGGAGATCGACCTCGATCGCCAGCAGCTCCATGTGTCCGCCGCACATCGCCTGGGCCTGAGTGAAGCCCGTCGCGCGGGCGGCCTGGTAGATCGCCTGGACCACCCGGGCGGAGAGCCAGGTCTGCAGCCCGTCGATACGCTCGTACCAGCCCGAGTGCACCCGATCGGTGACCGGGATCACGACCACCAGCAGCTCTGGCACCCCCTCCGGGGCATCCACACAGTAGACCACCTCGATGGACAGCACGTCGGCCTCGACCTCCAGGGGGGCCGACGCGATCTTCTCCACGTGCTCGCGCAGCCGCTGGCTGATCCGGAGGTGGTGCTCGGAGACGACCGAGCGATAGCTCTCGGGCAAGCTCTGGAGGTTGGGCTCCACCGCGACCTTGAACTGCCTGAACTCCTCCACCATCGCGGCCAGGGATGTACCTTTGAGCTCCTTCTCGAAGGCCTCCTCCCGCTGCCGGGCGATCCCTGCGACCATCGCCTCGCGGCGACCCAGCTGGCTCGCCTGATCCTGCAGCGCCCCGAACAGGGCCGCGTGGCCCCGCTCCAGCCGCCGGGACGGCAGAGACGACGCCTTACCCTGCAGCTCGGTCCGGAACTTGGTCAGGGCTTTGAGCTGCTGCTTGAGGTTGGAGATGGCGCTCTCGAGGTTCTTGATCTCTTGCTCCACCTCCACCAGCTCAGCGGCCTGGCGCGCCTCTTGATCTGCACGCCACCGCTCGACCTCCGCGAGGGCGTCCGACACCGTCCGCACCGACGTCGCTGCACCCATCTGCACACCACCTCCCCGCTCTACGGCAGCAAGAGTAGCAGGGCTTGCCTCACCGCGCGTCGGGACAGGCTCCCCACAGCCCCCGCTCAGACCGCACCGCGCGCTGTCGTGCCGCATCCAGGCGATCCTGAAACGCGAGGGTCCCGGCGAGCGACTCGGGGTAGTCCCGCACCATCCCGAGCCCCAGCAACGCCTCGTTGAGCAGGATCGCGGGCTCCTGGGGATCGAGGTACCAGGACCAGACGAACGACTCGAGCCCCGGCGCCCGGAGGACCTCCTGCAGCGCATCGCCCCGGATCCACAGGTAGGCCAGGGCGCGCCCGAAGGGATCGGTGCAGCTCCGATCGTAGCTCGCGGTGACCTCGAGCCCCTGCAGCCAGGACTGCAGGAACGCGGTGGCTTCCTCGGCCCAGCACTCGGGCTCTGGGCTCAGCTCCGGGGCATCGATCCCGAGCAGTCGCACACGATCTTGTGCTCCACAGGCCCCCAGATCGAGGGTGTCTCCGTCGACGATGCACGCCACCACGATCCCCTCGTCCTCCCCCCGGCACGGCAGGAAGGGCCGAGCCTCCACCGGGACGTCCGGGATCAGGGGCAGGGACGGAGGCTGGTAGCAGCTCGCGAGCAGGCAGGACAGGATCCAGCTCCAGCGGGGGCACCCACACCAGCGGTCGCTCATCCCTTGACCCCCCCGGCGGTCAGCCCCTCGACGAAGTGGCGCTGGAGCGCAAAGAACAGCAGCACCACCGGCAGGGACACGATCAGGGCGCCGGCGGCGAAGTGACCCCACTCGGTGCTGTAGTCGCTGACGTAGCGTTGCAGCACCACCGGCAGGGTGAACCCGCGTGGATCCCCGATGAAGGTTGCGGCGAGGATAAACTCATTCCAGGCGGTCATGAAGCTGAACAGACCGGTGACCGCCAGGGCCGGGCGGGCCAGCGGCAGGATCACGTAGCGAAACGTGGTGAACCGCGAGGCGCCATCGAGCAGCGCGGCCTCCTCCAGATCCACCGGGATCGTGTCGAAGTAGCCCTTCAGGGTCCAGGTGCTGAACGGCACGCTGGTGGTGGCGTAGACCAGGATCAGGCCGGTGAGGGAGTCCAGCAGGTGCATCGTGTCCAGCAGGATGTACAGGGGGATCGCCATCACCACCTGGGGAAACATCTGGGTGAGGAGGAACGCGCCCATCGAGCGATCGCGGCCAGGGAAGTCCCAGCGGGACAGGGCGTAGGCGGCGGTGGTCGACAGCCCCAGCCCCACCACCGCGGTGGCTCCGGAGACGACCAGCGAGTTGAACAGCTGGCGACCGAACAACCAGCCCTGAGCGTCGTGGGTGCCGATCACGTGGGCGAAGTTGTCGAGGCTGATCCGGGTGGGCAGCGGGATCGCCCCCATCGCGAACGACTGGCTGGGCGACAGCGCCATCTTGATCACCCACAACACCGGGTACAGCGCAGCCAGCGTCGCGATCAGCAGCCCCAGGTGCACCGCGATGACGATCGGGGCTGCGGGGGCCCGGCGGCTCACAGGACCCTCTGGCCGACCAGCCGGTTGGCGCCCCGGGAGTACAGCAGCAGGACCCCGAAGATCAACACCGCGTAGGCCGCTGCATAGCCGTAGCGGTTGCCCCGGGAGAACGCCCAGCGGTAGGCCTCGCTGATCAGGATCTCGGTGGAGCTGTTGGGCTCTCCTTGGCTGACGAGGAACACGACGTTGAACATGTTGAAGGTCCAGACCGAGCCGAGGATGATCGCCGGCAGCAGCGCGGGGCGGAGCATGGGCCAGATCACGTGACGGAGCCGGAACAGCCACGAGGCGCCATCGATCTCGGCGGCCTCCTCCAGCTCCCGGGGGATGGCCTGCAGCGCCCCGAGGGTGACCACCATCATGAAGGGGAAGCCGAGCCAGGTGTTGGTGGCCAGGTTGGCGCAGAACGCTGCGGCGAACGATCCAAACCAGTCGAGTTGCAGCGCACCGTCCCGGAGCAGCAGCGCCCCCAGCAGGGCGTTGATCGCCCCGTACTGGGCGTGGAACATGCCCTTCCAGATCAGGGCGGTGATGTAGCTCGGCACCGCCCACGGGATGATCAGCAGCGCGCGCCACAGCGCCCGCATCCGGATCCAGGGCTCCCGCAGGGCCAGGGCCAACACGATCCCCAGGCCCACGTGCAGGACCAGGTTGGTCACGGTCCACAGCAGGGTGACCGCGAGGGTGTAGGCGAACGACAGCGGGCTGGTGATCGCCCAGTCCCGGGCCAGCAGGATGTCGAGGAAGTTGGCCAGCCCGACGAAGGTCCACGCCCCGCGGTGGTGGGCAAACAGCGACACGCTCGCGCCGAGGACGAACGGCACCACCACCAGCGCGCTCAGGGCCGTGGCGGCGGGGGCGATCCACAGGTAGTCCCACAGGTGGGCGCTGTAGCGCTCGCGCTCGGCTGGATCCCGCAGGGGCAGCAGCACCCACAGCAGCAGCGCCCCGGCCACCGCGATCACCAAGGCCAGGTAGGGCCAGGGGGAGACAGCGGGGGGCGGCGGGCGGGAGAGGATCTCGTAGTAGCTCTGTGCGCCCGCAGCGGCGGGGCCGGGCTCGGCGGCTCCCCGGAGCACGTCCCGGAGGGCCCGGGCCTGCGCCTCGAACACGTTCTGGATGTCGGGATCGCTCGGCATGGGCACTGCGTCGCTCGCCTGCTCCGCCAGCACCCGCAGCAGGGGATCGTCGGACGAGGTGGCCTCCCAACTGACGGCCTGGTGCCCGATGTCTTGCCGGATCTGGGCCCCCTGGGCCCCGGCCAGCCAGCCAGCCAGCTGCTGGGCTGCGCTCTGCTGAGCACCACCGGCCACCACGAACGCAGCGTCGACCGTGAGGTAGGGCGTGGCCGGCTCGCCCGTCTCGCTGACGGTGGGCAGCAGCGCCGCAGCGATCGGCCGATCCATCTCTGCGACGAACCAGGGCCCGCTGATGACAAACGCCGCCCGCCCCTGCTGGTACAGCCGGGTGATCAGCTCTGCGGTGGGCTGTTGTGGTGCGATCCCCTCGTCGACCGCGATCCGCCGTGAGAACGCCAGGGCGGCGGCGTGCTCGGGGGTGTCGAGCCGGGCCCCTCCCCCCCCGGGGGGCAGGGCCAGGGCCCCAAAGGCGTGCTGCCAGACTCCGTGGAAGTAGGGCTCAGCGGCCTGATAGGCCAGCCCGAACCGGCCCCCTCCGGTCAGGCGCTTCGCCTCGGCGATCAGGGCATCGGTGGTCTCGGGGACCCGCTCGACCAGCTCAGGATCGTACAGCAGCACCACCGACTTGAAGGCCAGCGGGATCCCCCACGCCTGCCCCCTGGCCCGCACCGCCTCGACGGTGGCCCGCCGGTGCCCCTGCAGCGCTGAGGGGGCCACCGGGGCGAGCAGGCCCATCGAGATCCACTTGCCGAGGTTGGCGTGGCCTGCGAGGAACAGATCGGGCCCGTTGCCCCTGGGGATCGCGGTCTCGATCTTCGCGTCGAAGGCGCCAAAGGGCACGGACAGCACCCGCACCGGGGTCTGGTGTTCCTCGCCCCAGACCGTCGTCGCA
>DRPG01000105.1 GCA_011376105.1 Deltaproteobacteria bacterium
CCTCCGCGGGCAGCGGAGCCTCCTCCGCGGGCAGCGGAGCCTCCTCCGCGGGCAGCGGAGCCTCCTCCGCGGGCAGCGGAGCCTCCTCCGCGGGCAACGGAGCCTCCTCCGCGGGCAGTGGATCACAGGCCCGCGGCTGGGGCGGGGCGAGGATCCGGGCCCCGGTGCGGGCATGGCACAGCCAGCGCTCCTGGTGGCGGCCATGGATCTGGACCTGGAGCTCCGCCGCCTCTGCGGCCTCGCTCCCCTCCCCGGACACCGTGATCTGGACCCGGGTGGGGCTGGCCCGCAGCACCAGCGCGGCCTCGAGCGAGACCCCGAGCAGCTCGACGGGCCGCCCCGCGACCTGGGCCGCGGCGGCCCGGGCCAGCTCCAGCCACAGGGCGGCCGGGACGACGACTCGGTTCCCGACAACGTGCTCTCCGATCCACGCCGGAGAGGTCTCGGACAGGGAGAGCTCGAACACCGCAGCACCGGCCAGATCCAGGCGGCGCCCCAGCAGCGGATGATCTGCGGGCTCTCCTCCGATCCCGCTCGGAGCTTGTCCCTCGATCCAGCACCGTCGGCGCTGCAGCGGTGTGGCGGGGAGCGCGATCGGCTGCGACGGAGGAAAGATCGCGCTCCAGCGCAGCGGGACCCCGGCGGTGTGCAGCTGCCCCAGCGCGTCGGCCAGCACCCGGGGATCGGGCTGGCCGGGCCTCAGCGACGGGATCGCCCGCACCGCCTCGCCCGCCCCGCGGCTCGCCAGGCCCAGCAGCACCGGAGCGGGCCCGACCTCGATCCATACGTCGACCCCAAGCGCCTGAGCCCGCTGCAGCGCTGCATCGAACCGGACCGGGGCCCGGACCTGATCAGCCCAGTAGTCCGGGGACGCCATCGCGGCGCCGTCACCGCCGGTCAGCGTGTCGCGGATCGGCACGGACGGCGGAGCGGGACGTAGCCCGGCGAGCGCCCGGCGCAGCGGGGGCAGGACTGGATCCATCTGCGCCGAGTGGAACGCATGGGACACCTCCAGCGGCCGGACAGGCACCCTGCGCTCCCCGAGCTCAACGATCAGCGCGGCGATGGCCTCCTCCCCGCCGGAGACCGTCACCTGGTGTGGCCCGTTGATCGCGGCGATCTCGAGCCCATCGCTGCCCTGGAGCCAGCTTGCCACCGACGCTTCGTCAGCCTCGATCGCCACCATCGCGCCACCGGGGGGCAGCGAGCCCATCAGCTGCCCCCGCCGCACCACCAGCGCCGCGGCCTCGGACAGGGACAGCACCCCCGCCACCACCGCCGCCGCCAGCTCGCCGACGCTGTGGCCCACCAGCACCGTCGGCGCCAGCCCCCAGGCGATCCACATCCGGGCCAGGGCCAGCTCCACCGCAAACAGCGCGGGCTGGGCCAGGGCGGTGTGGTGGATCGCCGGCCCCCGATCCGCGAGGATCTCCAGCAGCGGGACCTGCAGGTGTCGATCCAGGGCCTCGGCACAGATCCCGAGCTGGTGTCGGAAGGTCGCGCAGCGCTCAGCCAGCGCCAGCCCCATCCGAGGGTGCTGGGCCCCCTGGCCGGTGAACAACAGCCCCACCCGGGGCGGGGACCGGACCTGCTGTGCAGCGACGGTGCCCGAGGCCACCGCCCGGAGGCCCTCGATCGCGGCGTCAAGATCTGAGGCCACGATCGCCGCCCGCCACAGCTGTGGATCCCGCCCGACGGCCAGGGTCCGACCGATCCGCGCCAGCTCGAGATCGGACGGGCTGGACAGGCGATCCGCGGGGTGATCCGCGGGGCGATCCGCGGGGCGATCCGCGGGGCGATCCGCGGGGCGATCCGCGGGGCGATCCGCGAGGCGATCCGCGAGGCGATCCGCGAGGCGATCCGCGAGGCGATCCGCGAGGGTGCGGACGCCCGTCTCCCCCGGGGCCGACAGCAGCAGCGGCCAGGGGCCAGCCTCCACCTCCGTCCCGACCTCCTCCGCCCCGGCCTCCACCTCCGGCTCGTGGGCGGGCGGAGGCGCTAGCACGACGTGGGCGTTGGTGCCCCCGAAGCCAAACGAGTTGATCCCGATCACCCTGGGCTCGTCGGGGCCGAAGGGGCGGGTGTGGGCCACCGGCTCCAGGGGCAGCTCGCTCCAGGGGACCCGGGGGTTGGGGGTGCGCAGGTGGGGGTTGCCCGGGATCTGCCCATGTTCGATCATCAAGGTGGCCTTGATCAGGGCCGTGATCCCTGCTGCTGCCTCGCTGTGCCCCAGCTGGCTCTTGACCGATCCAATCGGCAGCGGTGTGCGCCGCCCCTGCACCGCAGCCCCCAGGGCCACCGCCTCGATCGGATCACCGACCGGGGTGCCGGTGCCGTGGGCTTCGACGTAGCCGAGCTCGTCGACGCTCCGGCCCGCCCGGGCCAGCGCGGCGCGGATCAGGGCCTCCTGGGCGGCCCCGCTCGGCGCGGTGAGCCCGTTGCTGCGCCCGTCCTGGTTGGTGGCCGTCGCCTCGATCACCGCGTAGATCCGATCGTGATCGGCCACCGCGTCGGCGTAGCGCTTGAGCACCACCGCGCCACACCCATCGGAGCGCACATATCCGTCGGCGGACGCGTCGAAGCTCCGACAGCGGCCGGTCGCCGACATCGCCCTGAGCTTGCAGAAGTAGATCGTCCCGTCTGGATCGAGGATCACGTTGACGCCCGCCGCCAGGGCCAGATCGCACTCTCCCCCGATCAGGCTCTGGGCCGCGAGGTGCACCGCCACCAGCGACGAGCTGCACGCGGTGTCGATCGCCAGGCACGGGCCCTCGATCCCCAGGACATAGCTGATCCGCCCTGCGGCGGTGGAGCCGGCGGTGCCGGTCACGGTGTAGGCGTTCAGGGCTGCGTCATGGGTCAGCCGCTCGTAGTCGTGGGACGCGATCCCCACGAACACACCGGTGGCGGTGCCCGACAGGCTCGACGGACGGATCGAGCCATGCTGCAGGGCCTCGAAGGTCACCTCCAGCAGCAGGCGCTGCTGGGGATCGAGGCTGGCCGCCTCCAGGGGAGAGATCCCGAAGAACTCTGGATCGAAGTCCTCGATCCCCTCGATGAAGCCCCCCCAGCGGGTGTACATCTTGCCCCGGGCCTCGGGATCGGGATCGTAGTAGGCGTCGACGTCCCAGCGGCTGGCCGGGACCTCGGTGATGCAGTCGGTGCCGTTGATCAGGTTGCGCCACAGGGTGTCGGGATCGTCGGCGCCGGGCAGCCGGCAGCCCAGGCCCACGATCGCGATCCGCTCGTCGCCGGCCCCGGGCCCGGCCCCCCGGGCCACCCCCCGGGCCAGCGCCACGGCCCGCCCCGGCGGCAGGGACGCGAGCTCGCGGAAGAAGGGGGACGCGGCGACGTGGCGCATGGACGAGTGGCGCAGCAGCTGCTGCACACAGCGCACGTCTCGGTCTGGCTCGTCGCGGAGCACCCGGAGGCCAGGATAGGCTCGCTGCACCACCTCAGCCGCGCCGCCCGCCCCCAGCTGTTCCTGGAACGAGCCCAGCAGCTCCAGGGCCAGGCTCGCCGCCAGCTGGCGGCGACGGGCCTCGGGCAGCGCCAGCGCCTCGAGGTAGCGCACGTCGGTGACCACGTGCTGCACCTCCTCCTGGCGGTGGGCGGCGTGGGCGGCCAGCCAGGCGGGCTGGATCCCGCCGGCGTCGCGCAGCATCTCATGCAGCCACACGGTGCTCTCCTCGAACAGCAGGATCCGGAGCCACCCGAGGTAGTGGCGCTCGGCCAGCGGCATCGAGCCGAGCTCGCTCACCAGGGCGGGAGCGGACGTGCCGTGGGGGGGCCGGGCCAGGAGCTGTGCCGCGGGCCCGGGCCGCTGCTCGACGAGGTGATCCGCATAGCGCCGGAACAGCTCGATGTGCTTGACCTCCTCCTCGGCGAGCAGCGCGATGCTCCTCGTCTGCCCCAGCGCCCCGCGCTCTCTGGTGGTGAAGTCCACCACCAGCACCTCGAGGTACTCGAACACCCGGCAGACCTGCAGCGCCCAGGCCCACTCGAACAGCTCCAGGGCCCCGGGCTGCGCCCGGACGGCGTCGACATCGACGCCAAGGCACTCCAACAGCGCGTCGGACCCATAGCGCCCCGGGGCGTCGAGGTGATCCCAGGGCAGCGCGTCCAGCTCGAACCGGTAGCGGAGGTGCCGGGCGTCGATCCGAGCGCAGGCTCCCTGGATGTCGACATAGGGCGAGGACGCCCCGGGGCTTCTGGTGTGCTCATCGATCAACCGAGCGGCGAGGGCCTCCAGCGTCGGAGACACGAAGAAGGCCGTGGTCTCGATCGGGCGCCCGAAGGCTTGCTCGATCCGGCTCGACAGCTGCACCAGCTGCACCGAGTCCAGCCCTGCGTCGCGCAGCGGGGCCCGGACGTCGATCAGCTCGGGATCGACCCCGAGGAACGGCGCGGTCAGGCGCTGCAGCACCTCCAGCGCCTGCGCCCGGGTGGTGGGGGGCGCAGCGGGGACCCAGGTCGTGTCGGCCTCGGGGAACTCCACCCCGGCGATCACCTCGAGCTCGCCCCCGGCGAGGCCCGAGGCCAGCCGGTGACGCTGCAGCTTGCCGCTGGAGGTCCGCGGCAGCCCCCCCCGGCGGAGGATCCACACCGCGTGCAGCCACACCTCATGGTGCTCGGCGATCCTGGAGCGGACCCAGCCGGCCAGGGCCTCGACGTCGAGATCATCCACCGAGCCGTTGGGCTCGAGCGCCACCGCGGCGCGCTCCTCTCCGTCGATCTCCACCCCGAAGGCGGCCACCGCGCCGGGACGGATCCGCTCATCCTCGAGGCCAACCTCTAGATCCTCGGGGTGGACGTTGCGCCCCCGCAGGATGAGGAGCTCCTTGAGCCGACCGGTGGGGAACAGTCGCCCCTTTGTGTCGAGGTAGCCCAGATCCCCGGTGCGGAGGTAGGGCCCGGAGCCGTCGGCGAGGCGAGCCCCGAAGGTCTGGGTGGTGGCCTCGGGATCACCGAAGTAGCCGGCCGCCACGCCCGGCCCCCGGATCCAGATCTCCCCCTCGACGCCGGGCCCGACGATCACACCGTCGACCACGACGGCGACCTCGGTGTCCGCCACCGGGGTCCCGCAGCCCACCAGCGCCCCACCCCCGGGGGCCTGCTCGATCACCGGGGGGCCCCGATCGGGTCGGGGCCCGGTGACGAACAGAGTCGCCTCGGCCATCCCGTAGCAGGGGAACAGCGCCCGGGGGGAGAACCCCGTCGGCGCGAGCCGCTGGATCAGGGCGTCGAGGACGCTGGCCCGGACGCGCTCTGCCCCACAGAACGCCGTCACCCAGCAGGACAGATCCAGCCCCTCGAGGCTCGAGTCGCTCACTCGGCGCACCAGCAGCTGGTAGCCAAAGCTCGGGGCCCCTGCGATCTCTCCTTGGAAGTGATCCAGCGCGATCAGCCAGCGCGAGGGGCGCCGGAGGAAGTCCACCGGCTCCATCACCCTGCTGGTCATGCCCGCCATCATCGGTGCGATCAGGCAGCCCACCAGCCCCATGTCGTGGACCAGCGGCAGCCAGTTCACCCCGGTGCGGCCCTCGGCGAGCCCCAGCCGATCGATGATCGCGCGCCCGTTGTGCACCAGGTTGCCGTGCTGCACCCTCACCCCCCGGGGCGAGGCGGTGGAGCCCGAGGTGTACTGCAGCAGCGCCACGTCGGCGCTGGAGGTGGACGGACGGCGCCAGCGATCGGCGGCGTCGGGCGCCAGCGCGTCGACGTCGATCCACTGCAGCGACCCCAGGGGCCCTGCCTCGCCCGACAGCGTCCGCCCCAGCTCCACCAGCGACGTGCTGGCGAGGATCACGCGGGCCCCACAGTCTGCAACGATCGCCTCCAGGCGGGGTAGGGCCCGGCGCAGCACGGTCCGCTGCAGCGGATAACAGGGCACCGCGATCACCCCTGCGAGCATGCAACCGAACAGAGCGGCGGCGTAGCCCTCGGCGTGGGGGTGCATCAAGAGCACCGGCTCGCCCTGGATCCCGAGCGCTTGCAGAGAGGCGGCGATCCCCCGGGACCGTTGCCACACCTCACCATAGGTCGTCGAGACGATCGAGCCGATCTCCCCCCGCACCAGCCGATCGAGGAAGAGTCGCTGTGGGTGGCGCTCAGCCCGCCACGCCAAGACGTCCGTCACCGCTTCGTGTTGTGGAGGACCTGACAAGCCATGCTCCAGACAGAGACGCCGTGCAGCTCCAGAGACCCTGAGGGCGAGCCTCCGCACGGACGAGGAGGGCCGGAGGGTGTCACCGTGGACATAGACACTGCCTCGAGGGTAGCAGAAAGCACCCCCGCTGCCTCGAGGCCTGCCCCCTCCGGTGACCGCCCAGCACAGTGTTTCCGGCATCGAGAGTGACATCCCCGGGACACCACACAGCCTCCCCTGCCGATCCCCTGCCGATCCCCTGCCGGGATGTGGCGGCGCCCCCGCGAGCCCCCCGCTGAGAGAGCCACCGAGTCTGGATCTCGTCAAGAGATCGCAGAGAGATCGATGTGTCAGGCATACTCACCGCCCCAGCCACCGAGGCCCCATGCATCGTCTCCTGCTCTCCCTCACCCCAGGGCTCGCCCTCTCGTGCTCAGAGCAGCTCGACAACACCGCCTACCCTCCCCCGACCCTGCTGGAGGTGACCTGTCGGGGCACGGACAACCCACTGCGGTACCGCTGTGTAGTCGAGATCGAGCCTGCCCAGCCGGTGACGCTAAGCCACGCCCGGGCCGACGGGCTGAGCGTGGTCCGCTCCCAGCTGTCCGACGAGGCGCTGACGAGCCACGATCTGCCGGTCTACTTCCTCGCCCCGGCCACCGAGTACACGATCACCGCGATGGCGGCGGCCTGGCCCAGCGAGGGCGTGAGCCGCACCTTCACCTCCGGCCTGCCCCCCGCCTACGTCCGGAGCACCCTGGAGGCGACCGGAGCCTCGAGCATGGGGCTGATCGGCACCCACCTGCCCTGCAACGATACCGCCATCGCGGTGATCTACGACACCCACACCGGCGACCTGGTCTGGTACCACGAGCTGGCCCGGCCCGGCACCCTGGGGGTCCTCGACATGGTGCAGTTCACCGAAGATCACACGATCCTCGGGGAGTCCATGGGGGATCTGATCGAGGTGGATCTGACCGGAGCCGATCTGCTCCGCCTCGAGGAGCTCGACAGCCAGCTCAACGGTCCCGGCTGCTGCACATTCCACCACGACGTCTTCAAGCGAGGAGACGTCTATTACCTCATGTATCAGGACGTGCACGAGGTCGACGATCAGGTCCGTGGCGTGCTGGACGTGGTGGTGTTGCTCGACGGCACCGGGGCCGAGATCGTCCGCTGGTTCCCAGAAGATCACCTGCCGATCCCCGACGATTGGAGCGGAGACTGGCTGCACACAAACACGATCTATGTAGACGAGGCCGGCGACATCTACCTATCCTGGCGCCACCAGGACGCGGTCAGCAAGATCGTCGGCGACCCAGGTCGGCCGGACTTTGGCACCCCGATCTGGATCCTGCAGGGCAGCGACCATGGTGACCTCGGCTCTGGGCTCACCCTGGACTGGTCCCAGGTCGAGGGCAGCGACTCCTTCCAGGAGCAGCACAGCCTGACCCTCACCCCCGACGGCCGGGTGATGCTGCTCGACAACCTCCACGGGCGGGGGTTGATCATCGACGTCGACGAGGGGAGCTCCGCCGCGGTGGTCGAGGGGGCCTACCGGACGGTGGAGCCGATCTGTGGCCCTCAGGGCACCGCACGCACCACATCCGCGGGCAACCCGGTGGTGGGCTGCTCCGGGGACTGGGTCCGCGAGTACGACGGCGTCACCGAGGAGAAGCTGTGGGAGGCCCGGGTCCAGTGCCTGCAGGAGCCCCCGGACAGGGCCCGGACCGGTGCCGTCCGCTGGTATCCGCTGGACGGCTGGTAGCCCCCGGCCCCGGGTCGTGCCTCAGGACGAGGGCTCAGCCCCGCCCTGGATCCGATCCGCGCTGCTGCAGGGCTTCGATCCCCCCGGAGCCAGCCCTGACGCATCGCCCCCCCGGGGATCGGGCCCGGGGGAGATCAGCTCCCCGCGGTGCTCGACCAAGGTGCCCAGCACCGCGATCCGGGCGCCCCTGGGGACGTGCAGGTGGATCCCCATGGGGTGCTGCACCAGCCGGCGGTGGAGCTCCTGAACGCCCGCTCCGCTGAGCAGCGGCGTGGCCAGGGCGTCTGCGATCTGCAGGGCCGCCACCGGGCGGAGATCACCTCGGAGCCCCCGGAGCTGATCGACGGAGCAGTGGTGGTGCTCGATCAGCTCCGCCGCCCGGGGTGGGAGGTGCCACGCACGCAGGCACTCCGCCGAGAGGCGCCCATGACAGAACCCCCAGCGCTCGATCTCGGCCCGGATCAGGCTCGAGGACTCAGCTCCATGGGCCTCGAGCATCGCCCCGGTGGCCCCGGGCTCGAGCCCGAGGAGCAGCAGCAGCCCGAGCTCGTGCAGCAGGCCGGCGACGAACAGCTCGTCGGTGCCCACCCCCCGCATGTACCGGGCGAGCATCCTCGCGATCCAGCCGGTGGCCTCCGAGTGGCGCCACAGCAGCTCCCCCCAGGGACCCCCGCGGCCCGCTCCCCGCAGCGCCAGCGCAGCGACCACGCCCCTCGCCCCCGAGCCCAGCCGCCACAGCGCCCGGCGCAGGGTGTCGTTGTGGGAGCGGACCCCGATCAGGGGTGTGCCGGCCACCCCGAGCACGCACTGGATCAGCCGGGGCTCCCCCGAGAGCACGGCCTCGAGTTGATCCAGGGAGCTCCCCGCCGAGCGGGGGGCCGCGATCACCCTCCGGGCAATCCGGGGCAACAGATCCGCGCGATCCACTCGCTCGAGGTAGTCACCCGGTCCTTGGAGCACCTGCGCAGACATCGCGCCTCTACCCCCTCATCGTCCGATCCCCGCGTCGCTGTAGGGCGCGCTGGATCAGCCCTACGGCCCGGTGGCCGCCCCTGCTCGGCTGGGGATCCGGGCGAGCAGGGGCTGCAGCGGAGCCACAGCGCCCTCGACGGAGCCACAGCGCCCTCGACCGGGCCGCGCTATCGGCCGGGGGCCCGGAGGCTGGGTCACACGGGCGTCACAGCACAGAGAAACGATCGGCTGGGTGGACCGATGAGGGGAGGGCGCTCTCCCCTACCCCGAGGTCCACCCATGTGCCGACGTCGCTCGCTGTCCCTGCTGTCTCTGCTGTCTCTGCTGTCCCTGCTGTCCCTGCTGTCTCTGCTGTCCCTGCATTGGGCGTGGCCCGATCCCGATGACAGCCCCGGGGGGCCCGGGGGGCCCGGGGGGCCGAGCCAGGCCCCGGCGGGCCCACGAGCGCACACCGGCACGATCGTGCAGCCTCCGCCGGTGCGCTCGGATCCAGCCCTCGCCCGGCCCGGCCCGGACGACGTAGCGCCCTACATCGCAGGCCACTGGCTGGTGGCGCCGGCCGAGGGACAGACCCTCGACGCGCTGGCCGCGCGTCTGGGGGCTGAGATCGTCCGGTCGGAGGGTCGCAGCGGCTATGGCGTGCTGCGCTCGGACCACGATCTCCAGGCCGGGCTCTCCTCGCTCGGAGCGAGCGTCGCGCCCCTGGCCCGGGTTCTCGGCGCCGGGCGGAAGAGGCCGAGCAGGGATCAGCACGGAGGGCCGCCCACCAGGCGGCAGCCCGGGCCCACCTGCGCCACCTGGCACCTCGAGCACGCGGAGGCGTGCGAGATCTCTGGCCCGACCCCGGGGATCGTGGTGGCGGTGCTGGACTCGGGGATCGCCTACGAGGACGACGGAGACTACCTCCGGGCCGAGGGGCTGGCGGGGGTGAGCTTCGTCGCGCCGGTGGATCTCGTCGATCTGGACGGTCACCCCAACGACGAGCACCAGCACGGCACCCACGTCGCCTCCCTGATCGCCAGCGAGGGGATGTTTCCCGGGATCGCGCCCGGCGTCTCCCTGATGCCGGTCCGGGTCCTGGACGTGGACAACACCGGCACCGAGTGGTCCCTGATCGAGGGGCTACACCACGCGGTGGATCATGGCGCAGACGTGATCAACCTGAGCCTGTCGTTCCCGCTGGGCTACCTGCCCAGCCGACCCGTCCAGGAGGCCCTGGAGCGAGCCCACGACGCGGGCATCGTGATGGTGGCGGCGGCGGGCAACGACGGCGCGGACGAGCTGTCCTGGCCTGCTCAGAGCCGGCTGGTGGTGGCCGTCGGCGCCACCGGCTCGAGCGACGAGATCACCGGCTACAGCAACCGCAGCCCCGCCCTGGATCTGCTGGCCCCGGGGGGGAGCCTGTCGTCGGATCTCGACGGCGACGGCTGGCCGGACGGGATCGTGGCCGAGACGATCGCTCCAAACGATCCGGGCACACTTGGGCTCTGGTTGTACGAGGGCACCAGCCAGGCCACCCCGCTGGTGTCGGGCACGGCCGCCCGGCTGCTGGCCGCCGGGGTCACGCCCGCCGACGTGCCCGCCCGGCTGCAGCGGAGCCGGAGCTCCTTCAGCCCGGGCCGGGCCATCGAGACCGGCGTCGGCGCCAAGCCCCTGTCGGTGAGCGGAGCGCTGGACGCAAAGGCCACCACCCAGGACGTGTACGTGGGCCTGCTCCCCTATGTGGCCCTCGACGGGGGTGTGCGGGTACCCGGAGCCCGGGTCACCGTGCGGGGCGCCGATGGGGAGCCACCCGCTCAGGGCACAGTCCTCGCCACGATCTACTCGGCTGAAGGCGTGCGGTGGACCCTGTGCGAGACCGACGCCGACGGCACCTGCGATCTGCTCGGCGAGCCGGTGGCCGGCGGCGGGGACGCCTGGGCGTTCCGGGTGGACGCGGTCATGATCGAGGCGGTGGCCCACCGCCCGTCCAGGCTCCTGTTCGCCACCGCCGAGGCTGAGGTCCTGCTGTCCGCCATCCGCAGCGAGCCCTCGCTGAAGGGCTACCTCCTCGCGGTCCGCTGGGACGCGGGGCCCGATCCTGAGCTGGGCATGGATCTGGAGGCGTCCTGGTCGGTGGTGGACGCAGGCACCGGCCTGCTGTCGAGCCCCCTGGGGATCGTGTTCCTCGACAGCCACGTCGCGAGCCTGTCGACCACAGCCTCAGTGGAGGTGGACCTCGACGGCACCGGCCTGCTCTCAAGCCCCCTGGGCTTCCGCACGTCGCTGCAGACCCTGCGCTTCGACGGCTCGGGCCTGCTGTCGAGCCCCCTGGGCTTCCAGAGCCTGAGCTTCGTCGGGCTGTCGGGCTCGGGCCTGCTGTCGAGCCCCCTGGGCTTCCACGCCACCAGCCTGTACGCCCTGTCGGGCTCGGGTCTGCTGTCGAGCCCCCTGGGCCTCAGCGGGCAGCCGATCCTGATGGACCGCGGTGTTGCCCTCGGGGCCTCCCTCGAGGACACGGCCCTCGGGGCTCTGGTGATCGACGGCGAGGCGACCCAGACGGGGGCGGGCTACGAGCCGGCGGCGACCCTGTCCGCGAGCGGCACGGTGGACGTGGGCCTGACCACGACGCCGGTGGAGGCAATGCCCGCGTCCACCTCACCCGCCATCGAGTACCTCCCCTGAGTGAGCAGGGGGGGCCTGGGCGGAGGTGCCCCCCGGGGACGCACCGATCCATCCGATCCTGCTCGACTCCCCCCGCCATGATCCGAAGAAGATCACACCATCGAGCGGAGAAGACATGCAGGCGATCCTGGTGCTGGAGATGCCGACGGGACACGAGGTGAGGGCGTCGCTGAGGTGGGATCTCCCCGACCACCCCGACCACGAGCAGGTCGACCGGCGCTGGGGCCTGGCCCAGAACGGGGCCCCGCCGCGCTGGACCCCCGAGCTCGTCGCCCAGGCGGATCGAGCTGCCCGGGCGCTGCTGGAGGCCACCGAGCTCCAGCGCGTGGGGGAGACCCGGCTGTACCGGAGGCCCAGCACCCCGCAGCTGGTCCAGGTGCGGGGCCCCAGCCGTGGACCGTCGAACCAGCCCCCGGTGGAGCGGATCGCATAGCCCCCGCTGCACACCTGTGGCAAGCTCTTGGGGTGAGCAGCCGGGGGATCGATGGCAGCGAAGAGGCGGCGACCGAGGCCGATCCGGGTGGGGGAGGTCTCCGTTCGGGCCCACCGGGGCCCCCGCGGGGACGGCCGCTGGTACTGGCGGGCGGATCGAGCGGTCCCCGGGCGGAGGCGCTGCCCAGTGTGGACGGGGTGGGCCACCCGGGACGAGGCCCAGGAGCAGACGATCACCGCCCTGGCGGCGGGCGGAGCCCGGCCCACGGCTGTCGATCCCCAGCTGCGGACCGTCCGGGACCTGCTCGAGGCCTACCTCAAGGCCCAGCAGGCCCGCACCGATCTCAGCCCCTCGACGGTGCAGGCGCAGATCCGGTGCGCCCGCCGGATCACCGGCTCGAGCGAGCGCAGCCTCCCCCCCCTGCCGATCGCCTCGGTGTTGGTGTCCCGCCTGCGGGGGCCCGCGCTGGTCCTCACCCAGGATCTCCTCGCCCAGCGGTACGCCCCGGCGACGGTGAGCCGGAGCCTGCAGGTGGTCTGTGCGGCGTGGCGGTGGGCCCGGGAGCGCGGCTTCGTGCCCGATCGGGCCCTCGATCCCGTCCGCCCGCTGCGCCCCAGAGCGGTCTACAGCCGCTACACCCCAAGCCCCGGAGAGGTGATCGCGATCCTGGGGTACCTGCAGCGCTGGCCCTGGGCCCAGCGGGCGGTGCGGCTGCTGTGGGCGACCGGCGCCCGGCGGGGGGAGATCGCCTCGCTGACCTGGGATCAGATCGATCTGGTGGGGGGTCGGATCGAGCTACGGGGCAAGACCGGCACCCGCACGGTGCCGCTGCACCCCACGGTGATCGCTGAGCTGGCCACCTGGCCCCGGGAGCGCGAGCTGGTGACCGGCGCGTCGGAGGCCACGATCCGGGGCACGCTGGCGCTTCGGATCCGCACCGCCTGCGAGGCGCTGGGGCTCCCGCCCTGGTCCCCCCACGGGCTCCGCCGGGCGGCGGTGGGGCGGCTGTACCGGGCCCACGTCGAGGTGGGGGCCGCGGCGGCGCTGCTGGGCCACAGCCCCGAGGTGGCCCTGCGTCACTACCGCCAGGTGGCGGACGAAGATCTGCGCGAGGCGGTCTGTGCGAGCGGCCTGGGGGTGGTCCCCGCCGGCGAGGTGATCCAGCTGTCGGAGCGGAGCCGGAGCGGAGCGGCCGACGCCGGCGCGTCAGGTTGAGTTTTCAGCTATAAAGCTGCATAATTCTGCAATTTCGACCCCCGACATCTTGCTGTCACAGCACCTGTCACAGCGAGGGCTAAGAGCTAGATCTCGACAAGCTCAACGACAGTTGGACCCACACTGCATGTGGTCGGGCCCCAAGCCCGCCCGCTGGACTCCGGATCCATCCAAGCCCGCCCGCTGGGCTCCGGATCCATCCAAGCCCGCCCGCTGGGCTCCGGATCCATCCAAGCCCGCCCGCTGGACTCCGGATCCATCCAGGGCCGGGATCGAGACACAGGCCGGGCCGGGCGAGCCGGGCGAGCCGGGCGAGCCGGGCGAGCCGGGCCCTAGGCAGCCCCCGCTCGACACACACGTCGTCGGCGCTCGGCCAGCTGTGGACCACAGCCAGCAAGGAACCAGACAATCAGCACGGGACCTCCAGGGGTCGCGGCACCCAAGGGGCCGCGTCGGGGCCGATGATCTCCAGGGACAGCGTGTCACCGCCCGGCAACGGGCGATCAGGAGCCCCGGCGACAGGCCTCGAGCAGGGCTGTTGCTGCGGCCCGGTGTCGATCGAGCTCGAGGACTCCGGAGCGCATCAGCTCCCGCACACACACCGGGCCCTGATCCTGCTGGAGCAGGAGTCGGGCCTGCTCCAGCCGGGTGGTGGGCTGCAGCCCCGCCTCCCCCAGCTCGAGCTCCAGCTGGGCCACCAGCGCGAGCGCCGCCTCGGGGCCGTCGGCCACAGCCCGCTCCCGCACCGCCCGGACCTGGCTGCTGGCGTCGTGCCGGGACAGCTGCAGCCAGGCCTCCGACGCGCGTCCATGCGCCCCCTGTCGCTCCCGGAGCTCAGCGAGGGGCCGCAGGAAGCGGGGATCGGCGGGATGGAGCGACAAGGCCTGCTCCAGCAGGGCGTCGACCTCGGCCTCCCGGCCCTCCTCGAGCAGCAGCCAGAGGTGGCCCGGATCGACGCGGCTCGGATCGGCGAGCATCGCCTGCTCATAGGCCAGGATCGCGGCCTGCTGATCTCCGAGCCTCCTGAGCTCCCGGGCCATCGCGGCGGCATAGCGGGGCGGGAGGCCCTCGGTGGCCTGGACCCAGGGCAGGCCCACGGGCAGGTGACGCCACCCCCGGGCCACCAGCCGCGGCGGCGCACCATGAGCGATCGCATCGATCCAGCCCCCGGCGGCCCGCTCTGGATCCACCTCCTCCAGCGCCAGGGCTCGAGCGGCCCAGGTACGCCAGTCCGCTGGAGCCCGGGACACCGCGCGCTCGGCGACAGGAAGCGCAAGCTCACCACGCCCGTGGCGCGCCAGCAGCTGGGACGCCAGCCGGAGCGCCTGGGGATCCGATGGATGATCCGCCACGATCTGCTCGGCCACCGCCACCGCTGAGGCCCCCTCCCCCCTCGCCTCGAGCCCCCAGGCCCGGTGCAGCTGCCGCTCGGGCCGCCAGGGCGCCACGACGGCCAGGCGCTCTGCAGCCACGGCGGCGCCCTCGCCCCGGGCGAGGATCGTGGTGACGGACTGCTGCTCCACCGCGCTGCGGATCTCCCAGCCCGACGCCAGCAGCTGCGCAGCGATCAGCAGCCCCAGGCCCCACCGCAGCCGACCTCCATCGGTGGGGATCGTCGGACGGAACACGCCGATCAGCGCCCCGATCACCGCAGCCGCCGCCATCGCCAGGGCCGGGATCTGCAGCGGGAACTCGATCAGGGCGTGCAGCCCCAGGGACGCCAGCCCCAGCCCGATCAGCCCGGCCCGATCCGGTGAGCGCCAGGATCCCTGCCACAGCGACCGGATCGCCAGGGCCAGGGCCACCAGCCCCAGCGCCCCGGTCTCGGCGATCCACTCCACCAGATCGTTGTGGGCATGATCCCAGCTCACGAAGTCCCGATCGGTGCGGTAGGGCTCGATCGCGTGGAGAAACGTGCCTCCGCCGCTGCCCGCCAGCCAGTGCCGCGAGGCCAGATGCACCGCGGCCCGCCACATCGGCAGCCGCCCGTGCTCGATCAGGCCGTCCCCCGCGAGCAGGGCCACCAAGCCCAGTGACGCCACCCCCGGCGGCACCCACCAGGGCAGCCGCCCCAGCGCCGCCGCGGTCGCCAGCAGCGCCAGCGCCGCGATCCCCAGCGCCCCGGCCGAGCCGGTCCACCCGATCAGGCCCACCGATCCCAGCACGCCCGCCCCCGCTGTGATCCGACCGCTGAGCGAGCCCCCGGACAGAGCGTGGGCCAGCAGCAGGGGCAGGGGCATCAGCAGGCTGGCGGCCAGGTGGTTGTCGTCGAGGAACGGGGCGAAGAAGCGATCGGGGGGGGTGACCCAGGTGTCCACCACCCCGAACAGCGCCGTCGCGCCGGTGGCGGCGTGCAGTGTCGCCACGCTGGCCACCACGATCCCGCCGCCGATCAGGGCCTGCTCGATCCGGTGGCGGCGCCAGCGTGCGACGCTCCAGACCGCGACCAGCACCGCGATCCCCACCACCAGCAGCAGGTGGCTCAGCTCCCCGAGGGTGGCCGCGGGATCGAGCGACAGCGTGGACCAGCTCCGATCCGGGGAGGCCTCCACGGTGCCTGGCGCGATCCACCGCAGGACGGGGCGGGGCAGGATCAGCAGCCCCACCCCGACCGCACCGAGCAACAGCGCGGCGCTGCGGGCCAGGGGCAGCACCGAGCCGGCGCGGCTCAGGGTGGAGGTGGGCAGCGCCATGGCGAGCCCCAGCCCGCCCCCCAGCAGCAGGTGCAGCGCCGCCCGGCTGCCGTGGTGGACCCCTCCAAAGGAGACGAACGCCCAGCCCAGCGTCACGGTCACCCAGATCCCGAGGGCCCGGGTGATCGATCGGCGGCGCCTACTGCGACGCCTCGTCGTCTGGTGAGGCCTCCCCGTAGCCGTAGTACTTGTCGTACCGGTATCCATAACCGTAGTAGTACTTATAGGAGGTTCGGCGTTTGCCAAAGTCGACGGCGTTGACGATGACCCCAAAGACCTTGGCTCCGACCTGCTCCAGCCCCACGATCGCGTCCCGGATCAGCACCCGGGAGGTGGCGTGTTCCCTCGCCAAGACCACCACGCCGTCCACGTACCTCGACAGGATCCGGGCGTCGGAGAGCATCACTGAGGGGGGAGAGTCGATGAGGATCAGATCGAACCGCTCGCCGATCGTGTCGAGCAGCTCGGGCACCCGTGGGCTCGCCAACAGCTCGTTGGGGTGCTCTCCCCCCCGCCCGCTCGACAGATACCAGAGGTTGGGCACCGCGGTCTCATGGATCGCCTCGTCGAGCGACACCGCGCCGCTGAGCACGGTGGTGAAGCCCGGCTCGCGCTCGTGCCCGAAGATCTTGTGGATCCTGGGCCGGCGGAGATCAGCGTCGATCATCAGGACCTTGCGATCGAGGTTGGCGAACGCCACCCCCAGCCGAACCACGGTCGAGGTCTTGCCCTCGGCGGACACGGCGCTGGTGACCAGCATCCGCCTGAGCACCCCGTTGGCCGACGACAGCTCGAGGACCGTGCGGGTGCCCCGGATGGTCTCGGCGATGGTGGAGCGGGGGTTGACGTGGGTGTACAGCGCGAGATCCGTCTCGTCGTCGATGCGCTCGATCTTTGGGATCATCCCGAGGAACGGAACCTTCAGAAAGGTCTTCACCTCCAGTGGGGAGCTGATCGTGTCGTCGAGGTACTCCCGCAGCAGCCCGATGGACAGCCCGAGGACTGCGCCCCCGAGCAGCCCCAGCAGCAGGTTGATCGGGATCCGGGGCTCGACGGGCTGGTAGATGGGCCAGGCCTCCTGGACCACCCGGACGTTGTTCAGCTGGGTCTTCGACTGGAGATCCAGCTCGTCCTTGCGCTGGCTTAGGCGCCTGTAGAAGTCGCGGGCCCGCTCTAGCGCGAGCAGCTTCTTTGCGTACTCTTCCTTGCGCTCTTGCACCACCAGCAGCTGTTCCTTGCCCCCCGCGATCTCCTTCGAGAGGCTGGCCTCCTTGTTGCGCAGCACCCGCAGCCTGGCCTTCTCAGCGGCGAGGGTGCGCTCGACCTCGGCCTTCAGCTCGCTCTCGATCCGGGCCAGCTCCGCGTCTGCGGTGCGGCGCTGGGGCATCTTCTCGCCGTAGATCGCCGCGACGCGGGCCTGCTCGGTGGTGGCCCGGGCGAAGTCCTGGGTCAGCGAGACGATCAGGGGGGTGTTCATGTTCTTGGCGAGCTGCTCGTAGTCACCCGCCTTCAGCAGGGCCTCGTGGGTCCACACCGTGGTCTCGTGGAGCACCCGCTCGGTGTTGGCCTGGCCCTTGGCCTCGTTGAGGCTGTCCATCGTGGCCGACAGGGAGGTCACATCCTCCTCGGCGTCGGCCATGTCGTTGGCACGCTGGAACTCCCGCAGCAGCCGGCTGGCCTCTGCGATCTCGGTCTCCTTCTCCAGCAGCTGGGTCTGGAGCCAGTCCTTGGCGTCCTCGGCGGACTCGGTGAGGACCGAGAGGTTGTTGTCGCGGTAGGTGTTGACCACCAGGTTGGCGAGCCGGGCGGACATCTCCGGATCCGGCGAGGTGATCGCGACATCGATCAGCTCGGTGCCCTGACGGACCTTGATGTCGAGCATGTTGGCGAGCTCGCGCAGCCCCTCCTCGTCGAGCTTCAGCCCGTCGTCGAGCCCCAGGGCCTCGTAGGCCTCGAGGATCTTGCTGCGCATCTTGCGGGATCGGATGATCTCGAGCTGGGTCTGGACGAAGATCTGCCGGTTCCAGCGATGGTACTGATCGAGATCGACGACCCGATCGGTGCGGATCTCCTGCCCGGCCATGGTGGACAGGTGGAGCACGGCGACGGAGCGGTAGTATCGGGTCGCGACCAGGCTGTAGATCAGCGCGAGCAACAGGACCAGCGCGGTGCAGCCGAGGACCACCCGCTGCTGCATCTGGACGATGGCCCAGAGATCTCCGATGTTGATGCGAGCCCCAGCCTCAGAGCTGGGTTGTTCATCCATGCAAACTCCTGCACTGGTTGTCGTACCTCGTCCCCCCGTGGATGTCGCCCATGTTAGCCGGCCACATGCCCTCGCTCTCCCGCGCCTACACCGCCGCCAGGCTCCGCCTGATGCGCCCCGTCGTCCGCGCCCGGGGCGCCGCCCTGCGGCTGCTGCGCCCCCGCCGCACCGCCGAGCACAACGAGGCCCTCGATCAGGTCCCGATCATCGTCCTGGGCTGTCACCGCTCCGGCACCTCCCTGCTGCGGCGCTGCCTCGACAGCCACTCCCGGATCGCCTGTCCCCCCGAGACCCTGTTCCTCGAGGGGCTCGCCGCGACCCTCGAGTACCCCGACGCCGACAAGGGCTTCGCCGGGATCGGCCTGACGACCGAGGTCGCGGCCGCGGATCTGCGGGGGCTGATCGATCGCTGGATGCGGCAGCACGCAGCTCGTGAGGGCAAGCCGCGCTGGGCCGACAAGTCCCCGGGGGTGCTGGCTTATCTCGACGGGCTCGATCGACTGCTCGGTCCCCGCGTGCGCTATGTCGCCATCGTGCGCGACGGGATGGACGTGGCGACCTCCCTGGGGGCCACCGAGCCCCGCTGGTGGCAGCTACAGCCCTACCTCGACGCAGGCGGGGATCCCTACCTCGCCGCCGGGCGCTACTGGGTCGAGCGCAACGAGGCCCTGCACGCGTTCCTCGATCGCCACCCTGAGCGGAGCCACCTGCTGCGCTACACCGATCTGGTCACCCAGCCCGAGGACACGCTCAAGGCCGTGTTCGCGTCGCTGCGCGAGGCCTGGGAGCCCGAGGTGCTGGACTTCAACGCCCACGCCCACGCCCCGGGGCTCGAAGATCACCACGTGAGCACCACCACCCGGTTCGAAGACAACCGGGGGAGGCACCGCAGGCTGCCCCAGCCGCTGCAGGTGCAGCTGTGGGATCTGGTGCGGGAGACGATGCTGCGCTTTGGCTATGGAGACCGCAGCTACTCGATCGTGTAGAGATCCCCGTCGCCGCAGCGCTCGTGATCGACGTAGGCGACCCCCAGGTTGTCCTGCAGCGCGGTCGCGGACGAGCCCCGGCTGACGAACGCCACCCCGAGCCAGGGGGCGCTGTCGCCGTAGGCGTCGTTGCCGCTCAGCAGCAGGTTGCGGCTGGCGACGGCCCCGTCGAGCAGGGCGCCGGCGTTGCTGACGGCGCTGTACCAGAAGCGCCCGCCGGACACCTCGAACTGGTTGTCGCTCACGGTGCAGTCGATGCAGCCCGCCAGGGCGACGCCGCTGGTGGCGAAGCGAGCGTCGTCCTGCACCGAGCCGGTGAACCGGTTGCCGAACACATCGGCGCCGAGCACGTTGTACAGCAACACCCCGACGCCGCCGCCGGCCCCCCCCCGATCGGTGCGGGACGCCAGGCCGTCGATCGTGTTGTTTCGGATCGTCCACCAGGAGCCACCGTCGACTGCCTCTGAGCGGCAGGCCTCGACGGGGCCGCCGGCGTTGGTGATCGCCTGGACGCACCCCGCGAAGCGGTTGTCGACCACCTCGATCCGATCGGCCACAGAGTGCATCCGCGCCTCCGAGCCATACACGCCCAGATCGAGGCGCCTGGAGGTGCAGTCGAACACGAAGCCCTCGATGGTCGAGCCCGAGGCGCGGCCGGGCAGCACGAAGCCCGCCCGGGTGGGCCCGAGCCGCACCCCCTCCACGATGATCGCGCCGTCAGCGACGAGGTGGACCGGCCGACTCAGCACCGCCCCGGCCCAGGCCCCCGCAGCCACATGGATCGTTGGAGCGTCGCCCTGATCGATCGCGCGCTGGATGGTGGGGAAGTCTTCCGGGACTCGATCGACGGTGGCGGCCAGGGCCAGCGGGGGGATCAACGACGCGAACATGTGGCCTCCCAGCACCAGCTTAGCCCGATGTGTGCTGGGCCACCCCCATGAACTCGGGCATGGTGGCGTGCCCCTCGGCGCTGACGTCGCTGGCCTGCAACACCTTCAGCGCGGTGCGCAGCACGATCGAGACATCGAGCCACGGGCTCCAGTGCTCGACGTACCACACGTCGTGCTCGAGCTTCTCATCCCAGCCCACGCTGTTGCGGCCATGGATCTGAGCCCAGCCGGTCAGCCCGGGCATGACCTCCTGGCGCCTGCGCTGGCGGGGGCTGTAGCGGGGCAGGTACCGGGTGAGCAGCGGCCTCGGCCCCACCAGCGACATCTCCCCCTTGAGCACGTTGAACAGCTGGGGCAGCTCGTCGATGCTGGTGGATCGCAGCAGCGCGCCAAGGCGGGTGATCCGGAGATGATCCTCGTCGGGGGAGGCGTCGGGGTTCCCGGGTCTCATGGTGCGAAACTTGTAGATCCGGAACTCGCGCTCGGCGAACCCCACCCGGGTCTGCCGGAACAGGATCGGCCGCCCGAGGCTCACGAGCACCGCCACCGAGGCGCCGGCCATCACGGGAGAGAGCAGGATCACCGCGGGCACCGCCACGCTGAGATCCATCGCGCGCTTGATCCGGAGCCAGGGGCCGCCTTGCCTCACCGACACCTCCACACAGGCCCGCGGTGTATTTAACCACGGCGAGCCGAGCGCGCCGCGGCCCGACCCTCGACACCCCCGAGGGCGACGGATAGGCCTCGACAGGCCCATCCAGCGGACGGAGCGTGCGATGATCCTCGTCTTGAGCACGGGTCGATCGGGGACGAAGAGCTTTGCCGACTACCTCGATCGGTCACCGAGGCTGCACGCCGTCCACGAAGCCGAGCCCCTGCTGATCGACGAGGTGATCGACACCCTGCGCGGCGATCGCCCCCCCGGGGCGCTGGCCGAGCAGCTCCGCACGTCGCGTGCCCCCGTCGTCGGGGGGCGCGAGTACGCGGAGAGCAACCACATCCTCTCGTACGCGATCCCGTCCCTCGAGGCCGCGTTCCCTGGGATCCGGTACCTCTGGCTGATCCGGGACGGGCGCGACGTGGTCGCCTCGCTGGACGTCCGGGGGGTGCTGCACGATCAACCCCGCGCCGACGTGCGGGGCGGCTGGCTGATGGAGCGGTTCCGCCTCGACTGGTTCGACGACGCCCCCGCGCTGGCGTGGGACACGCTCCCACCCTTCGAGAAGGCCTGCTGGTACTGGGAGTGGACCAACGCCGTCATCGAAGACAGCCTCGCGTCGATCGACGAGGCCCGGTGGCTGCAGCTACGGCTGGAGCACATCGGCACCGAACGCCACCAGCTCGCCCGGCGCTTCGAGCTGCCGACCCTGTCCGAGCACCGCCCCCCGATCATCAACCAGAGCCGCCAGAAGCTCACCCGCTGGCAGGGCTGGTCACCGCCCCAGATCGAGACCTTCACCCGCGTCTGCGGGGACCGTATGGATCGAGTCTACCCCGGCTGGCGCAACCCCGATGGCTCCTGGCGCCCGGTGTGGACCCCCCCCCTGCACACCCGGATCCAGCTGCGGGCCCAGGCCCTGGCCCGGGAGGTGGTGTACGGCGACGGGCTGCCCTCCCGGGCGCTGCTCCGGCTGGGGCGGCGCTTCCCCACGACCCTCAAGCTCCGGGCCCGGGCCGTCCTGGGCCTGCGCTGACAGATCGAGCCAGAGAATCCAGGGATCAGCATGCACACGGACAAGGAAGCGCGAACCCCCCCGGCCCCCCTGCTGGCCGCGGTCCAGGCCTCGGCCGCGCGGATCGTCCCCGACAACGATCAGCTCGAGGCCTGGTTCCGCGCCTATGCCTCGAACCACGCCCGGCGGATCGCGTTCGATCTCGATCTGATCGAGCGCCACACCGCGCCCTCCGATCGGATCCTCGAGCTCGGCGCGGTCCCGCTGCTGCTGACCCTGCCCCTGCACGAGCGGGGCCACGACGTGACCGGCGTCGACATCGACCCCGGCCGGTTCGCCTCCACGATCGCGTCCTTCGATCTGAGCGTGGTGCAGTGCGACATCGAGCACGAGCCCCTGCCCCTGCCGTCGGACACCTGGGACGTGGCCGTGTTCAACGAGCTGTTCGAGCACCTCCGGATCAACCCGATCTTCACCCTCCGGGAGGTGCGGCGGGTGCTCAAGCCCGGCGGCCTGCTCCTGCTGTCCACCCCCAACCTCAGATCCCTGTTTGGGCTGTACAACTTCGTGTTCCGCAGCCGGGCGTACTCGTGCTCCGCCGACGTCTATGCCCAGTACGCCAAACTCGAGGAGATCGGCCACATGGGCCACGTGCGGGAGTACACCGTGCCCGAGGTGGTCGAGTTCCTCGACCACGTGGGCTTCGACGTCGAGTCCGTCACCTTCCGGGGCGGCTACCCCGGCCGGGTCGGCCGGGCGGCGGCCCGGCTGCTGCCCAGGCTGCGCCCCTTCGTGAGCTACGTGGCCCGGGCTCGGTAGCCCCGGACCGTCCGCTCCAGCCCCGCCACCGCCCCGATCCCCAGCCAGGCAGCCGCCTCATTATATAGCTTATTCCTAGATAACACTAGCCTACCCCGGGCGCCCAGGCCCCTGAGGACCTCCAGGCTTCGCCGCGCGGAGTCCTGATCCCCGGCGACGAGCTGACGCCGGGCGAGGCTCGCCCAGCGCGAGGCCAGGGCGTGCCGGACGCCGGGCTGATCCAGCGCGCTCGCCCGCTGCACCGCGGCCAAGATCTTCTCCTCGCCCCTCGCGGCGTGCTGCAGCGCGTCCGGGGCGTTGCGCAGGCGGCCGGGGGTGGCGTGGTCCCGGCAGAACACCAGCGCCTCATCGACCAGCTCGAACCGGCGCCCCGCCAGCACCAGCGATACGTTCAACAGGACGTCCTCGAGGTTGCGCAGCTCCGGATCGAACCCCCCGATCCGCCGCAGGGCGTCGGCGCGGTGCAGCGGGCGCAGGGTGCCGATGGGGAAGGCGAGCGCGCTGCACAGCGGGCGATCTGGATCGAAGGTGAAGCGCTCTTGCAGGGCTCCACCCCCCAGCCGCAGATCCCGGGATCGCAGCGGCGGGGTCCCGTCGGCAAAGAAAGCCTGGTGGCAGAAGCGCAGCGTCGCCCGCCCCGGCACAGGCAGACAGCGCTGCACCTTGTGGGGGTGTAGCACGTCGTCGGCGTCCAGGAACTGGATCAGCTCACCCCTCGCGGCCTCGAGCCCTAGATTCCGGGCGGCGCCCGGGCCCTGGTTGGGCTGCGTCAGCACCGTCGCCCCCAGCCGCGCGGCGCGCTCGGCGGTGTCGTCCCTCGAGCCGTCGTCGATCACCAGGACCTCTAGCTCGCGGTGGCTCTGATCGAGGGCGCTGCGCACGGCGCGCTCGATCGTCCGGCGCGCGTTGTAGGCTGCGATGATCACGGAGACGAGCGGCACCGGCGGACCTCCCTGTGGCTAGGGCACGGCGGGATCAGCATGGCAGCCCACGACCAGCGGGGCAAACACCCCGACGATCCAGGGGCGGGGCCCGCCCGATCGCTACCCCGGAGGTCCCGAGCCACCCGGCGGGGCCCCGGGCCGCACCCACACGCCCAGCACCGTCGGGTACAGCCCGAGGCGCACCCGGACCAGCACGATCAGCGCCAGGTTCCACGCCACCGTCGAGGTCGCCGTGGCCGCGGCCGCACCGGTGGGCCCCCACCTGGGGATCAGCGCCAGGTTCAGCCCCACGTTGAGCAGCGCGGTGACGGCGAACACGCTGTTGAGGCCAGCCTCGCTCCGGGTCATGATCAGCAGGTGCCCGATGTTGCCCACCGCAGCGTTGACCAGGCTGGCCGAGGCCAGGATCACCAGCGCCGTGTGCCCGACGCCGAAGCCCTCACCGTACATGCCCAGCAGCGGGCCCGCGAAGCCGATCAACCCCAGCGCCACCGGGACGCTGGCCGCGAGGATCGCGCCGCTGGAGATCGCCAGCAGGCGCTGCAGCTGGGACCGATCCCCGCTCGCATGGATCGCCGCGAACCGGGGCGCGAGCACCACGTTGGCCGCCTGGATCACGAACAGACCGAACGAGGCCAGCTGCACCGACACGCTGTACGCCCCCGTCTGGGCCTCGTCGGCGAGGATCCCCATCATCACGATGTCGGTCTGGCGGTTGATGACGCCCAGGCCCCCTAGCAGCAGCAGGGGCAGCGCGCCGGCCATCCAGGCCCGCCCCTCGATCCGGGCGGTCGCGGCCGCCACCGACGCCGGCAGCCGGGCTGCGGTCAGCCCCAGCAGCACGATCAGCGCGATCGCCGCCGAGGCAGTGTGGCTGGCCATCGCCAGCCAGGGCTCGGGGGCGCGGCTCGAGGAGGACAGCGCGATCACCGCGGCGAGGAACAGGGCCGGGCGCACCCCCATCAGGGGCAGGTTCGCCAGGGCCACATGGTGCAGCCCCCGCAGGGCGGAGGCCGGCACGATCGACACGGTGAGCACCAGCAACAGGCCCATCGCCGCCGCCTGGGTGCGCACCAGCTGTGGATCGGCGCCGGCCACCACGTGGGCGCACACCGCGATCACGCCCACCGCCACCGCCGCCGCGGTGGTCGCGGCGGCGGAGAAGGCGAGGAGGCCTCGGATCCGTGCCCCGTCCCCGCGGGGGGCGAGCACCGCGATCTCCCGCACCACCACGGCCTCCAGCCCCAGGCGTGCGATCACCGAGCCGATGTTGACCGCCGCGAAGCCCAGGGCGTAGATCCCCACGCCTTCGGGGCCGAGCCACCGCCCGAGGAGCACCCCCACCGCCAGCATCGCGCCGGCGCTGAACACCTGCAGCGCGAAGTTGAACGCCGACGCGCTCGCGATCCTCCGCCAGGGCACCCCCCCGCCACCGCCACCGCCACCGCCCCCCGGGGGCTGCTCGCTCACGACGGCCCCAGGGCGTCGCGCGGGGGGCTGCTCGCTCACGACGGCCCCAGGGCGTCGCGCAGGATCCGGGCGATGTACACCCCTGCGCGGCCGTCGCCCAGGGGGGCGCAGGGCTGCGGGCGCGGCGGGCTCGCGAGCCAGGCCTCAGCGGCCACCACCACCCGCTCCCAGGATCCTCCGATCGGATCGAGCAGCTCGACCACCCCTGTCTGCAGGAGCTCAGGGCGCTCGGTGTGGCTGCGGAGCACCAGGGTCGGCCGCCCCAGCAGCGCCGCCTCCTCCTGCACCCCCCCCGAGTCGGTGAGGACGAGATCGACAGCGTCGAGGAGCTCGAGGAAGCCGGGGTGGGACAGGGGCTCGAGCAGCCCCACGCCGGAGATCCCCTCGAGGGCGCGGCGCACCGGCAGAGCCACCCCGGGCGCAGGGTGGAGCGGCCACAGCACGGTGTGGCCCCGGGTCGCCAGCCGCGCGACCGCGCGGCAGACCCGATCGAGGGCCTCCGGCTGGCTCTCGCGACGGTGCAGCGTGACCAGCACCAGCGATCCCGACGGGCGCTGCGGGCGACGGACCTGGCTCAGGACGCGCTGCACCGACCCCTCCGAGCGCGCCCGCACCGACGGCAGCAGCCGCTGGAGCGCGTCGACCACCGGGTTGCCGGTCACATGGATCTGCTCAGGCGCGATCCCCTCGGCCACCAGGTTGTCCCGGGCGCCGGAGGTCGGGGCGAGGTGCAGCGAGGCCAGGGCGCCGATGGCGCGCCGGTTGCCCTCCTCGGGGAAGGGGGCGCGCAGGTCGCCGGTGCGCAGGCCGGCCTCGACGTGGGCTACAGGGATCTGTCGGTAGGTGGCGGCCAAGGCGGCGGCCAGGGCGCTGGTCGTGTCGCCGTGGACCACCACCCAGGCAGGCTTCGCCGCGTCGAGTACCGGCCCGAGGCCGATCAACACGTGGGCCACCAGGGCGGCCAGATCCCCCCCCGCGAAGCCCGGCAGGGGGTGGTCTGCGACCAGGCCGAGATCCTCCAGGGCCGAGGCCAGCAGCCGCGGGTGCTGGCCCGTGGTGCACAAGGCCGAGGGCACCCCCAGGGCGCGCAGCGCAGACAGCACCGGCGCCATCTTGAGGGCCTCGGGGCGGGTCCCCAGCACGGTGAGCACAGACGACGTCAGCGCCAGCCTCCGACCAGGTCGATGCCGATCTGATCGCCCCGCAGCGTCAGCGCCCGGTAGGGGGTGTGGGCGACGGCGAGCACCACCACCTCCCGGGCCAGGGCCTCGCCCAGGCTGACGCCGCGCAGATCGTCGGGGGCAGCCACGAAGGGATCGGTCACCACGACGTCATAGTCGGCCGCCAGGGCCCTGGCAAAGGCCAGGGCCGGGGAGCCCCGGAGATCGTCGATGTCGGGCTTGTAGGCCAGCCCCAAAACGGCCACCCGGGCGGGGGGAGGCACCATACGGCGGATCCGCTGGGCGTTGAGCTCCGGCACGCCGTCGTTGATCCGTCGGGCGGTCCTAAGCAGCGCGGTGGCGCCGGGGGCCCCCGCCACCAGGAACCAGGGATCGATCGGCAGGCAGTGCCCCCCCACCCCGATCCCCGGCTCTAACAGGTGCACCCGGGGGTGCTGGTTCACCAGGGCCCGCAGCTGCCATGGGTTGACCCCGTGGACCTCGGCGAGCTGGGCGACGGTGTGGGCCAGCGCCAGCTCGACGTCCCGCGAGGCGTTCTCCACCAGCTTGGCCAGCTCCGCGGTGATCGCGTCGGTCCGGTGCAGCGTGCCCTGGATCACCTTCGACAGCAGGGTCACCGCCGCCTGGGTCGAGCCGACGTCGACCCCACCGACGAGGCGATCGTTGCTGATGATCTCGGCCAGCGCGTCGCCGGGGAGGACGCGCTCGGGGCAGTGCGCCACCCGCGCGCCGGGGATCGTGTGGCGCAGCCTCCCCGCCAGCGCGTCGGTGGTGCCGACCGGCACGGTGCTCTCGATCACGATCAGCGCTCGCTGCGCCGCCACCTGCTCGATGGAGCCCACCGCCGCATACAGCGCGCTCAGATCGGCGGTGCGCTGCTCGGTGAGGGGGGTCGGCACACACAGGACATAGGCGGAGGCGGGCACTGGGTGATCCGCGAGCTCCAGCGCCCCGGACGCCAGCAGCGAGGAGACGGAGGCCGCCAGCCCGGGCTCGCACCCCACCTCCCCCCTGGAGATCCGGCTCAACACCGCGGGATCGCGATCGACCCCCACCACGGAGTCCTCTGCGGCGAACATGGCCGCGGTGGGCAGCCCCACCCGGCCCAGCCCCACCACACAGACGGCGACGGCTCGCCCCATTGGATCACTCCCGTGGGTGGATCACTCCGACAGATCCTCGAGTTGGGTGTTCACCCAGTGGTGCAGGACCACGAGGGAGCCCGTCGGCAGAGAGTTGATCCGACAGCGCACCTGCCCCGCCAGCTCGACAAAGTCGCCGCTGAAATCGAAGGCATCGTCGGAGTGAGGGAAGCGCACCACCCTGATCCCGGGTCGTTCACGGCTGATCCGCAGCTCAGAGTCGATCCACCCACCAACGAGACACAGCTGGACACGGTTCAAGCGCAGGATAAGCTGGCGTAGCCCACCCCGCAAATGCGCAGGGTTGGGATGCCTCTGAGGATCCACCATCAACACGGCTCCCAGAGGTACATCATACCACCTGAACCAGATGCGGTTGCAGAGTAATGGGTCGGATCTATCTCTCTCCACCCCACATGGGCACCGAAGAACGCGCGCTGTTGCTCGAAGCCTTCGACTCCAACTGGATCGCGCCCCTCGGGCCCCAGGTGGATCGCTTCGAGGCCGAGCTGGCTCGCTACGTCGGACTCGAGCACGCGACCGCCCTGTCGTCGGGCACCGCCGGGCTGCACCTGGCCCTGCTGCTGCTCGGGGTTGGTGCTGGCGACAAGATCGTCACCAGCACCCTCACCTTTGCAGCCACAGTCAATGCGATTGCATATGTAGGAGCTGAGCCGGTTTTCGTTGACGTCGAGCCAGAGACCTGGACCCTTGACCCGGATGGGCTCGTCGAGGCGCTGGACACGCTGGAGGCGGACGGCACGCCCGCCCGGGCCGTGATCACCGTGGATCTGTATGGCCAGCTCTGCAACTACGCGCGGATCGAGGTCACCTGTCAGCGACGCAACGTCCCCCTGATCGAGGACGCAGCGGAGGCGCTGGGCTCGTTCGTCGGAGATCGATCTGCTGGAACGTTCGGTGACATGGGCATCTTCTCGTTCAACGGCAACAAGATCATCACGACCTCCGGAGGGGGGATGCTGGTCTCGCGCCACGGTCTCCACACCGATCGAGCACGATTCCTCGCAACTCAGGCGCGGGATCCCGCTCCTCACTACCAACACTCCACGATCGGCTACAACTATCGCCTCTCCAACCTCCTGGCCGCCGTGGGCCGCGGCCAGCTGCGTGTCCTCGAGGAGCGGGTGGCGGCCCGACGCCGGGTGCGCCGGTTCTACCAGGAGGCCCTCTCGGATCTCCCGGGGCTGACCTTCCTCGACGATCCTCCAGGGGTGAGGAGCAACGCATGGCTCACCACGCTGCGGATCGATCCAGAGGCGTTCGGCACCGATCGGGAGTCCGTGAGGCTGCACCTCGAAGCCGACGACATCGAGAGCCGGCCGGTGTGGAAGCCGATGCACCTGCAGCCAGTGTTTGGCTCCTGCCCCTCGTTCGGGGGCTCGATCTCCGAGGCGTTGTTCCGCGACGGGCTGTGTCTCCCCTCGGGCTCGAGCCTGTCCGAGCCGGACCTGCAGAGGATCGTGTCCCGGTTCCGGAGCACACCGCGTTAAAACGGCGGGCATGGCGAACGTCGTCCCCCTCGATCCCCGCCAGATCGCCCTCGACCTGTACGGCCTGCTGCGTGATCTCGACCCCATCCGGTGGCGAGACGAGCTCGAGGCCTCGATCCGGGAGCGGCTGGCCACCATCGCCCAGGCCCTAGGCGCGCTGCTCGAGGCCGGCTGGGAGCTCTCGGCCCGGGTGAGGGCCCACCTCAGCGAGATCCGAGATATCCTGGTGCGCTACGCACCCGGAGAGGAGGACACCCGCGGGGAGGCTCGCCGGCGCTGGATGGAGCTCCGTGCCCGGTGTCAGCCGGCCTACGAGGCGCTAGCCCAGGCCCTGCGGGCCGATGGTGCGCGCTATGTCCCGTCGCTGCGCACCACCAACCACACCCGCAGCCTCTACCACGTCGCCAACGCCGTGGGGGTGATCTTGTTGGTGGAGCTGGTGCTGCAGTCCCCCACCGCCCGGATCGGCACCGCGCTGGCCGCGGCGGGCCTGGGTTGGGGCATGGAGCTGTCCCGGAGGTGGTCGCCGAAGATCAACGAGCTGCTGATGCAGCTGTTCGGCAAGGTGGCCCACCCCCACGAGGCCCACCACGTCAACTCAGCCACCTGGTACGTCACCGCGGTGTTGCTGCTGTCGGTCTCGGTCTCGGTGGAGGTGGGGGTGGGGGCGCTCGCCGTGCTCGGCCTCGGCGATCCGATCGCGGCCCTGGTGGGGCGGAGGTGGGGCCGCACCCCGCTGCTGTACAACCGCACCCTGGAGGGCAGCCTGGCGTTCGTCGGGGCGGGGGGCC
>DRPG01000106.1 GCA_011376105.1 Deltaproteobacteria bacterium
TGCGGGCCGCCTGGGGCGCTGCGGGCGCTGCGGGCCGCCTGGGGCGCTGCGGGCGCTGCGGGCCGCCTGGGGCGCTGCGGGCGCTGCGGGCGCTCCGGGCCGCCTGGGGCGCTGCGGTGCCGCTGCGGGCGCTGCGGGCCGCCTGGGGCGCTGCGGGCCGCCTGGGGCGCTGCGGGCGCTGCGGGCGCTGCGGGCCGCCTGGGGCGCTGCGGTGCCGCTCTGGGCGCTGCGGTGCCGCTCCGGGCGCTGCGGTGCCGCTCCGGGCCGCCTGGGGCGCTGCGGGGGGGGGATCAGGTCCGCCTAGGACCCCACCGTCCCTGGGCTCAGAACAGCGAGCCCAGGGTGAGGTGGAAGCGCCAGGCGGGCTCTTCCCAGCCCCTCACCAGCAGATCGTACCGATCGAAGTGGCGGGTCGGATCGTCCTTGAGGAGCAAGACCTGGGGGTTGACCGCCAGATCGAGCTGCAGCGGGCCCACCGGGGTGTCGATCCGCATCCCCGCCCCGGTGCCCACCCGCAGGAACGGCAGGCTCGTCTGGTAGATGGCCTGGTTGCTCGTCGGCTCGAGATCCTCGCCCAGGGGATCGCTTATCGGGCCCGACTCCAGCAGCCACACGTTGCCCACGTCGAGGAACAGGGCCGCGGCGTAGCCGTCCCACGAGGTGAAGCCCAGCTCCGTCAGGGGCATCAGCAGCTCGAAGGTGCCGTCAGCCACGGTGTCTCCACCGGTGGGGACCCAGCGCTCGGGATCGGCGCGGCTGGTGTAGTCGATCACCGGCCCGATCCCCCGGGGCCAGTCCACCGCGACCCGGGTCGCGATGTTGTGGGGCCCGACGCCGTCCCGGATGAAGCCCCGGAGCGAGCCCGTCCCCCCCAGGCGGAAGCGATCCTCGAGCGGGGGCACGCCGGGGGACAGGGGGAGGATCGCGCCTCCACCCCCCGCCAGCTTCAGGGTGAAGCCGCCCAGCGGCACATAGCCTGAGACCCGGGCCTCGGTCTTGAGGAACGCGGTGCGGGGTTGATCCCGCCAGGCCAGCCCCGGCGCCCACTCGCCGTTGAGCGACAGCAGGGCCCCCTTGCCCGGGCGCAGGGGATCGTCGCGGAGATCGTGCAGCACCAGCGCGGTGACCGCCTCCTGCACCCGCCACCGGGGGCTGTCCGGATCGTCTGGATCGAAGGCGGTCCAGGCCTCTCCGGGCAGGATCGCGGCCTCGTCGTATTGGTTGAGCTGGCGGAGCTCCAGCCGGGTGCCGATCTGGAGCTCGGTGTGATCCCGCCGCCCGAACGAGGTGCGCAGCGAGCCCCCCCCTCCGCTCCGATCGATCCGCCAGGTGCGCTCCTGGCGACGATCCCGCAGGATCAGATCGAGGGTGAGCTGCTGGTTGGGGCCCGGGAACCGTGGAGCGGTGTACGACGCCGCCGCCCGCCACTCGGGCTTGGTGAAGTTGGGCAGCAGGTTCCCGACGTTATCGCTGCCATAGTCCAGCCCCACCTGGCCCAGCAGCTGCAGCTGGTGGGCCAGCCCGAACAGGTTGCGCCGGGTCATCCGCAGGAAGGTGCGCACGCCCTGATCGGTGCTCGCCCCGCCGCCCAGCTCGAACGCATAGCGGGGGCGCTCGTTGACCGCGATCACCAGATCCCGGGCGGCCTCGTCCCCGATCAGATCCATCGTGATCGTGCGGAAGATCCCCAGCTCGTACAGATCGGCGCGGACCTGCTCGAGATCACGCTGGGAGGAGCGGGTCGTGTCGGGGGTGGAGGAGGCCCGGATGGGCTGGCCCGTCCGCAGGTCCACCGTGCGCACGATCACCTCCCTCCGGGTGAGCCTGCGGCCCTGAGTGACGATCGAGCGCAGCAGGATCCGGGGCCCTGGATCGACGAGGATCACGCTGCGCCTCAGGCCATCGGGGCTGGGCTGGTGGGTGACCCTCGACTCGGCCTCCAGGTAGCCCTGGGCCCGGTGGGCCTCGAGCACCCTGCGGGAGAGCTGCTCGATCGCCTGGGGCGAGAAGGGTGCCCCGATCTGGGCGTCGATCGCCTCCTGCAGCCAGCTCAGCTCCAGCCCCGGCGCCGCCCCCGAGACCGACAGCTCCGACAAGGTGGTGATCGGGCCCAGGGTGACCGTCACCCTGGGGGTGACCCGCATGTGACGGGGGACCCCGGCCACCCACCGGGCCAGGTTCCCCAGGGTGGGGCGGGCCCGGATCTCGGGGGGCTCGACCACGACCTCCGCCTCCAGGTGGCCCTGGCCGGTGAAGTACTGCTCGGTGGCGATCCTGCCGATCTCCATCTCGGCCTCGGTGTAGAAGTCCTGGCGCAGCACGTCGGGGGAGGCCTGATCGAAGATGGCCTGGAGGTCCCGCTTCAGCCGCTCCTCCTCGACCTCGCCGGGGCCGTCGGTGAAGGAGAACTCGAAGTCCAGGAACTCGAGATCGGGGACGTCTCCGATGGTGTGGCGCGGGCCGAGCTTGGTCTGTACGGTCAGGACACGGCGATCCGGCAGGGCGCTGTCGTCGATCTCGACCTTGGCGTCGGCGGTGAGCCAGCCGCGCTCCTGCAGGTAGGTCTCGAGCAGATCCGGGGCCCGATCGAGGAAGCCTCCGGTCAGCCGCAGACGGTGATCGATCCCCAGGGCCTCGCGGACCCTCCGCTTGGGCCAGGGGCCCATGCCGAACACCTCGAGCTCCAGCCGGGGGCCAGGCTCGATGGTGAAGGTGACGTGGGGGCCGGTGTCGCCCGGCAGCACCGCGGGGGTGACCCGGGCCGCGATGTAGCCACGGCCAGGGCCGCGATGTAGCCCCCCCCGGGCCGTGCCCAGCTTCTCCCGGAGCAGATCCTGGGCGGAGGTGACGTCCTCGAGCGCCAGGGGCTTGCCCTCGGCGACGCCCGCGCGCCGGACCCAGCGCCGCAGCCTCGCCTCGCTGACGCCGGCCTTGGCATAGTCTCCGCCGAAGGCCAGGTGCTCGACCAGATCGGGCTCGCCCTCCTCGACGTCGATCACCACATGGATCCGCCCGGGGCTGGGCTCGGTCGCCCTCAAGGTGACCTCGGCCCGGGGGTAGCCCCGGCGCCGCAGCCAGTCGGTGACGCGCTTGGCCACGAAGTCGGCGTCTAGATCCTCGTAGTACACCTGCCCGGTCGCCAGCCCCGCGGCGTCGAGCAGCTTGCGGGAGGGAAACGCGCGGTTGCGCAGCACCGAGACCCGCGCCACGATCGGCGCGGGGTAGACGATGTACGACAGCAGCACGCCGGCCTGGGGCTCCCCCTGATCATCGAACACCGGGAACGGCTCGACGTCGGCCTCCACCGAGGCAAAGCTCCCCACCCGGTACAGGGTCGCGAGATCCAGCCGCAGCTGCTGGAGGCGCAGCGGGCGGCCCTCCCGGACCCGCAGCAGGACCTCCAGGTTCTCCTCGGGCAGCCCCCCCTCCGGCGCCGTGAGCTGGACGTCGGCCACGGGAAGCTCCTGCCACCAGGCGGACAAGCCCTCAGCCTCGGGGGCTGCCCCTGCGGAGCACACCAGGATCGACCACAGCGCGATCATCGAGGTCTATTCGATCTCCCAGCGGGCCGTGACGTCGACCCCATAGGCGCCGCCGATCGGGAGCACCCGATCCCGCTGCAGGGTCGCATACCAGCCCGACAGGCTCCACATACCCCCGATGCGCTTCTGGGCTGAGACATAGGCCTCGTCGGGACGCATCAGGTTGAGCTCCCAGGTGAGATCCACGTCCGCGAGATCGTGCAGCCGCTTGTCGACCACCAGCCGGGGATCGGGGGAGTAGTCACCGCGCACGTTTACCCCAGTAGCAAGATCAATGCGATCGAACTGGAGGAAGTCGGGCAGATCGTCGCGGAGATCTCCGGCCTGGCCGCTGACGAAGAAGTCGGTGACGAGCAGATCGGCGACGCCCTGGACCACCGCGGTGGACAGCTCCCCCATCTCCTCCAGCTCGTCGAGGGTGACCCCGAACCACAGCAGGGCGTTGACGTCGGACTGGGGCAGGGGCGGATCGCTGCGGGTGGTGGTGCGCCAGTCGGAGAACGGCCCGAAGACCTGGTAGTCGACCCGGTAGCGCTGCTCGCGGCTGTCGATGTCGGTCAGCAGCGAGAAGTCGAGCTGGGGATCCCAGCTCCAGGGGTCGTTGAACAGCAGGTTGCCCCGATCGATCCGGAACTCGCGATCCTGGAGGAACGCCAGGCCCTCGTTCACGGTGACGGTGCCGACCAGGCCGGGCCGGACCGTGTCTCCGATGATCCGGAGATCTGCGGACGCGATCCCCTCAGCCACGTTATTCTGGAGCCGGATCGTGCGATCGGCCCCGATCGAGACGTTGAGGTTGAACATGGGCTCGTCGTCGTAGATGGTGGCCGGATCCACCAGCATGGTCTCCCGGTACTCGACGACCCAGTCCTCCCAGTCGATCCGATCGGCGAAGGTCATCTCGTTGATCTGCACATCGCCGGACAGCAGCAGGGCGTCGGTGGGGCCATCGAACGAGAACGTGCCGTCGCCGATCGCGGGCGGCAGGGACTCGACCCACTGGACCTGAGCGTCGTCGACCTGCACCTGCAGATCGTAGCGCGACGGGACCCAGTCCACCGCGTCGATCCGACCTGCGCCCCGGGCGACGCCCCCGCCGACCTTGGCGTCCATCGCCAGCAGATCGATCCGATCTTTTCGGATCTGTAGCCAGGCGCTCGCGTCCTCGAAGGTCAGGGGTGCGCTGTCGTGGCGGAGCAGATCCGCGCTGATCCGGACGTCCACCATCGCCTCGACGTTCGGGCGGCTGCCCACGGCGCTGAGCTCCACCTCAGCCTGGCCTGAGGCTCGATCCAGCCCGGGCACCATCGCCCGCAGCAGATCGAGATCGATCCTGCCCTCACCGGCGAGCAGCAGCGACGTGTCGCTGCTGGCGGCCATCTCGAAGTGGGTGGTGCCGCTGTGGAGGTTGAACCCGGACAGATCGAAGGCGGTGCCGTCCTGGTGGTAGATCCAGGGGCCCTGGTTGGTCAGCACGTGGTGCTGGTAGCTTAGCCTGATCCGGGGGAGCTTCGCGTCGATGGTGACCGGGGACCAGACCTCGCCGAAGTCCCCTCCGATCTCGACGGTGCCCGACACCGTGGCCCGCAGCGGCGAGCCATCGGCGGCTTCGGGGTACAGCAGGTGAGCGGGTAGCTCCGAGAGCTCGGCGATCAGGGCGTAGGGCTGCTCCCCCCACAGCCCCAGGGTGCCCGCCACCCGAGCGCTCCCGCCGATCAGGTCTCCGGTGAAGGTGGTGATCCCGTCCTCGGAGTCGAAGCGGAGGATGGAGTCAGCCACAGGCTCGCCCGCGTACCGCACCCCGGTGAGCTGGATCCGGCCATCGGGGCTTGGATCGAACAAGGTGTCGGTGATCCTCGAGATCACGGAGATCTTCCCGGACAGGGGCACGTCGTGGCCATCGAGGCGATCGAGGTGCTCGAGCCGGAGCCCGTCGGCCACCAGCTCCATGTCCAGCGCCCACGCTCGATCCACCGAGCCCCGCAGGGTGATCCCCGCGCGGCCACGCCCGCGGCGGACCCGTAGATCGTCGAGGGTGAACCGCCCTGCGTCCATGAAGCCCAGGCCCCGACCGGTGGGGAAGTGCTCCCCAAAGAGATCGACCTCGGCCAACCGTAGATCGGCCCCTCCGTCCAGCTCGAACAGGGGGCCATGCAGCGACAGCGTGCCCGACAGCTCCCCGGTCAGGCCCTCGAGATCGATGAACATGCCCACCAGATCCTCGATCCGGCCCCGCTCGATGGTGATGTCGGTGTCCATGGAGATCGGTGGGGCGAAGTCGATGCTGTAGCTGCCCCCGTAGCGGGAGCTCCCGAGGACAGCGGTGGCCTCGTCGAGGTGGACCGAGCGCATGTCGGGGGAGCGGATCTTCGCTGAGAGGTGATCGGCGTAGGGGATCCCGAGCACCGAGAACCCATCGAGCTGGCCCTCACCGGCGAGCTGCAGCTGGTTGAAGTAGCCCCAGATCCGGCCGCTGACCGCGCCGGTGCCCCGTAGCTCGACCTGGCCCAGGGGCCCGAAGTCCGACAGGTCGGCGCTCCACATGTCGAAGCGCAGATCCAGGGGCCCCCGGGGCTCGACCAGGCCGATCTCCATCGTCATCGAGCCCTGGTTGCGGGGCCCCCGCACCACCGGCGCGTCCATCGACAGCGCCTGGCGATCGACGTGGAGCGTGCCGCTCGCGTGGGCGTGGGGCAGATCCAGCATCAGCTCCACCGCGGGATCGGCGATCGGGCGATCGCCGACGTGCAGATCGGCGACGGCGAAGTCGAAGGTGCCGGACAGATCGAGGGGGGCGAGCGCGCCCTCGATCGACACCTCGGCGTCGGCGCGCATGTCCACCCACGGGGTGGGGGCCACGTCGAAGGCCTGGAGCATCGGGGCCAGCGCGACGTTGGAGCCGATGGCGTGGCCATCGAGCAGCTGCAGGGACGGGCTGACGAAGCCCCACCCCACCAGGGAGCCACCGCCCCAGTCCAGCACGACCTGCTCGATCTGGACCCCGTCCCTGCGGGCGATGGCGGACGCGGTCGCGTCTCCGATCTCGTAGCTCAGCTTCGGGGTGAGGACGCCGGGCACGTCGAGGCCCAGCGCGGTGGTGAGCGCGACGACGTGCAGCGTGGGATCGGCGAGGGTGCCCTCCAACATGAGATCGAGATCGACCTTGCCATACAGCGCCCGGGGCTCCTCGAGCAGCCCGTCGAGCTGCTCGAGCTGGACCTTGGCGCTCAGATCCGCCTCGATGGCTCCCCCCAGGGTGTGCTCCAGGCGCCCCTCGAGGTTGGCGAGCCGGGTGTCGAGGATCAGCTTCGGGATCCGGATGGTCTCTGGACCGAGCGTGATCCCCGACCAGTCGAGGTGGGTGGCCTCCTCGAGGCCCCGGTAGCGGACCGACAGATCCCCGCTCAGATCGGCGGTGGAGCCCCGGCGGGGCTCGACCTCGAGGTGGGCGAGCTGGATCGTGCCCTGATCCGCAGGGAGATCGAGGCGCAGCTGCCCGCCCTCGATCTGCAGCTCGCTGAACGGCAGGCGGGTCATCGGCCTGCGTAGCTCTGGCGGAGGCCGGATCATGTCGCGGAGCTCGCGGATCCCTCCGTCGGGCTCGAGGTGCAGGTGCACCCTCGGCTGCTGCAGCTGCAGCCGGCCGATGGTGGGCCCGCCGGTGAGCCTGAGCTTCAGGGGGATCCGGACGCGCTCAGCGCTCAAGATCGTCTCTTGAGTGGGCGCGTGCACCACATGCACCCCCACCGCGGTGAGACCCGGCGGCCAGTAGCGGACGTTGATCCGCTCGATCGACACCTGCTCACCGAGCGCATCCTGGAGCAGCCGATCGGACAGCCCGGTCACCCGGTGCTGGAAGTCGCCGGACTGCAGCCAGCCCAGCAGCAGGGCGATCAGGGCGAGCAGCCCGACGACGGCGAGCCGCAGCAGGCGAGCCCCCAGCCGCCTCAGCCGCTGCAGAGCCCCGGGCCGGGGGGGATCTGTGGGCGCAGCGATGGGGGACACCTCGGTGGGTGCCTCCTCTGCTTCAACCAACTCCGTGCGTTCGTCCATCGGCCCCGACCGGCTCGCTATAGGGACGTCTATCGCTGACCGTGGGCTCCGACCGGAACTCTGCGGGCAACAGACGCCCGTCCGCTTGGGTTGGATCTTCGATAGCCTGCTTCGTATGGATGAAACGGGGCTGCGCCAGGGGCGGTTTCGGGCGCTTACCGCCCAAACCTCCGGGCGACCGCGCCGGTGAAGCGGGTGACCTCGGGCAGCCCCA